>SAAW01000042.1 GCA_009929275.1 Clostridia bacterium
GTTCTGACGCTGATTATTCATTGAAAAAACTCGAAAATATAATCGACTCTTAACTTTTCGTTTGAAATAAAACAATTTTTTTGTATAATAAATTTGGTGGAAAGTTATGTTAAAAACTCTTGAAATTGAAAATGTTGCTTTAATCGACAAATTGTCGATTGATTTTTCGTCTAAATTCACTGTTCTCAGCGGTGAGACTGGTGCTGGGAAAAGCATTATTATTGATTCGCTTGGTTTTGTTTTGGGTGGCAAAGCAAACAAAATTTTGGTGAAACAAAATAAAAATTTTATGAAAGTTGTGGCTGTTTTTAATGGGATTTTTTCAAAAGAAGTCAAAAATGTTTTAGATACATATGGGATTGAATGTGAAAGTGAAGTCATAATTTTAAGGCGTTTATCTTCTGACGGGAAAAGTGAAATTAGGATTAATGGAAATGTCGTGACAGCGCAAATGCTTAAAAATATTTCTTCACTTCTTGTTGACATTCACGGACAACATGAGCACCAGCGTCTGATAAACAGCAAATTTCATTTGGATATTTTAGACGGGTTTATCAAAGATAAATCTATTTTTGCACTATACAAAAATCTTTTATCAAGATTAAAGGAAGTTAATTCAAATATTTTGAAACTAAACATTTCAACTGAAAATCAGGAGAGAATGTTGGACCTTTTGGACTATCAAATTCAGGAGATTGAAAAATTTGACTTAAAAGAAAATGAAGATGAAGAACTGGAAAAAACAAAGTTTTTGATGAAAAACTATGAGAGAATTTTTGAAAGTTTGAAAGGCGCGACAGACAGCTTGGACGGAAACAACCCTGTTATTGACGGCGTGAAAAAGGCAATTTCATTGCTTAGCGGGATTGCTCATTTTGACGAGAGCTTAGAGCCTTTTATTGAAAGGCTTGAAAGTTTAAAATATGAAATTTTGGACATTTCTCAATCTCTTAATGCAAAGCAAGAAGAATGTAGTTTTGATGAATATGAGTTTGAAAAAATTGACCAAAGGTTAGATAAAATTAATCTATTAAAGAAAAAATATGGTAAAACTATAGGTGAAATTTTTGATTTTTATAACAAGTCCAAAAAAGAATATGCAGATATTTTAAACAGTAAGGAAGAACTTAAAGAGAAACTTATTGAAAAAAATAAATTGTTAAAAGAAATTTTTGAGGAAAGTCAAAAAATAAGTGAATTTAGAAAAAAGGTTGCAAGTGATTTTGAACAAAAAACAAAAAAAGAGTTGATCGACCTTGGAATGAAAAATGCAAAATTTTATGTTCAATTTGCTGAGGTTGACAAGGATAACTTTGAGAATAAATTGACGCTAAATGGTTTGGACGATGTTCAATTTATGTTTTCTGCCAACCCAGGGCAGGATATGCAACCATTAAGTGAGATTATTTCTGGCGGTGAGGCGAGCCGTTTTATGCTTGCTTTAAAAAATATTTTGGCTGAAAATGACAAAATTATGCTTATGGTTTTTGATGAAATTGATGCTGGGATAAGCGGGGAAATGGGCTTTAAGGTTGCATGTAAATTGGCAAACATTTCAAGGAGACATCAAGTAATTTCTGTCTCTCATTTGCCACAAATTTGTGCTATGGCAGACCACAATGTGTGCGTGTTGAAAGAGGTTAGGGAAAACAACACTTTCGTTACCGCTAAAATGTTAAACAAAAACGACACTTTTGAAGAAATTTCTCGGCTGTCTGGTGGCTCTCAAAACAGTCAAGTGAGCCTAAATCATGCCATTTCTTTAAAGCAAAGATGTGATGAATATAAAAACGCTTTATAAAATATACATTTTTTTCAAGGCTAATTAACACATAAAATATATTTTTGAAATCAAACTAAGTAATATGGTTTTTAGAAAAAAATCTTTTATTATAAGTTCTTTTTTTGTTGTGATATTTGTCACGGCTTTGTGTTATGTTTTGTTTCAAATTCCATTTCAAAAAATTAATGATTTTTCTTCAAATGCTTTTTTAACTTCAAATGAATTAAGCGAGATTGAAAAGTCCGATTATTTTGGACCTCTTTTGAGAGTTAGAGTTAAAAATGATGAGACGATTAAGGCTTCAAATGAAAAAATGAAGAGTGATTTTGAGCCTGAGATTGAGTTTAGGCTTTTTAACCTTATCCCAATTAAAAATCAAAAAGTTAAAATTTTAAAGTCAGACACAGTGCTTGTTGGTGGCTGTGCAATTGGGCTTGTTTTGAAAACAAATGGAGTTTTGGTGGTGGGGAGTAGCCCTGTGACGACTGCTCAGGGTGAAAAAGATGTGCTTGATGACAAAATTTTACAAGTCGGCGATGTTATAACTCAAATTGAAAATGAAACTGTGGGCGATGGCAAAACAATTTCTAAGATTGTGAACGAGGAAAAAAATAGAGGGCGAGAACTTGAAGTTAAGTTGATGCGAAAAAACAGAGAAATCACAACAAAATTGAAACCTTGTTATGATGTGAAAAGTGAAAACTATAAAATGGGAATTTGGGTGAGAGATGACGCTTCTGGCATTGGGACTTTAACTTTTGTGAACAAAGATAATAGATTTGGAGCGCTTGGTCACCCAATTTGTGACAGCGACACAAAAACAAAAATTAATTTAAAAGACGGAAAAGTCTATAATTGCAACATTTTGGGTGTAAATAAGGGCTCGGCTGGCTGTCCGGGTGAGATTAAGGGTCTTTTTATGCAGGGGAAAAATGAGCAAGGAGTTGTTGAAAAAAATAATGAATATGGCGTTTTTGGCAGTCTAAACGAGGATAGTGCGTTCCTTTCTTCACTCAACGAGATGAGTGTGGGAGGCAGACTTTCCGTTAAACCTGGGAAAGCCCAGATTCGATGTTGCATTAATGGAACAAATGTGGAAACTTTTGATATTGAGATTATAAAAACAAATTTTCAGAACTATTCTAATGATAAAAGTATGGTTATTCGAGTGATTGATGAAGATTTGATTGCAAGGACAGGTGGAATTGTGCAGGGAATGAGTGGAAGTCCAATTTTGCAAAATAATAAAATCGTTGGAGCAGTGACGCATGTTTTCGTGAGCGACTCAACTAAGGGATTTGGAGTGTATATTGATTGGATGCTAAATCAATAAAACACTGAAATATTAAGAAGAATAAGAAAAAAATAATTTTTAAAAAATTGTTCAATTTTTATGGACAACTAGATATTTGTGTGATAAAATAATTTTTGATAATATTTTACAAAAGTATTTCATTATAAAAAATAATTTTAATGAAAG
>SAAW01000018.1 GCA_009929275.1 Clostridia bacterium
CCTTTTCAAGCAATTTTACATAGTCCTTTTCGCTGATAATTCCTTTGAGGTTGTCCGTGTCGTCATAAATGTAAAGATTTATATATGAAAAATTATCGATAAATTTACATATTTTAAACACTTTTTCACTTTCTTTCACATACAAATTTTTAATTTTCATCACCTTATTTATCTTTTTTATGTTTGAATAGTTTATTTGAAAATACTTTTTGTCTTCATTCACTTCAAAAACACCTGTTAAAATGCAAAAAATTACAAAAAGATAGGTGAAATTGATTGAATAAAAACACGACCAAATAAAGATAGCAAAAAGCAAAATCGACAAGGTTATGTTTATGAACTTGCAAAAAAATACTGCCGATTTTTCACTAACTTTGCTTCTTATAATTGCAAGCATAACCCTTCCGCCGTCGAGTGGAAACGCAGGAAGAAAATTGAAAAAACAAGTGATGAAATTGGCGTAGCAAAATATATTTGTGTGGTTATATGTCGACGGAAAAATCCACCAAAGCGAAAAACATAATAAACATAAAACAAGATTCATGGCAGGGCCTGCAAGTGCAATTTTTATCTCGTCTTTGGGGCAAATAATGTTTGACTTCATATTAAGGCAAATGCCAAAAGGAATGAGTCTGATGTTTTTTAAGTTATATCCTAGTTTTTTTGCGACAAAAGCGTGGGAATATTCGTGCAAAAAAATGGTTAAAACATAGTTGAAAAGTAAAAAACCTTGCCTAAAATAGATGAGAAGACACGCAAATAGTATAAAAGTTGGGTGAACATTTATTCTTAATCTTTCCATTCAAGTTCGCTTATTTTAACAAGGTTATCATTTTGATAGACATACACTCTGACAGTGTTTGAACTCGAAACTAATCCAATCGAATTTTTGGCACCGACACTTTCGCCTGCATAGACACCGATGAAATTTAGCCCGATATACCTTGAAAGATAGCCTTCGGCATGCTCAATTTCAATATATTTTTCGTTGTTTGTCGTGTAACCGACGGAGCAAACAACGCCTGAAGCAATGGCGGAAATCGTCCCGTCAAATTTATAACTTAACATTTCATCGGAGGTGGAGAGTGATTGTTGAGTTGTGGGAAGAAAAAACTCTGAAACTTCCTGCTCTTTTTTTGAGTTCATTCCAAAGAAATAGGACACAAACGACACCTCGCTCCCGTCGTCAAACAAATCTGTCGTAGGGGTGAAATTTGTGGCGATAGATTTCAGATTGTCTATGATGAAAGTTCCTGTTTGCGAACCGAAATTATCACACGCAAAAAGAAACAAGAAAATGAACGCTATGATGAAAATTGTTAGATATTTTTTGACAAATAAAAGCGATTTTTTAAAAAAATTTTGTGTTTTTACTTTTTTATTTTTTTCGTTTTTTAATTTTCTATTTTTAATTTTCATATAAAATGTTTATGAACTATATGGATAAAAAATTCGCTTTTTTAACTCTTTTTGACATTAATTTTATCTCAATCTGATATTTCCCGTCGGCGTCAACAAAGTAGCAAATGTTCATATCTTCAAGCCGAAGTTCAAAATAGTTGCTCACAATCTGAAAAATATCGCTTTTCATAAGGCTGAGAAGTGGCAAAGAAATCTTTTCTTTGTCTTGTTTTAGCATATTTTTTAGACGCAGAGATGTTTTTTGGGCAATTTTCATTTTCTCTTCCTTTCAATTTTTTATTTTTTTTAAAAGTGAATAATTTATATTTTTTAATTATTTGATAAAAATTTATATTTTTCGCCTGATTGCTCGTTTAAAAAATCCTACAATTCCCTTATATTTTTCGGTGCAGTCAAAGAGTTTGTCTGTTTCGCCTAAAATATTTTTTGCAAGCATAAAAAATGCGTCAAATGACTCGCAGTTTTTGTTCACTGTTTTTCCCACACCTAAAAGTGTGGTGATATTGTCGTCTTCTGGGATAATTCCAGAGAGTCTGACGTCCAAAATCTCGGCAATTTTCGCGCTATCCATCATCTCTTTGTCCATAATCATATCGCCCCGAACCCTGTTCACTACAAGCGAATAGTCTTTGATGTTATAATCTGACAGCATCAAAAGAACTTTGTCGGCATCTCGCATACTCGACAAATGAGGGGTGACGACGACAATCGCCTCATCTGCTCCAAACACTGCCCTTTTAAAAGGCTCATCTATTCCCGCAGGGCAATCTATGAGGACAAAGTCAAAAAAATCGTTCAGGCTGTCCACCACTTTTTTGACATTTTCGGCGGTGACTTGGGCTTTATTATAGGAATGTGCCGACGGCATTATGTAGAGATTTGGCTGGTCTAAGTCTTGCACAAGGGCTTGTTTTGTGCGACATTTGCCCTCAATGACGTCCACAATGTCAAAAACAATCTTATTTTCAATGCCCGTGACAACATCAAGGTTATTAAGCCCGATGTCCACGTCCACGAGGACAACGCGGTTGTTTTGCTTTGCCAAAGCGAAGCCCAAATTGGCACAAATGGTCGTCTTTCCGACACCACCCTTTCCACTTGTGATAACAATCTTTCTTGCCATAAGAGCCCTCTCTTTTTGTTAAGAAATTTTAGCGTTCGAACAAAAAAAAGTCCAACGTAGTTTCGTTAGACTTTTTAACTTCGACAAAGAAAGTCACATATTTTAGTTTTCTTCCACAATCTTTTGCAAAAGAGTGAGGTCTAAAAACAATTTTTCTGTGCCTAAAACACTGCAAATCTCGGGATTATCTATGACGAAAACAGACAAATTTAAAATCTTTTTGAAAAACTTCTCAAGCCCCGTCATCTGCGATGCACCTCCACACAAAACAATTCCATCGTTTTTGATATCCTCGGCAACTTCACTGCTACATTCATTATAAAAAGCCTGAACTGTTTGAAGAATTTTGAAATATGTTTCATAAATTGGTTTCATAATATCTTTGGCACCAATGACTGTCGAAATCTGGGAGTTTACAACTGAATCTTGCACAAGCACTTCTATATCACTTTTATCGGTTTCATAGAGACTTCCAATCTCTTGCTTAATCCTGCATGCCAAATTTTGACTGACAACATAGCCTTTCATTTTTTGCAAAGTTTCCACAATGCCTTTGTCCACAATATTCCCGCCGATATTTATGGAACACGATTTTAACATTTTCCCGCTGACAATGGAGGCAATCTCCGTTTTGCCTGCACCAATGTTGACGATGAGAGATGCTTTTCCCAGACTAAAATATGGAGCGTCGACAAGACTGCAACAAACGATGTTGTAGACAAAATCAATCCTCTCAAAGCCCACTGCATAAAAGACTTTTTTATAATCTTCATATTCGCTTTCGCTAAGCCCGAGAGGCAGACAAACAATCAGTTTTACTGCTGGTTTTATGAGTTTAAAGCGAACAACTTTGCTGAAAAAATAGGAGAGAATTTTTTGCGTAAGATCAACATTTTTGATGACCCCCTCCACGACAGGTTTGACAAAAATCTCGTCGTCACTGCTCTTGCCATAAACTCTTTCGGCTTCCAGCCCCATTTTAAGCACTTTCATATTTTTGCCATAAGTTTGAAGGAGTGCAAGCGTGGGTTCACACAGCACAACTCCACTATTTTTTTTGTAGATTGTGGTGAAATTACTCCCCAAATCTATACTTAATTCATACAAAGACATATGCTCACCTTTTCATTTGAAATTATATCAAAAAAATTTTTGTTATAAAAATGAATTTAACTAAATGTTTACAAAAGTTGATTTATCGCAATTTTCAAAATTATTTTTTTATAAAAAAACTCCCAACATAAAGGCTGGAAGTTAAAATTTTATAAAACTTCAAGAGTTTTCTTATAGACTTTCACAAAATCTTGTGAGGCTTTGAGAGCTTCCCTAATCTCAATGGACGCGTCCAAAGTTATGATTGTTTTCATAATGACAGAATCTCCCAAAATGTCACAACTGATGTCTTGCACAACATTTCTGTGAGTTTTGTCGAGTGCTTTTGCAAGGCGAATGATGAGAGAAAGTTTCCTGACGGCGTCGAGGTCTTCTTCCAACAAAAGTTCCTTATATTTCACCCACTCTGTCAAGTTGAAATCACTCAATTCTTGGCTGGCACTGACGAATGATGCAAGGATTATCTCCCTGTGAGTTGCTCCCAAAATCTCTGAATTAAGAATTATAGAAAAACCGTTTTTCTCGTTGTCATAGAATTTAATTCGTTGTCCGCAGTTATACATAGAGGCGGCAATACGAAGCACTTTAACATAGCCTCTTGGCAATTTGTGGAGAACTTTGAGTTGTCTGAAAAGAATGAGAGCGAGTTCGCTGACTTGCTTTGAATTGTTATATTCTCCTTCATAGAATTCCCTGATATTGTCTAGGCTGAAACCAAGCAAATCTGAGATTGGTTTTTCGCTTGTCTGTGGCACAACTGCGGAATATATGAACCCTTCGTTCATACCCTTTAAAGAAACGGTGACATCTTCAAATTTACAAACTTCAAAAATTGCTTTTATCATCGAAATTCCGCTGGCAAAAACGTCTGATCTGTCGGCAGAAATGCCTTTAATTTTCTTTGTTTTGTCCACATCAAGTGTTTTGACAAGATCATAGACATTTTGAAATTGTGACTTTGTCATCACATAGTTATGCTCTGCATCAAGGGGATATTTTCTCATCTTTCTTGAAAGTAGCCCTGCATTTCTGAATGGATTGCCCACTCCCACAAAGTTGAATTCACTTTCAATGTTTTTAAGCCACTCCACTTTTTCAAGTTCTTCTTTGAACTTTTTTGTCATAAGTCCGCAAGCCTCTTCGGGAGATTTCGCCTGCTCCATAAGTTTTGCAATGGCATATGTACCAAAAGGTAAATCAATCTTGTTGAGCACATTTCGTCTGCTGTATTGCAAAATTCTGATAGTGCCTCCGCTGATGTTGAAAACAACTGCTTTTGGCATATCAAGAGAATTCACAACACCTGTGTAGAGAGTGCTGAGTTCCTCATCTTGCGACAAAATCTTAAACTTAAACCCGCAAACATTATATATCTCATCTAAAAAACTGCGATAATTTTTAAGATTTTTGAGCGAATGACTGCACACTGCGACAATGTTTGAAATCTTGTTCACTTCACAAATCATTTTATACATTTTTAAAACTTCAATCGCCTCATTACTTCTGGCAATCCTGAGCATTCCCTCTCCATCGAAATCGTCAACGATTTTCACAGTTTCAGAGATATCTTCAAACACCGCAAAATTACCCTCTGGCAAACAAGAAGCCATAATAAGATCTATCTTACTACTTCCTAAATCAACTACTGCTATCTTATCCAAAATTAAACTCCTTTATTTTTTCAACTCAATTGTTTCTTATTCAAATCAATTGTTTCTTATTCAAATTTCAATTATTTTTCAATCTTAATTGCAGAAACTGGACATATGCCCTCGCATGTGCCACATTTGATGCAAATTTTCTCGTCTATATGAGCCTTTCCATCTATCATTTTAATGGCTCCCACGGGGCAAACACCCTCGCAAGCACCACAGCCAATACATTTTTCTTTGTCAACCATAATCCATTCTCCTTATTATTAAGTCAAAGTCATTTTACACGAGAATTGATAAGTTGTAAAGAATTTTATAATTTATTTTTTACCTGCATATTTTTTAAGATAGACAAAAAGTTCATATATTGCAACAATAATCAAAAATATGGCAAATAAAATTTTAAGCATTTGGCTGGACGCGTCCTTCACTAAAAGTGCAGTCGCTGTGGCAGAAATGACACCAAAAAAAGCAAAGCATATTGCGGGGAAAACTTGCGCATATCCCTTTTTTATATAAAAAACCATAATAAAAAAAGCAACAAAAACAAAGGAAAAAACATTGATTATTTGCGAGTTTTTTTGAGAAATGTTAATAAGGGTCAAAATGGGGATTAAAATTGTTCCGCCACCCAGCCCCATACTGCCAAGAAGCCCTGAAAATAAACCTATTATAATGAGCAATACCCACATATATTTCTCCTAAAAATTACCTAAAAATATTAAAAGACAAATTTCTTTTTAAAAAAGCATTTTTATGCCCGATAAAAACAGAATTATTACAAACAATAAATTGAGTGTCTTATCGCTGATCTTACTCATTAGTTTTGCCCCAAAAAATCCGCCGATGAGAGAACCAATCGTCACAAACAAAAGTTGCGAAAACTGATATTTTAAGGTGAAAAGATAAATAATTAATGTGGGCAAGCATATTATTGACATCACAAGCACAGTTGTGGCGTGAGACTGCTTATCTGTCAAATTTAAAAATTTCTTTAAAATGGGCACACAGAGCATTCCGCCACCACCTCCAAAAAAACCATTTATAACACCTACGATTATTGAAAGTAAAAAAAATATTAAAAAATTTGTCTTTTTGTCCATAATTCTATTATGTTTTTTAATAGTATAAATATTTATAATTAATTTTAGTGCTTATTTGTTATATAAGTAGTTAATAATTGATTATATAAAAACAATATAAAAACAACTTAAAAGAACTCGAAAATCAATTGCAATTTTGTGAGTGTTAGTATATAATTCAATAGTTACAAATTTGTCAGCCAAAATTGACAAAAAATCATTTTAAAGGATTTACTATGAAGAATAAGGTTATTTCAACTAAAAAAATTTTTATCACTCTTTTGCTCGTTGTCTCTTTTCTTTTTTTGGGAAATATTGCAGTGTTTTCCTCTCTTAATAAGGCAAAAGCATATGTATATCAACAGGAGAGTTCCAGCATTTCTGTGGGAAATGGAGATTTCACTTCTTATACTTCTGGCAATACTGGCGCTCCTTATTCCTTGACGGATAGTTGGACAATCACAAAAAGTAGCACTGTCACTGCAGGCGTCATCGACATCTCAACAAGCAACTTTCAGACAAACAACTCTTTTGGGCTTTCTTCAAACCCTAAAACAGACGAGGCGATTGACAATGCCGACAACTATATTTTAATGTTTCGTTCAAATGAAGATGAACTGGGCAAAGCAAGTGCTGTGAGCGACAAAATTACTTTGACAGCTTCAAAATATTTTCGTTTGAATATTCACGTCAAAACAGTCGACAATGCCCTTGCTTCAATCTATCTCTCTGCCGATAGCACTCAAAACTTTCTGAATGTTTCCACGGGAAATCTTTGGAAAACATATTCTTTCTACATTGCAACAGACACTCTTGACGAACTCGACACGACAATCTCCCTTTGCTATGGAGCAAGCAAGACAACTTCAACGAGTGGGGCTGTGCTGTATGATTGCGTCGAGGTCTTTGAGATTTCAAATGCGGATTTTTATTCCACCAACAACAGTGGAACTGCACAATCTAGGATTATTAATAAGAGCAGAGTTTCAACTTCCCCATTTTTAAATTCAAATTTTGAAAACGGGTTGACAAATTGGGAAGTTAGCACCCTTACAGGAAATGGACAAGCAAGTGTGAGTGCAAACGAAATTGCTCAAATCAACGCAACTTTAAATGGTTTATATAACAATAATGGTTCGAAAAAATATGCTGACACTTATGTTTATGGGAACACAAAAAATCTATTGCTTTTAAATAATGACGTCCAAACAACTTCAATTTCGTCGACCAAAAACAATCTTGCGACGGCAAAACAGCACTCGTTCTATACTCTCACTTTCCTTTTGAAAACGGGGCAACTTTCTGGCTCAGGCATCACTGTGACACTAACCCCTGAAAATTACGATGCAAGTGCTGACGAAAATTTATATGAACCACTTGTTATAACTGGGCTTTCTTCCAGCACCGGACTGAGCGAATATAACGGCTTTGAAATAAAGACTATATACATTAAAGGTAGTGTTGAAAATGACCAAAAATATTACATCACTTTTTCATTGCCAAGCAGTTCTGGCTATGCAATCATAGATGACATTACTCTCACTCCACTCACCCAACAAGAATATACCGACAAAGCGGGCGATTCTAATGCACTTGATTTTTCTTCAAATATAACTGACACGGATACAATTACAAACGGCAACTTTTGGTTTTCTGACAACGAAACACTGAACGAAACTTACCCTTTAAAGCCACTTGACTGGACATATTCTGCTGACACAAACAATGCCAAAAGTGGAATTATTCGAATTAATCCAGCATATTTCACTGACGACTCTGCAAATTATGGCTACCCTGCAAATCCTGGTGTTGACATTTCTTATTATGAAGAAAACTATAATTATCCAAACTTTCCAACCGGCTCAAACAATTTGAATGAAAGTGTTTTGATGATTAGAAACACGACAAGAAGCGACGCTTCCTATGAAAGTGAATCTTTCACAATCTCGGCAAACACTTCATCTTCCGCTTCCACTGTAAAAATTTCTGTGGGAGTGAAAACTGTTGGCTCTGCAAAAGCGTTCATTAAACTTTTGGACGAAGACGGAAATGTCGTTGCAATCATCGACAACATCTCTTCAACAAATTGGGACACTTACACAATTTATATTAAAAACGGGCTGACTTCTATGAACGTTACTCTTGTTCTCGGAGTCAATGGGAATGGTGGTAACAACTATTCTTTCTTCGACTTTGTGCAATACAGCAGTTCTTCCAGCGACAGTCTTTCGAAAATGACTTCAAACACTTCTTTCTATTTGAATTTAACTGAGGATAGTTTTTATTCTCACTCAAATGAATTGATATCAAATACAACAAACGTTTATAAAAACACAAACTTTTCAACTTATTCCGCCACAGAAGGCAGTAACAACTACTTTGGTGTGAAGACAGAAAATGTGAGAGAAGATGCAAATGACTTAAACGTTTTGTTTGTTAATAATGTCGTTGAAGGCTATCAAATTTTGATTTCAAACTATGCCTATTCCCTCACTTTAAACAGTTATTATGAGATTTCAGTTTGGATTAAAACAGATTTTTCTGGCACTTCACTCAATGGTGAACTCTTTGGCGGATATTTTGAAGTGGTGGCTCTTGACAGCGACGGCAATATTGTTGTTTTGGACGAAGACGATGACAAAAATACAAATATTTTTTCAAACATTGTAGTGAGTTCCACCGACAGTAGTGAGTGGGTGAAATATTCAATGTTCATTCTCTGTGAATCAAGCCAAGAAGTCAAAATTCTGCTGGGTATGGGGACAAAGGAAAATCCAACTCAAGGAAAAGTTTATTTTGATGACTTAACTGTGACAAGCATTGAAAAGACAGTTTATGCTGAAAAAGTGGAGGGACCAACAACAATTGTTTCCAAAACTATTGAACTCTCAGATGAAGAAGAAGATGAAGACACTTCATCATCAAGCGAAGAATCCTCTGTGAATGTGTGGGCTTTTGCTTCCTCAATCATTTTGGGAGTGGCAATTTTGTTTGCTCTTGCTGGCTATGCAATAAGGCAAATTCCTAAGAAAAAAGTCAAAAAAGTTTCAAAAAAGAACAACTATGTCATTTCAATTAAAAAAGTAAAACAAAAAGATATTAAAGAAGAACTTAAAATTAAACGCGAAAAAGACCTCATCGTTTTGAATGAAAATTTATCAAAAATTAAAAATGAATATCAGGATTTGAGAGAAAAATTTGACCAAGACACACTCGGTAAAGACGAAGTTGAAAGTCGAAGTATATATAAAACTTTTGCAATCTCTTCAAACGTTCTGCTTTCAAAAATTGAATATCTTAATTCCGCAATTGCTTATTTGAATGATCCTTTTAACATTAGACAGACTGAAAAACGAGAGATGTCAAAGCGAAACAAACAAAATAAATTAGAATACGTTAGACAACTTCAAGAAGAATATGAAAAAATTAACGACAAAGAAAAAACGGGAATTGTTAAAAATAATGTGAAAAAGAAAATGAAATAATTTATAAAAGAGAGTGATTAATCTTCACTCTCTTTTTTATTTTTATTTTGTAACATTTTCTTTATATTTCTTTTATTTGATTTTTTTAAAATAACTTCTTCTGCGTTTGTGCTGAATGTATTCAAAGACACTCCATTGCCCTTGAATTCGAGTGTTATCTTCCAACATAAGATTTGTCTCAGCATATTTGATTTTTTTGTCAATCATTCCGTTTATTATGTGAGAAAGAACGATTGCATTAACACCTTTGTTTTGATATTCAGGTCGAATTGCAATGAGCCCAAGATCAATTGTTTTTGGATTTTTAATTTGTTTGATAATTCTAAAAAAACCGAATGGAAAGATTTTACCCTTTGTTTTATTCACAGCTTCTGAAAGTGATGGGAACCCTAGTCCAAAGCCCACAAGGAAATCGTCTTCATTCACAACTGCAACAACAAATTCTTTGTTTAAAATGAGTCCAAATTGGTCAATAAGAGATTCTTTCATCTTTTCCGAAAAAGGCACAACACCATATAGTGGCGAATATGCAGCGTCAAGTGTGTCGAAAAATTGCTCCTTATAATTTTTGATAAACCATTTTATGCTTTTAATTGGCAGAATTCTTAGTTTATATCTTTTTGAAACAATTTCTGCAATTTTGTCTATCTTTTCATTTCGCTCTTTTGGCGCAAAAATCCTGTATTCCACCCAATCGACTTCTTTTTTAAAGCCATATTTTTCAATAAGTTTTGAATAATAGTCAAAATTGTATTGCTCTTCAAAAGTGGAAACTTGGTCAAACCCTTCAATTAATAATCCTTCTCTGTCCAAATCATTATATCCCATTGGACCATGAATAATCTCCATTCCCTGCTCTTTTGCCCATTTTTCGACGCTGGAAAATAGTGCAGTTGAAACTTTTTCATCGTTTATACAGTCAAATCTTGAAAAACGGACTCTCTTTTGATTTGTTTTTTCATTATATAGTTTTTGAATAATTCCGCAAATTCTACCGACAACTTTGCCACCGTTGAATGCCAAAAAACTCTTAACTATGCAATCTTCATAAGACTCATTTTTGTTTGGATTAAATTTATTTTTCTCATCAACATTAAAAAATGGGACAAAATATGGAACGCCTTTATATAATTTGTGCGGAAAATTAACAAATTTCTTGATGTCGCTTTTTGTGACGACTTCTTTTATCTCTATCATTATGTAACTCCAAATGCTAAATTTGTTTTAGTATATATTCTTTTATTATTTATTGCAACTATATAAACAGTTGTTGTCCTATAAATAACTGTGAGATTTTGTTTTTTTCCAAAATCTCTTCTTTTGAAACATTATATTTTTTTGCTATTTCGTCCAAAGTTTCCATTGGTTTCACAATATGAGTTTTCAAATTAAGATTTTTAAGCACAATTTTATCGCCTTTTTTTAAGTTTTCATTGTTATATATAATTTGTGCTTTTGAAGTTTTCCATTTTTTTATAATTTCATTAATATTCTTTTCATTGTCAATTTCCAAGACTTGAAAAGGTAAAAAATTGTTTAAAATTGTAATTTCTTCCATAAAAAAACTCCTTTTTGTAATTATATGATTATTTTCACAATAAATATATAAAAAGTTAGGAGTTGGAGATTGAAAAAACTATTAAAAGCATTAATTATTCTCTCGTCATTTTCTATTTTAACGCGTGCGTTAGGATTTTTGTTTAGAATTTTTCTCTCTAGGTTGATTGGAGCAGAAGGTTTAGGAGTGTATCAGGTTGCATTCTCCGTTTTTATGGTGCTTGAAACATTGATTTCCAGTGGACTACCATTGATTGTAAGCAAAAAAACATCTGAGAGTATCTACAAAAAAGATAAAAAAAGTGAGTTTGGAACTGTTTCAAGCGCAATAATTGTCGGCATTGTCACTTCTCTTTTAATTTGCATTGTTGTCTTTTTGTTTAAATCCATATTTGCGCTTCTTTTCACAGACGAAAGGTGTATTATAATTCTTCTTATTCTTCTTCCAACACTTGTGTTTTCAAGCGTCTATGCCATTTTGCGAGGAAATCTTTGGGGGCATAAAAACTATTTTCTTGTGTCCGTCACCGAATTTATTGAGCAAGTTGTCCGCATAATTTTCACAATACTTTTTCTTGCGGTAATGTCTTTTTCGCTTGAAAAAGTGTTTTTGGCAAGTTTTTCATATGTCATTTCGTGCATCTTTTCAAGTGTCATTGTGTTTGTTCTTTACAAAAAAAATGGTGGGAGATTTTCAAGCCCAAAAAAATATTTTAAGCAAACTCTCAAAGAAAGCACCCCAATTACTCTTGTTAGAGTGATTTCAAGTTTGCTTATGCCCCTTATTTCTGTCATCATTCCTTTGCAACTTGTTAACCTTGGCTACACAAACGACCAAGCGATGACAATTTTTGGAGTTGCAATGGGAATGACTTTCCCTCTACTCTACATTCCTTCCACGCTCGTTGGCTCTCTTTCCGTGACTCTCATTCCAGAACTATCCAGTGCTGTTTTTGCTCAAAAATTCGGGGAAATAAAGTCAAAAATAAATTTCGCTGTTAAGTTTGCGATGTTCACATCGTTCATTTTTATTCCATTATTTTTCTCGCTTGGCACGCCAATTGGAATTTTTTTCTATGATAATGCTGATGCGGGATTTTATCTCACTCACTCTTGCTTTTTAATCCTTCCGATATGTTTGAGTAGTGTGACCGTTTCGTGCTTAAACGCACTTAATTTAGAGGTGAAGAGTTTTGTTAATTATATTTTTGGAGCAATTTTATTGCTAATTTGCATCTTGCTTCTCACAAGATATATTGGCGTCTTTTCACTTGTTTTAGGGCTAACTCTTTGCCTTGGCGGAGCATCAATTTTAAATATCTTTGTCTTAAACAAAAAATTTCAGACAAATTTTTTCAATCTAAAATATCTTCTCTTTTGCGTCCTTTCAATGCTTCCTGTGATTTTAATCACCAAATGGGTCTATGGAATTGTTGGGCTTTTTATTCCTTTGTTTTTTAGTTTGATGTTATCCTGCCTTGCTGGCGTAATATTCTTTTTAATATTGGCAGTTGTCTTTAACCTTATTAGTCTTTCTTTTATAAGACAAAAATACATCTCTAAAAAAATAGACTTGCTTTAAAAAAGTTTAAAAATTAAATTAATTAAACAATTGTATAATATTATATTTTTTCTAAAAACTAGAAATATGATTACTTTAATTTTAAGGTCAATAATAATTTATTGCATCGTTCTAGTTGCCATTCGACTCATGGGCAAGCGTCAAATTGGGGATATGCAACCTTTCGAGCTTGTTGCAACCCTCATCATTGCAGACCTTGCTTGCATTCCTATGTCGGACGTTTCCATTCCCATTGTCTTTGGTATAGTCCCGCTTTTATCTCTCATCATAATTCACTATTTTTTCACTTTTTTGAACAGAAAAAGCGTTTATTTTAGAACTTTTTTAAACGGGAAGCCTGTTATTATAATTGATGAAAACGGAATTGATTATAAAGCACTTAAAAAACTGAATATGACTTTAAACGATTTGAATGAAGGTCTTCGTGCATGCAATTGCTTCAATATCGCCGATGTTGCATATGCTATTGTTGAAACAAACGGAAACATTAGTGTTTTACTCAAAAGTTTGGCATCACCAGCAACAAACGAAGATTTGAAAATATCAAAAGAAGAAAATTCGCTTAATGTCATCTTAGTTAACGACGGAAAAATTATGAAAGAAAACCTTATTTGCCTAAATTTGACAGAAAAATTTATAAATAAAATTCTTAAAGAACAAAAAACAAAATCCATTAGTGATATTCTTATTTTTTCTATTAATCAAAATGGAGAAATATACTATCAAGAAAAAAATAAGCCTTGTAAATCAATTTTTAAAAAGGAAAAAATATGAAAAGATTTTTTGCAATTTTATTTATTATTATTATCCTTTCTGGGATTAGCATTGCGGAAGAAATTTTGTTGCAAAACGCAGTGGAAAATGTTGCGACACAATCTTCTGCAATTTTATCACTCATTGATGAAAACGAGGTTGACATAAACACAGAAGAAATCTTAACTTCTGTTGATAATTTCAAAAACTTTTGGAACAAAGAAGAGAGAAAAATTTGCTATTTCACAAGTTATGACAAAATTAAAAGTATGGACGAAAGTATTGTAAAGTTAAGATATGCAATAAAAAATAATGACAGGTCTCTTGCCATTGAAAATGTTGCAAATATTCAGTCTTACAACCAGTTTTTACATTACATTATGGGATTTAATTTAAACAATTTGTTTTAATTTTTATTTTAATTTTTTGCAATTATTTTATAGCGTTTTTACATAAACAAAATATATAATTAACGCTTCAACTGCAAAAACAAACAAAAGACAGTAAAAAAGTTTTGAAGTGAAAAGTCTTTTAAAAATATTACTTATGAAAGATCTTCTTTTGGTGTTTTTGAAATATTTTCTTGATACCTTTTGGTCATAATTTCTGCCATAATAATTTTTTTCATTTTCAGAAGAATCCTGAACTGAATAGTCTTGATATATTGTGTTTGTGCTATTAACTTGTCGACTGATGTCATATTCTTTTCGCTTTTCTTCATCTTTTAAAGTGCAATATGCCTCTGTGAGAGAGGAAGACACCTCTTCAGCAATAGATTTGTCACCCTTATAGATGTCTGGGTGAAACTTTGTGATGAGTGAAAGATATGCCCTTTTAATTTGGTCTGTTGATGCATCATTTCTAATTTTTAGAATTTCATAATAATTTTCCACATTTTTATTATAATCTTTCTCTCATTTTTTTGCAATTATTATAACTATTTTAAAATTTTTCTCAGAAAAATTGCAGTTTTGCTCTCCATATTTTTTGCCACTTGTTCTGGAGTGCCCTTCGCCAAAATTCTTCCGCCATTTTCTCCACCTTCAGGGCCTAGATCTATTATATAATCTGCAACTTTAATCACATCAAGGTTATGTTCGATGACGACAACAGTGTTGCCTTTTTCCACAAGCATTTTTAAAATTTTAACAAGTTTTTTAATATCATAGGAATGAAGCCCTGTCGTTGGTTCATCAAGGATATATAGAGTTTTGCCTGTGTCTCTTCTGCTAAGTTCGCTGGCAAGTTTTACTCTTTGAGATTCGCCTCCGCTTAAAGTTGTCGCACTTTGACCAAGTTTGATGTATCCCAAACCGACATCAAAAAGGCTCTGTATTTTCTTTTTAATTGACGGAATGTTTTCAAAAAATTCAAGGGCTTCTTCCACTGTCATATTCAACACATCACTAATATTTTTCCCTTTAAATTTCACTTGCAAAGTTTCTTTGTTATACCTGTGCCCTTTGCAATCGGGGCATGGAACAAATACGTCTGGAAGGAAATACATTTCAATTTTTTTCTCTCCACAGCCTTCACAAGTTTCGCATCTTCCGCCTTTAACATTAAAACTAAATCTGCCACTAAGATAGCCTCGTTCCTTTGCATCATTTGTCTGAGCAAATAATTCTCTTATCAAAGTGAACAACCCAATGTATGTCGCAGGGTTGCTTCGTGGAGTCTTGCCAATTGGCGACTGATCGATATTTATCACCTTATCAATCGAGTCGTATCCATTTATTTCTTTATATTTGCCCTCTGGGAGCGAAGAGCCCATTATTCGGTTAGAAGTAGATGGGAACAAAACCTCGCTCACAAGGCTCGATTTCCCACTGCCCGACACGCCCGTGACAGCGGTGAACACACCAATCGGGAATTCTACTTTAACATTTTTTAGATTATTTTGTTTGACACCAGAAACTGTGATGAAGTTCTCCGCCTTATTTCTCTTTGAAGGAATTTCAATTTTCATCTCACCAGACAAAAATGAATGTAATAGGTAATAATATTGCCAACGTAAATACGTATGGATTTAAAGCCAGCAGAGTTACTTTTTCGGATGTGTTTTATCAAACTATGAATTCAGCTTCTGCTCCAACTGACACTGGAGGTGGGGTTAATCCAACACAGTTGGGATACGGAGCAAAAGTTAGTTCTATTGATGTTATTAACACACGTGCAGGTAGGGCCACCACTGGAAGGGCATTAGATGTCTTTATAAATGGTGAAGGCTATTTGCCGGTAGAAAGTGATGATGGGACTTACAGATATACTAGGGTAGGAGTCCTTAGCTTCGATCTTAATGGAAGCCTTATTGACACCAATGGCAATAAAGTTTGTGGATTTGTGCTTGAGGATGATGGAAAGGTACCGGTAGACGCTGCAACTAAAGTTCCTACTGAGCAAGAACCTAAAGG
>SAAW01000019.1 GCA_009929275.1 Clostridia bacterium
GACAACCTCAAAGGAATTATCAGCGAAAAGGACTATGTAAAATTGCTTGAAAAGGTTCCGTCCGCCTCCACTTTCAAAGAGGTGTTTTTATATGCTAAAAGCGATTTTTAGGTGCAAAAAGTTCAATTTTTAAAAACAAATGTCGAAAATCGTTTCACACAACAGAAAAAATAGTTTAAAATAATATGCGAAAGAGGAAGATAAATTTATGAAATATGTCAGAAATTTAGACGACCTAAAGAAATACACTTTTGAGTTTTTTGATAGTTTTTTGGAAGAAAGACTCTCCGACGAAATGGTGAACTATTTTCTTGTTGACTTGGGAGATAAGAAAATTCTTTTAGATAAGATCTTGCTTCAAATCTCCAAAAAGCCACTTGACGTCGCTGTGACGGCCGAATATGGCGAAGTTATTTTGCAACTTATGGAATATAAGGAACTGCTCAAAAAATTCACAGAGTTGCTTTTGTTGTCACATTCTTTTGAGGCATTATGTGCTTTTTTAAACAGGATTTTCCTGCAACAAGTAGGGAATGTTACATACAAAAGTGTCAAAAAACAATATTCAATTAAAGAGAGATATTTCGACAGATTCATTGAAATTGTTATGTTTTGCAAAATAGAAAAGAGTCTTTTTAGCCCATTTTTCATTGCGATTTTTAGTTCAGACGAGACTTCTCCATTGTGTTTTTTTAAAGAACCTTTAAAGGAATATTTGGATATTTTTTTGAAAGACGGTGAAGATGATTCTTTCATAACTTCACTTCTTTCCAGCGAAAAACAGGCTGGAATTAACGAATATGCTTCCACAAACACTGTTAAAACTCTGAGAACACTCATAAACGAATTTGTGAAAGGTGAGATAAACAACACTTCACTAATCAAAAAAGCACTTGTGTCGCATAAACAAGAAGGGTTTAACATATCACAAGAAATGCTTCAATCAAACGAATCCGACACTATTTTTAAGGCTGTTCAGTTGCTTAGTTTGCTTGAAGATGACAGGCGTGTGAAAGACAGACTCAAAGACATCTATGAAACTTCAAATGACCCAAAAATAAAGGCATATCTTGAAAAAGAATGTGGGTTTAATTCACTTCAAAATTTTGCTTCAAAAGAAGAATTTGAAAGTTTTGTTGACAAAAATATTTTGCAAATTCAAGAGAGATTATATGGCTCAAGGCTCAAAAAATATTATGAAAAATTTGGGCTTGATAACAGCCTTTTGAACGGCAAAATTTTGACATTTGTTATGGAAACTTTCAAAAATAAAAACACAGATAACCAAATTTTTTCTTTGAGAGATTACTTGAAGTTTGTGGACGGTGAAGTGCTCAAAAAATTGAGCCGAGTGGTTTATGAAACGGCGATGGATAGGAACAAACTTCTTGCAAGCAAGTGGGCACTGAGGCTAATTGCAATGTTTGCTTCGAGCGACCTTTTAATAGATATCACGGAAAATATGAAAGTGTGGATATTAGATAAAAAACTGGACAAAACGTGCAGATATTTTCTTGATTTGCTTGCACTTTGTTCCAGAGAAGAAATTTTGCAAATCGTAAAATCACTTCAAAATCACAATCTTTCACCAAAACAAATGAAATTTTTGTCGCAAAAACTTGAAACCTTTTCTAGCAAAAGTAAACAAAATTTTGAAATTGTGAAAGATAAACTCATCGATGACTTGGGATTTAACTCAAACGGGACAAGAATTTTATCTCTTGAAAACAGGGAAATTTTGTTGCGAATTAATCTTGATTGCTCCATTTCAATCTTTAATGCAAAAAACGGCAAGCCAGCAAGACTTAAAGGGACAGAAAAGTTTAATTCTATGGAACTAAAAAAATATGTCAAGTTGCTTGAAAAAAATGTGAAAGAGCAGAGAAAAAGGCTAAATACCGCATTTTTGGAATTTAGAAATTATGACATTGTCAGTTTTGAAGAGACAATTGTTAAAAACAATCTTTTAAACTTGTTTGCTCAAAATCTTGTGTGGGGAAGATATAAAAACAATAAACTCGTGGAGATTTGCCTTTTTAAAGATGACAAACTCGTTCATCTTGCAGGCAACATTGTTATTGAAAATTTTGAAAATTACAACATAGCCATTTTGCAACCAATTGACTGTGAGGACATTAAAAAAGAACTTCAAAACAAATTTGAAACTCTTTTTAATCAATTTGACTTGCCAGTTTTCAAGGAAGAAAATTTGTCTTTGAATGCGAACTATGTCGACAGTCTTTCTGGCGTTTTTTGCAATGCAAAACTGTTTGTCACAAGGCTTGAAAAATTGAAATACAAAATTAACGACCTAGATTCAAGGAGATTTTTTGGCACCCTTCTTAAAGAAAACAAAGAATTAAATTTGCTCACTTGTGTCGAGTTTGACAAAATGTCGTTAGACAAAATGAATTGTAGTATAACAATTTCTAAAGTTCGATTTTTTGAACTTAATAAGCAGATTAAAAATGGCAAAAAATTCACGCTAGACAAAACGGAAGCACTCACTTTAAGGGATATCGAACCTCACATTTTAAGCAATGAACTTGCACAAATTTTGCTTGCTTGTAAGAGTTGAATTGTTGCTTAAAGCAAACTTTTAACATAAAATTAAGCATTTTTTGTGCCAAAAGTTTTTTAATCATAATTTTAGTCGCTTTTCAAAGCCCCAGTTTTTTTGGCTTTTGTCGCCACTTCGGGGCTGTTAATATTGTTTTCCACCAAGATATATGGCTTCAGTTTTACAATGTTATTTTCTTCTGTTTCAATCACAGTTCTACAAAAATTTAGCAGTTCATTCTTGCATTTTTTGCAGTCTGAAAGTGCCGACATAAGACTAATGACTCCCATTGTAGAGCCCAAAATACTCATTGTTGCAATTTTTCTGTTAGACTTATCAAGCATTGTCGCAAGGTTGACACTCAACCACATTCTCATTTTTACAAAAAAATTGTTGTCTTTAAGGACAATGTCCAAATCTTTTGCCAAATCTTCACAAGTTTCGCTGTAATTATCATATTCTTTAAACTGTTTTTTGAGTTCTCGTTTAAGTTTGCAGTCTTTCACTTTGTCAATGACATTATTAATATTTTGCTTTCCCGTCTGCAAATCGTGATATATTTCACCCAGCAATAGAGCGTTTATTTCTTTGTGTGATTTTGGCATAATATCTCCTTTATATCATTTAATATTTTGCTCAATTTCCTTTATTTTATACCGAAAATGTTGTTGACAAAATGGGCTTATTGTGATAGATTTCATTTAACCGCATGAGAAAGGTAACTTAAAAGTGCAATTATTTGCCACCTTTGGTCAGCGAGTTTGGAGGATAAGGAGGAAAGAATATGTATGCAATCATTTCAACTGGCGGAAAACAATATAAAGTGACAGAAGGCGAAAGAATTGATGTTGAGAAATTGAACGCTCAGCCAGATGACACTGTGAATTTTGATGTTTTGTTGTTTGCAGACGAAGAAGGCAAGATTGAAACGGGGAACCCTGTTTTGGAAAATGTCAAATGTGAAGCAAAAGTTATTGAACAAAGAAAAGAGGCTAAAATTGTTGTTTTTAAGTATAAAGCTAAAAAGAACGTTAGAAAGAAAAAAGGTCACAGACAACCCTACACAAGAGTCAAAATTGTGTCTATAAAAAAGGCTTAAAAAATGACAAATATCACAATCACAAAGAAAAATGGCGAAATTACTAAGGTCGTTTGCGACGGACACACAGACTATGGGATTAGCGGAGAGGATATTGTTTGCAGTGCACTTTCCAGCATAGTTCAGACGACAGTTTTAGGGCTACTTATGGTGGCAAACATTAACATCAATTTAGTGCGAAACGAGGACAAGGGTTTTTTGAGTTTTGAAATTCCACAAGGCATTTCAAGCGGACAAAAGCACGATGCAAAGGTAATTTTGGACACAATGATTTGTGGTGTAAGTGATTTGAGAGAGGGTTTTTCTGATTTTATTGAATTGGAGGTTAAGGAATAATGTTTATTAAATTGCAATTGTTCGCTCACAAAAAGGGCGGTGGAAGTTCAAAGAATGGCAGAGATAGCCAGTCACAAAGACTTGGAGTCAAAAGAGGCGACGGTCAGTTTGTCTTGGCAGGCAACATTCTTGTCAGACAACATGGCACGAAATTTTCAGCAGGCGACAATGTTGGCGTTGGCAGAGATTACACACTATTTGCATTGAAAGATGGCAAAGTGAAGTTTGAAACAAAACGCGGAACAAAGAAGTTTGTCAGCATTGTTGAAGAAGTCCCAGCAACAGTCAAAGAATAATTTTAAACTTAAAATACTTTTATATTTTTATTTTTAAAATTGCTTAGATGCATCAAAAAACACCATAACGGTGTTTTTTTATTTTTTTAAAGTATTAAATAAAATATTTATTTTTTTATTCACAAAATTATTTTTTAGGCTTAATCCTTGCTCCACAGCAAAGGCATTTCCCGGGAGCATCTTGAACATAACCGCAATAGTCACAAACATAATATTCCTTTTGATTAAAGTTTTTGCTATATTGCTCTTTTGACATATTCATCTGAGATGCAGGGCTTTTTGAGATAAGTTTTGGGACTTTTATTGTCTTGTTTAAATGTGTTGATGCACTGACGACGGGTTGTGATGAAAAATGGAGAAAACTTTCTTGCTCTGAGGTGGGCATTTTGGCAAGTCTTTCAAAATCAAGAGGCTCTGTGATGACAGCTTTTTTGCCCATATATCTAATTTTGAAATGAAAAAGAGTTTTAAAATAATATGCTTGCTGATATCTAAATTTAGTGGCAGATTTTTCCTCATGGTGAACATTATTTTCGTCAGTGTAAAAATATTTTATGAAATATATTTTAGTGCCATTTTGAGTGTATCCCACTTGCATGTCAAGGAAGGTTGCCACTGTTTCTGTGCCAATTTTTGAAATCAACTTTCTTTTAAAACTGAAATAAATGTTGTAAATTCCAAGAAGAAAAGCAACAATCCCAATAAGTCCAAAAATCACCACCACAAAAAATGGAATGACAGAAGCGCTGTTTTGCGATGTCTCTATATAAGAATATATAGGAATTCCTGCAAAGATAAGTCCCCAAAAAATTAATAAAATTCCAATCATAACTTTTCCTTGTTTTTTATTTTATATGTTTAAAGGAGAAATTTCAAGCAAATTCTAAAATGAAATAAAAAATCATATATATAAATTGAAAAGGGGCGCATTTTGTTCAATTTTTTTGAAGATATTTCAAACCTCACTGGTCTGCCTTTTGATTACTTAACAAAGGGCTTTCGTGTCATAAACCTTAGCAATCGTGCAGTTTATGTGGAGGGTTATAAAGGACTCATTGACACGGAAAGTGGAGAAATGAACATTAAACTAAAAAAAGGCGTCATCAAACTTACTGGCAAAAACTTAAAGATAAAAAATTTAAACATCGAAACTCTGCTTGTCGTTGGAGAAATCCAAACAATAGAAATGAATTAATATAAAAAAACGCTCAAAAAACGCTCAAAAAACGCTCAAAATTAATCAAAAATTAAGTAGATTTTTTCAAAAAAAGGGAAAAAGATGATTTTACAAAATGAGAATATAAAATTTAAGGTGCAAGGGTTGAACCTAAAAAAATTTTTGCAAAATCTTAGTAAAAACAAGATTGAAGTGGTGGAGTTTGAAAAATTAGAATATAACCTTTTCTTTTTCACTATAAAGAAAAAAAATGAATTTGAATTTTTAAAACTTGTGAAAAGATTTAATTATAAAGTTGACGAAAACAAACTATCATTTTTAAGCAGAAAAATTAGACTGATAAGAAATAACCTAGTTTTTTTTGTGAGTGCCATTGTTATGGTCTTTCTTATTTTATTTTCGAGCAACTTTGTTTTTCAAACGAAAATTGAAGGTCTTTGTGCCGTGAGAGAGAGCGAAGTTTTAAAAGTCCTTGATGAAAATGGATTTGAAATGGGGAAATTTAAAACGAATTATAACCTTGACTCTGTCGAAAAAATTCTGACTGCACATCTTGAAAAGATAAGTTATGCTTCGGCGGTGATAAAGGGCAACACACTTGTTATCAACATTGACGAAAAGATTGATAACAGCGAGTATATTTATAATTATTCTCCCATTTTTGCACCATTTGATTGCGTCATAAATTCGATTGAATTACTCTCTGGCACAGCAAACTATTTGGCTGGACAGACGGTGAAAGCGGGTGAAGTTATTGTTTCGCCATATGTGGTCTATGTCAATTCTCAAAAACTTCCAGTGCCAGCCAAGGCAAAAATAAATGCCTATGTGGAAATAAATTGCCACTGTGAGTATGAAATGAGAGATTATCAAAAGAATTCTCAAAAATATATTGAAGAATTGACAAAAGAGTTGTATAATAAAAATGAGGATAAATATAATATCGACGATCTTGAAAAACTTATACTTGAGTCATCAAATGATGGAAATTGTCTTTTAACCATCATTTTGAAAGGAAATATTTATTTTTAAAATGCAAGCAAAGGAAAATAAAATGAAAATTGAAATTAACAATGCTATTCTGTCAAAAAATATGCAAAAACTCTTCAAACACATTGTAAAAACAGCGAACAAATATTCAAAGTTTAATCAAAAAAAGTTTGAAGTTAGCATAAATTTTGTGAGCCGTGATGAGATTAAAGAACTCAATCAAAAAGCGAGAAATATAGACAACGCAACGGACGTCTTGTCTTTTCCAAATCTGACTTTGAAGCCAATGGCGAAAGTTAGATATAAAGATTTTAAAGCCGACATCAACCCTGAAACACACAATCTTATGCTGGGCGACATTGTCATCTGTGAAGACGTTGCGAAAGAAAATGCAGACACATATGGTCATTCTTATGAAAGAGAACTTTGCTATCTTGTTTTGCATGGATTTTTGCACCTCATTGGGTTTGACCATATGACAGAAGAAGATAAAAAAATTATGCGCGCTCTTGAAGAGGCAGTTTTAAATAAATATAAAATCACATTGGAAGGAAAATAATGTTTAAATGCGGATTTGTGGCAGTGATTGGCAAGCCAAATGCAGGCAAAAGTAGCCTTGTTAACGCTCTTGTGGGCGAAAAGGTGAGTATCGTGTCGCCAAAGCCACAGACCACTCGAAACAACATTTTGGGCATCTATAATGAAGATGATTGCCAGATAATTTTTGTGGACACCCCGGGGATAAATAAAGCGGGAACAGGGCTTGACAATTTTATGCAAAAAAGCATAAAAGGTGCTGTGAGTGATGTGAACGCAGTCATCATTGTGACAGACATCACAAAAGAATTTTCAACATCTGAAAAACAACTGATTGACAATTACTTTGAAAAGAAAATCCCCGTCATTGTCGTGCTGAACAAAATTGACCTTGTGAGTGAGGAGAAAGTTTTTAGAACTCTCTCAACTTATATGCCCGTTATGGACAAGTGCGAAGTTGTGCCTGTGTCCAGTTTGAAACATAAAAACTTAAACGCACTCATTGACGTTGTGAAGAAATATCTTGTTGAAATGGAAGACAAATTTTATGATGATGAATCATACACAGATAAGCCTTTAAAATTTTTGGTGGCGGAGATAATCAGGGAAAAGGCGCTTTATTTTTTGAGTGAGGAAATTCCTCACGGCATCGCGGTTGTTGTGCAAAACTATGAAGAAACGGACACTATTGTGAACATTGACGCCGATATAATTTGCGAAAAGGCAAGTCACAAGCCAATAATTTTGGGTCATCAAGGTGAAATGCTCAAAAAAATTGGTCATAACGCTCGAGTTACCATTCAAAAAATTGTGCAGAAAAAAGTGATGTTAAAAATATTTGTGAAATTAAAATCAAATTGGAAAAACAACCTTGAATTTTTAAATTCTATGGGTTATAATGAATTAGAGATATAGAATAAAAGTTTTTTTAAAACACAAACTAATCGAAGTATAATAGGAGAATAAATATGAGCAATTATGTTGAGAATGTTTCAAAAGTTAGCAATAGAATGGAAATATTGAAAGAAAGAGATTTGGTTGAAAACTTTGAGAAAATAAAGGTTTTGCTTAAAAAAAATAAAAAAGCAAATAACAACCCTCTTCTAAAATCTTTATATTTTTTTGTTGATAACAACGTCATTCTTGACATTGATGTTTTTTGGCTTGACTCCTACATTCAAATTTGTGACAGCAAAGATGTTATCAAGGAAGATGGTTGTTATTTGTTACTTATTGATATGTTTAAAAGTTCTATGATTAACGCCCTCAAAAAAACAGATAAATTAGATTTAAGATCGCGAAAAAGCATTATAGATAGATTGTCCTATTTTGGAATTGAGAGTGTCCTTAAAGAAGAAAGAGATTATGAAGAAAACGAAAGCGAAGATTTTAAACAAGAGCAAGTTTATGACAAAATGAGCAATCAAGAAGAATTATATCAATAAAAGTGAGTGTTAAGTGGACACAACTGTTAAAGGTTTGATTTTAAAGTCAATTGACTATAAAGAAGCAGACAAACTGCTGACAATTTTAACTTTGGAAAAGGGCAAGATATCTGTGCGTGCGAGGGGTATCAAAAAAAGCAACTCCAAACTCAAAGCCTTTTGCCAAAGTTTTTGTTTTGCAGACATTGAACTGATTGAAGGTAAAGCGGGTTATGTTCTCTCTGGAATAAACTGTATTGACAGTTTTTTTGAGATTACAAAAGACCTAGACAAATTTGCATATGGATTTGCAGTGATTGAAATTTTGGACAAAATTTGTGCTGAAAATGAAATATATCCCAGCCTTTTTGTGGAAGCGTTGAAATGTATTAAGACGATTAATTACACCAAACTCGACCCCCGACTAATTCTGAGTAAATTTATCATTGGAACACTCAAACTCGAAGGATTTAGTTTGAATTTGAACACTTGTTCGCGTTGCAGGACACCCCTTATGTCAAACTTATATTTTGACCTTTCAAGTGGGGAAATCCTTTGCAATGCGTGCAGAACTTTTGAAAGCATTGAGATTGAGAAAAGTGTTTTTTCCACCTTTAAGATTTTGTCGCAAAACGACTATGACAAATTGCAGACAATCAAAATCCCAAAGAATATTTTAGAAAAGACGCTGAATGTTTTAACTCAAAATCTAACCTATAAATATGAGATTAAACTTAATTCTTTAAAATTATAAAAAAAACACATAATATGAATGAAATTAAAAATATTTATAAAAACACATCAAAAAGAGGTTGCTTTATTTTTCTTATTAAGTTAAAATCTCTTTTGTTTAACACTATATTAAGGAGAAAAAATATGCCAAAGAAGTACACATATTTATTTAGCGAAGGAAACGCTAAGATGAAAGAAATTTTGGGAGGAAAGGGTGCCAATCTTGCAGAGATGACAAATTTAGGTTTGCCTGTCCCACAGGGGTTCACAATTTCCACCGAGGCTTGCACACAATATTATGAAGACGGCAAGCAAATCAACACTGAGATTCAAACTCAGATTATGGAATATATTCATAAAATGGAAAATATTACAGGGAAGAAATTTGGGGATAATGAAAATCCACTTTTAGTTTCTGTTAGAAGCGGGGCAAGAGCATCTATGCCCGGAATGATGGACACCATTTTGAATTTGGGACTTAATGAAGAAGTTGTGAAAGTCATTGCAAAAAAATCTAACAACGCTCGTTGGGCGTGGGATTGCTATAGAAGATTCATTCAAATGTATAGCGACGTCGTTATGGAAGTTGGCAAAAAATTTTTTGAACAACTCATCGACGAAATGAAAGAGAAAAAGGGAGTTACTCAAGACCTAGAACTTAACGCAGAAGATTTGATGGAACTTGCAAGACTCTTTAAAAATGAATATAAAAGCAAGATTGGGAGCGAATTCCCAACAGACCCAAAAGAGCAACTTATGGGTGCAATCAAAGCAGTTTTTCGTTCGTGGGATAACCCAAGAGCGAACTATTATAGAATGCAAAACGACATTCCATACAGTTGGGGAACAGCAGTTAATGTGCAAATGATGGCTTTTGGGAATATGGGAGAAACCAGCGGAACAGGTGTTGCTTTCACTCGTGACCCTGCCACTGGCGAAAAGAAACTTATGGGCGAATTTTTGATGAATGCCCAAGGTGAGGACGTCGTCGCAGGTGTCAGAACTCCAATGCCTATTCAAAAAATGGCAGAAGTTTTGCCAGCAGTTTACAAACAATTCCAAGAGATTTGTAACACTCTTGAAAATCATTACAGAGATATGCAAGATATGGAATTCACCATTGAAGACAAAAAACTGTATATGCTCCAAACAAGAAATGGCAAGAGAACTTCTCGTGCTGCCATTAAAATTGCCCTTGACCTTGTAGATGAGGGAATGATTACAGAACAAGAAGCTTTGATGCAAATCGACCCAAAATCACTTGACTCATTGCTTCACCCACAATTTGATGCAACTGCTCTTAAAAACGCAAAACCAATTGCCCAAGCACTTGCAGCCTCACCGGGTGCTGCTTGTGGAAAGATTGTTTTCACAGCAGAAGACGCCATTGAAAGAGGCAAAAACAAAGAAAAAGTTATCCTTGTTCGCCTTGAAACTTCACCAGAAGACATCGAGGGAATGCACTATGCTCAAGGGGTTCTCACTGTTCGTGGGGGAATGACATCTCACGCAGCAGTTGTTGCTCGTGGAATGGGGACTTGTTGCGTTTCTGGCTGTGGCGACATCAAAATGAATGAAGAAAACAAAACTTTCAAACTCTTTGGCAAGACATATAAAGAGGGAGATGAACTCTCACTTGACGGCTCAACAGGAAAGATTTATGAAGGCATAATTAAAACAGTTCCAGCAAGCACAAAAGATGGATATTTTGGCAGAATTATGGCTCTTGCAGACAAATATAAGTCACTTTCAATCAGAACAAATGCTGACACTCCAAAAGATGCAAAACAAGCAAAAGAATTTGGAGCAGAGGGCATTGGTCTTTGCAGAACGGAACATATGTTCTTTGAACCAGACAGAATTGAAGCAATAAGAGAAATGATTTGTTCAGACACAACTCTTCAAAGAGAACAAGCACTTTCAAAGATTGAACCAATGCAACAAGGCGATTTTGAAAAATTATATGAAGCATTGGAAGGCAATCCTGTGAACATAAGATTTTTGGATCCACCTCTTCACGAATTTGTGCCAACAGAAGAAAAAGATATTGAACTGCTTGCAAAAACACAAAACAAAACTGTGGAAGAAGTTAAAAACATCATTTCTTCACTCCACGAATTTAACCCAATGATGGGACATCGTGGTTGCAGACTTGCAGTTACATTCCCAGAAATTGCACAGATGCAAACAAGTGCTGTCATCAAGGCCGCTTTGGCAGTCCAGAAAAAACACCCAGATTGGAAGATTGTCCCAGAGATTATGGTTCCACTTGTGGGCGAACTAAAAGAATTAAAATTTGTTAAAAATATAATTTGCAAAACCGCAGATGAGATTATCAAAAGTGCAAAGTCAAATTTGAAATATAAAGTTGGCACGATGATTGAAGTCCCAAGAGCAGCAGTTTTGGCAGACGAAATTGCAACAGAAGCAGAGTTTTTCTCTTTTGGAACAAACGACCTCACTCAAATGACTTTTGCTTTCAGCCGTGATGATGCAGGTAAATTTTTGGGTTCATACTATGAAAATAAGATTTATGAATCTGACCCATTTGCAAGACTAGACCAAAAAGGCGTTGGCAAACTTATGCAAATGGCAGCAAAACTTGGCAAGGAAACACGCCCAGACATTCATCTTGGAATTTGTGGCGAGCATGGGGGCGACCCTTCAAGCATTGAATTTTGTCACAAAATTGGACTTGATTATGTGTCTTGTTCACCATACAGAGTTCCAATCGCAAGGCTTGCAGCCGCACAAGCAAACATTAAGAATCCAAGATAATATTTATTAAAAAATAAAAAGGAGTTGAAAAAATCAACTTCTTTTTTATTGTAAAAATGTATGAAAGATTATATTAAAATTTTAGTCTTAATTAATTTTGGCACAATATTTTAAGATTATTAGGCTAAATTTCTTTCTTATCAATGAAATCTCTAATTGCATCAACAAATACATTCAGTTCTCTAAAAGTGTTTTTATGGCACAAACTAACCCTGACCATTCCACTTTCAAGTGTCCCAAAAAATTTGTGGGCAAGTGGCGCGCAATGCAGTCCACCGCGAGTTGCAATGTTATATTTTTTATCCAAAAAATCACAAACTTCTGTGCTTGGCACATCTTCAATGTTAAAACTTAACACGCCATATCCGCTTTCTTCTGCGGTGTAGATTTTGATTTCTTCAAAATTGCTTAATTCGTCATAAAGAAATTTTGTTAATTCCTTTGTTTTTTTCTCTATACTTTCAAAGTCTTTTGACACATATTCAACGCCACTTTTCAAACTTGCAATGAGTGGAGCGGGCAAAGTGCCACTTTCATAACATTCAGGCGAGTTTTTTGGCTGAAACAAATTGTCGGACTCTGTGCCAGTGCCTCCAAACATAAGTGGCTTTGGAAAAACGCCTGAATTAATGCACAAACAGCCAATGCCTTGCGGAGTGAAAAAGCCTTTTTGACCTGAAAAACAAAGATAATCTATGTTGCTTTTTTTCATATCAACCTTAATGTGTCCTGCACCTTGTGCGTGATCGCAAAGGAACAAAACTTCATTTTTATGGCACAAATTGCCGATTGACTCGATGTCATTTTTGTTGCCAGAAACATTTGAAAGACTATTCACACACACGAGATATGTGTCATCTTCCAAAACTTTTTTCACATCGCTTGCGGTGATGTAATTTTTGTTTTGAGGATACACGACAGTCAGGTCAATTTTCCCCTCTTTTTCAAGTTCGTGCAAAACACGCACAACGGAATTGTGTTCAAAACAGGAGTATATGACATTTCTTTTTGTGTAGGGAAGTCCCTTTAAAACAAGGTTTAGTCCCTCTGTGCAATTTTTTGTAAAAATGACATTTTCAGGCTCAATGTCTCCCATTTCTTTGGCAATAAATTCCCGTGTTCTCCAAATCATAATTGCATTTTCAGTGCTGAGTTTGTGTCCGCTTCTTCCAGAGTTTGCACTGTGAGAGATTGCTTTTAAAAATGATTTCATCACGCATCTTGGCTTGTAGTGAATTGTTGCGGAATTGTCAAAATAAATTAATTTCATATTTTTTTCCTTTTTATTAATTTATGCAAACTTGATTAATTTTGTTTATTTGAATTTAACAAAAATAAAAAAACAAATAGATTTTTCGCAAAAAGAATTTTATTTTAATATATTGAATTGTGGAAGTATTTTATTTCTCAAAAGGATTTTTTTTATGTTTTATCTTATTGTTTTCAGAGCAAGATCAGAAACAATGAAATTTTATAGTATTCTTTCAAGTTATGGCGTTAAAAGTGAAATCGTCAACACTCCAAGACAAATCTCTGTGGCGTGTGGAATTTCGCTGAAAATCTCGTCACAAGACGTCCCAATTGCCAAAGAAATTTTGACTAGACGCCAATTTAACACCTTTGCGGGCATATATTTAGGTTCGGGCACATTTCAAAAATATTGATAATTTTATATAAAAGTTTTTCAAAATGTGCTATAATACAAAAGAAATATGAAAGAAACAACAAAAGAAATTTATGAAAAACTGCTTTCCCGCTTTGGAAATGCCAGTTGTGAACTTAATTTTAAAAATAACTTTGAATTAATCATCAGTGTTGTTTTATCTGCCCGTTGCACCGACAAAAGAGTTAATATAATCACAAAAAAATTGTTTTTGAAATATCCAACAGCGCAAGATTTAGCACAGGCAGACCAAGAAGATGTTGAAAAAATGATATTTTCTTGCGGGTTTTATAAAAACAAAGCAAAAAATATCATTCTTTTATCAAAAGATATTGTCACTCGTTTTGACGGCGAAGTCCCAAGTGACTATGAAGACCTTATTTCTCTTTCGGGAGTGGGCAGAAAAACGGCAAATGTTGTCACTTCTGTGGGTTTTTCTCTGCCTGCCATTGCCGTGGACACTCATGTTTTCAGAGTCGCAAACAGGCTTGGCATTGCAAAAGCAAAGACTCCACTTGAAAGCGAAAAGATTTTGCAAAGAGAAGTTGACAAAGATAAATGGGGAAGATTTCATTCTCTTTGCGTCCTTTTTGGCAGATATGTTTGCAAATCAAGAAATCCAAAATGTGAAGAGTGTGATTTTCAGCATATGTGCAAGTATTACAAAGATTTAGAGAAAAAAGGCAAGAAATAACTTTTGATTTTTGTGAAAATTATATATAATATATTTAGAGGAAGAAGAAAATGTTTGTTGATAGTGTTAGGATTTATATAAAATCTGGCAATGGTGGCAAGGGTGCCATTTCTTTTAGGCGTGAAAAATGCGCTCCAACTGGAGGACCAGATGGTGGGAATGGTGGCAGAGGGGGAGATATAATTTTCCACCCAACAAGAGACCTTAACAACCTTGTGTCTTTCAGATATACTTCTCACTATAAAGCCCAAAACGGCGAGCAAGGACAAGGAACAAACAGAAATGGCAAGAGCGGGAAGGACTTGATTATTGCTGTTCCTCAAGGGACGATTGTTAAAGATTTTGAGACGGGCAAGATTATTGCAGACCTTTTTTATTCAGATAAAGATTACATTCTTTTGCACGGAGGAAGTGGTGGAAAGGGCAATGCTTTTTTCAAAAGTCCGACAAGACAAGCCCCTCATTTTTCCCAAACGGGCGAAGTTACGAAAGAAAGAAGTGTTATTTTGGAACTCAAAACTCTGGCAGATGTTGGGTTGATTGGCTATCCAAATGTGGGAAAAAGCACTCTTTTGTCCGTCATTTCAAACGCAAGACCAAAGATTGCAAACTACCATTTCACCACACTTACTCCAAATCTTGGAGTTGTGAAATATTTTGACCATAGTTTCGTTGTTGCAGACATTCCGGGGCTTATTGATGGTGCAAGCGAAGGGCAAGGGCTTGGAATAGAATTTTTAAAACACATTGAAAGAACGAGGATTTTAGTCCATGTAATCGACATTTCAGGCTCCGACGGTAGAGATGCATATAATGACTATTTAGTTATAAATAAAGAACTAAAAAAGTTTAATGAAAAACTATCATTGTTGCCACAAATAATTGTGCTAAACAAAATTGATATGTTGAGAGAGTTTTCAAAAGTGGAAGAGTTCAAGTATAAACTTGATGATAAAAACGCAAAGATTGTCTGTGTTTCGGCGCTTTGCAGAGAAAATATTGAGGAACTTGTGAGAGTTATTTGGAAAGAACTTGAAAAATTGCCAGTGCAAGTCCCAGTTGACATCGAGGAATTTGGCTTTGACGACCAAGACAAAACTGCAATTACAGTTACAAAAGTTGGCAAAGGCGAGTATGAAGTGGGTGGTGGATTCATCGACAACATTACCAGAGGCATAATTGTCAGCGACTATGAATCGCTTTCATATTTTTGGAAACGACTTAAAAATGACGGAGTTATCGACATTTTGAAAGAAAAAGGCGTTAAAGACGGCGACACAATTAGAATTGGAAAGATTGATTTTGAATATATTGAATAACGCTTTTATTCAAATAAATAAAGGGTTTTAAAAAAAGGTGAAAAAAATGATTACATCAAAAGAGAGAGCGAAACTTAAAAGCATTGTTTCTTTGGAAAGTGCCGTTTGCATTATTGGCAAAGAGGGGTTAAGCGAAAATTGCCTTGAAAGCATCGAAAAGGCAGTTGTTGCAAGGGAAGTTGTGAAGATAAATGTCCTTCCTGTTTGTGAAACAGACGCAAAAACATTGGCAAACACAATTGTTGAAAGCCTTGAATGTGAACTTATTGGAGTCATTGGTAAAAAAATTATTATCTATAAATTCAATAAGAAAAACAAAAAACACGCATTATAATTATAAAAAAAACTAATCGAAGAAGTTTGCTACTTCTTCTTTTTTTGTCAGTGAATAAATGGCAAAACAAAACATAAT
>SAAW01000020.1 GCA_009929275.1 Clostridia bacterium
ACCATTGAAACAATTTCAAACAACCCCTACAAACTTGTCGAAGACATCGACGGAGTGGGGTTTTTATCAGCAGACAAGATTGCCTTTAAAATGGGCATTGAAAAGGACTCAGATTTCAGGGTGCGTGCGGGAATATTACATATTTTGAAAGAAGCAAGTGACAAAAATGGACATAGTTATCTCCCAAGAGAGATTGTGTTTGAAAATTGCTCAAATTTGCTTTCTTTAAACAAAGAAAAGTTGCTTTCAATCTTCAACCAAGAGATTGAGAAACTTGAGATTGAAAGTTTTGTTAAAGTTTTTGACTATCGTGGTCAAGAGTGTGTTTGCGAAAAGAAATTCTACATTATGGAAAGTGCGATTGCAACGAAACTCATCACCGCGAATGAAAGTCAAACGGAACTTTTGAGTGATATTGAAGCAGAGATTGACGAGTTTGAGATAGTGAACAAAATCACTCTGCACGACACTCAAAAAGATGCCATAAGGCAGGCAGTGAAAGGGCAAGTAACAGTCATCACAGGTGGCCCCGGCACAGGCAAGACAACAATCATTAAGTGCATTTTGCAATCGCTTAAAAAAAATACGAGTAAGATATTTCTGCTTGCTCCCACAGGCAGGGCGTCCAAGAGATTATGTGAAGCATGTGACCACAAAGCAAGCACTATTCACAGAGCCCTTGAAGTCAATTTCAAACAAGGAGGAATGTCTTTTTTCAACTATAACGAAAAAAATCGACTCGTCGCAGACGTCGTCATTGTGGACGAAATGTCAATGGTCGACGTTTCCCTGTTTAACAGTCTTCTTCGGGCTCTTCCAAACACTTGCAAACTCATTTTGGTGGGAGATAAAGACCAACTTCCAAGCGTCGGTGCAGGCAATGTCTTGCACGACATCATTGCCAGCAAAGTCATTGCAACTGTTAAACTTTCGCACATATACAGGCAAGACGACAAGAGCCTAATCGTCACAAATGCCCACGATATTAATGAAGGCAAGATGCCAAATCTAACAAATCAAAGCAACGACTTTTTCTATGAATACAGAGCAGACAGCGACGGAATTTTTGATTGCGTCATCGAACTCACCACCCGCAGACTTCCAAAGTTTTTGAATTGCAAACCAGAGGAAATTCAAGTGCTTTGTGCTATGAAATCGGGAGTATGTGGAGTGGAAAATCTTAACAGAAAATTGCAAGAGCTCATCAACCCCAGCAGTTTGAAAAAGACTGAGATTCACTTTGAAACAAGGACTTTAAGAGAGGGCGACAAAGTCATTCAAACGGTGAATAACTATAATCTCGAATGGAGCAAAGAGTGCGAAAATGGCAGGCTCGAAAAGGGAATTGGCGTGTTTAATGGGGATATGGGCAAGATTGAGCGGATTGATTTTCAGACGAATGAAACGGTTGTCCTTTTTGACGACGACAGGAGGGTTGTTTTCTCAAAAATGGAAGTCGCAGAACTGTTTGTGTGCTATGCCACCACCATTCACAAAAGTCAGGGCAGTGAGTTTGATGCCGTCGTCATTCCAATTGTTGCAGGTTCTTCGCAAATCATCACAAGAAATCTACTCTACACAGCAGTCACTCGTGCCAAAAAACTTGTCGTGCTTGTCGGTCCAAAAAAGAATATTGCAAGAATGATTTTTAATAATTACACCGCAAAAAGATATAGTATGCTGGAAGAACTTTTGAAACTTCAAAAGGAGAAAGTAGACAATCTTTATGGTTAAAAAAGAAAAAAGTTGCAAGAAAAGCAATGAAAAAACAATTGTGAAAAATAATGTAAAAAGTAATGTAAAAAGTAATCTGAAAAATATTGCAAATAAAATGAAAAATAAAATTGCAAAAGTCCTTTTTTCAGACGAATTTGAATGTTTGAATTGCGGGGCGGAGAGAATGGAAAACGAGCATTTTTATCTGTGTAAAAAATGCTTTTTTGACATTGAGTTCATTGAAAATTCTTGCGAAATTTGTGGCGACAGAGTGGGCAGTTTTGACCTTATATGTAACAACTGCAAAAAGACAAGTCATTTTTTCACAAAGGCTTTATGTGTGGCAAAATATGACGGAGTGGCAAGTAATTTGGTGCGAAAACTCAAATATGACAACTCTAAATATTTGGCAAAGACTTTGGGACTTTTTATGGCACAAAAGTTGAAAAAAAGTGGCTTAAAAGACATTGATTTTGTCGTCCCTGTGCCACTCAATATAAACAGAATTATTGAAAGAGGGTTCAATCAGTCTGAACTTATTGCAAAGGTTGTGGCGGAAGAATGCAGTCTTAAAGTCAACTTAAAACTTGTTAAAAGAGTGAAAAACACCCCCACTCAAACCTCGCTCTCTTCAAGTGAAAGACGCCAAAATGTTAAAAATGCTTTTGAATTACTTGATAAATCCGCAGTGAAAGATAAAAATATTCTTCTCATCGACGACATTTTGACAACGGGAGCAACCATAGACGAACTCAGCAAACTTTTCAAAAAACACAAAGCGAAAAATGTTTTTGCACTCACATTTTGTCACGCATAAATGTGAAAGAGCATAAAATTTTTAATATAAATTTGGCAGAAAAAAGAGAATTTGATTGTTGTGGGAAAAATATGTTTCTTTTTTTTCATATGTATTGTAAAATTATATATATAATTATATTAAAGGAAAGACATCTTATGGGTATTTTATCAAAAATATTTGCGTCTGAAAACACGAGAAATGTGAACAGACTTGAAAAAATTGCTTGCAAAATTGAGGCATTGGATAAATCATATAGCGAAAAATCGGACTTAGAACTGATGAAAATGACAAAGATATTAAAGGACAAGTTGTCTGAAGGGGAAACTCTTGATGACATTTTGCCCGACGCTTTTGCGACTGTGAGAGAGGCGAGTAAACGCGTGCTTAATATGAAACCTTTCCATGTGCAACTTCTGGGTGGCATTTGTCTTCATCAGGGCAGAATTGCCGAGATGAGAACGGGCGAAGGGAAAACTCTTGTCGCCACTTTGCCCACCTATCTTAATGCTCTTTCAGGGAAAGGTGTGCATGTTGTGACGGTGAATGAATATCTTGCAAAGCGTGATGCGGAATGGATGGGGAAAATCTACAAATTTTTGGGTCTTTCAGTCGGAGTTATCGTTTCAAATATGGAGCCACAAGCAAAGAAAGACGCCTATAATTGCGACATAACTTATTGCACAAACAACGAGATTGGCTTCGACTATCTCAGGGATAATATGGTCCAGTCGCAGTCAGAAAAAGTTCAACGCGGGCAGAATTTTGTCATCGTCGACGAAGTGGATAGCGTTTTGATTGACGAAGCGAGGACGCCTTTAATCATTTCTGGCAAAGGAATGAAATCAAGCGAAATGTATTACACCGCTCAACGTTTTGCCAAACATCTCATTGCAGAGGATTATGAAATAGACGAAAAGTTAAAGCAAATCCGTCTCACCGAAACGGGAATTGCAAAAGCAGAAAGTTTTTTTAAAGTGGAAAATCTTTCGGATATTAACAACATCGAACTCAATCATCACATCAACAATTCCATCAAAGCCAATTTCATTATGAAAAGAGACGACAACTATATTGTTAAAGACGACGAGATAATCATTGTCGATGAGTTCACAGGAAGACTTATGCCAGGCAGACGATATAACGAGGGTTTGCACCAAGCCATAGAGGCAAAGGAAAATGTCAAAATAAACGACGAAAGCAAGACTCTTGCAACGATAACTTTTCAAAATTATTTTAGATTATACAACAAATTGAGTGGAATGACAGGAACTGCACTCACTGAAGAAGCGGAGTTTAATGGCATCTACAACCTTGACGTCGTGTGTATCCCAACAAATCTCCCTATCATTAGAAATGACCATAACACAATTATATACACCACAGAAGACGGCAAATTTAGAGCAGTTGTGAATGAGATTAAAAAAATTCACGAGACTGGCAGACCCATCCTTGTCGGTACGGCAACTGTTGAAAAAAGTGAAAAATTGAGCGAACTTTTAAGACGAGAGAAAATCAGACACTCTGTTTTGAATGCCAAAAATCACGAGCAAGAGTCGGAGATTGTGGCTCAAGCAGGCAAAAAAGGCTCTCTCACCATTGCAACAAATATGGCAGGGCGTGGAACGGATATTTTGCTGGGTGGCAATCCCGAATTTTTGACAAAAAAAGCCTTGCGTGAAAAGGGTTATAATCAAAATGAGATTGAACTAGTTTCAAGTTATACCACTACTTTAAGTGAAGAAATGAGAAAACTAAAAGATGTGTATAATGAGACTTATAGGAGTTTTAAACAGGAAACAGACAAGGAAAAGGTTGAGGTTGTGGCTCTCGGTGGGTTGTGCATAATTGGCACAGAAAGGCATGAAAGCAGACGAATTGACAATCAGTTGCGTGGGCGTGCAGGCCGTCAGGGAGATCCCGGTTCAAGCGTTTTCTATGTGTCAATGGAAGACGACTTAATCAGGCGTTTTGGTGGCGACAGAATGAAGTCTATTGCTCAAATGTTTAAAATTGACGACGACACTCCTTTCCAAATTAAAATTCTTTCAAAACAGATTGAAAATGCTCAAAGGAAGATTGAAGCACAAAATTATGCCTCAAGAAAATTCATTCTTGAATATGACGATGTGATGAGCAAACAAAGAGAAATAATATATGGCGAGAGAGACAAGGTTCTCAGCGGTGCCGATGTCCACCAAGAGATTTTGGATATGTTTCCAAATGTTGTCAGGAAAGTTGTCTATAATTGCATCAGCGATGACAAACCATTTTTCGATTGGGATTTGGAAAATCTTAACAAAGAACTTGAAAGACGACTGTTTGAAAAAGGCAGTAATGTTGTGACAGAGAAGTTTGTGGAAGAGTGCGAAGTGGAAGACGTGTATAAAAAAGTCTATGAACTTGTCATTCTTCGCTATGAAAATCTTGTTAAGCACGCAAGTGAAATTAATTTTAATTTTGCAAAGTTAGAGAGAGATTTTCTTCTCCGTGTTGTGGACGTTCTTTGGATGGGGCACATCGACACAATGGAGATTTTGAAAAAAGAGATTGGACTTCAAGCCTATGGTGGACACAATCCTTTGGTGGAATATAAACGCGAAGGCTTTGACCTCTTTGACGAAATGGTGGAAAAAATTAGGGAAGACACTTGCACATATTTGCTCAATTTTCCACTAGACAAAATCACTCTTATCAAAAAACCAGACAGACCTATGCAGATGCAGACAAATCAAAAATTTGTTCAGGCAAAGTCATCAAAAGTAGTTGGGAGAAACGACCCTTGTCCTTGCGGAAGTGGCAAAAAATATAAACATTGTTGTGGGAAAAATTAAAATTATTTATTTTTAAAAAAATAACAAAAATAACAAAAAAAACAAAAATAAAAAAAACAAAAATAAAAAAAGCAAAAAAAGGAAATAAAAAAATGATTATTGATGAGCAAAAAGAGAGATTTTTTGTCCTAAAAAAGAAAAGCGAATATTTAAAGGAGTGCCTTTGACGAAGAAAAAGTTAAGGCATCGATAAAACAGAAAAAAGAGGAGCAAACCTCCGAGTCTTTTTGGCTTGACAGAGAATTTGTGAAGAAAAATGGTAAGGAAATCAAACTTCTTGAATCTAAATTAAATATAATTAAAGAAGTTGACAAAAAAGCAGGTGACATTGAGTTTTTGCTTGAACTTTTGGAACTTGAAGATGACGAAAAATCTTTTGAAGAATTAAACGAAAAATTGAAAGAGTTTGATGAATATTTGGAAGAAATGACAATCACCACTCTTCTCAATGGGAAATATGACAATTGTGACGCGATTTTGTCCATTCACGCTGGTGCGGGTGGCACAGAGGCACAAGATTGGGCGAGTATGTTGTTTAGAATGTATTTTCGTTTTTGCGAAAATAATGGATATCAATTAAAGGAATTAGACCGTGTGGAAGGTGAGGAAGCAGGCATAAAAAGTGTCACTTTTATGGTGTCTGGCGACAAGCCTTTTGGCTATCTTAAAGCCGAAACAGGTGTGCACAGATTGGTGCGTATCTCGCCTTTTGATTCAAACAAACGCCGTCACACCAGTTTTGCCAGCCTTGAAGTTATGCCCGAGATTGAAGACGATGAGGAGATTGTCATAAATCCCGACGACGTTCGAGTGGATACATACAGGAGCAGTGGAGCGGGCGGACAGCACATTAACAAAACAGACAGTGCCATTCGTATCACGCATTTTCCGTCTGGCATTGTTGTGACTTGCCAAAACGAGCGAAGCCAAATTCAAAACAGAGAGATGGCGTTCAAAGTGCTTAAAAGCAAACTCGCAGTGTTAAAAGAAGAGGAACAACAAAAGAATTTGCAAGACATAAAAGGCGACATAAAGAAGATTGAATGGGGCAGTCAAATTCGTTCCTATGTCTTTTGCCCCTACACAATGGTGAAAGACCATCGCACAGGCTTTGAGACTTCAAATGTAACTTTAGTTATGGACGGAGATATTAAGCCGTTTATTTTGGACTATTTGAAAAAGAGTTTATAAGGAAAGAAAATGTATTATGATGAAATGCAAAAAAAACTAAATATTTTGCAAAAAAAGAAAGAAGTTATTGTGCTTGGCATCGAGACAAGTTGTGATGAAACATCTTGTGCAATCGTTAAAAACGGTAGAGTTGTTTTGAGCAACGTTATTTCAACGCAGATTGACATTCACACTCGCTTTGGGGGAGTTGTGCCAGAAGTCGCAAGCAGAAATCATATTTTGGCGATAACAAATGTGCTAGATTTGGCTCTAAAACAGGCAAATATGACTTTAAAAGACATCGACGCAGTGGCAGTAACATATGGAGCGGGGCTCATCGGGGCTCTTATGGTGGGAGTTTCGTTTGCAAAAAGTCTCGCATTTTCACTTAATATTCCGCTGATTGCAGTCAATCATATTCGGGCACACATCAGTGCAAACTACATCACGCATAAAGATTTGACCCCGCCTTTCATTGGGCTTATTGTCAGCGGAGGGCACACTGCCATTGTGAAAGTGAAGGACTATATGAGTTACAAAACAATTGGCTCAACTCTCGACGATGCCATTGGCGAAGCATATGACAAAGTGGCGAGAGTCATTGGGCTTGGTTATCCGGGCGGGCCAAAGATTGACAAAATGGCGAAAAATGGGAAAAATGTCATCAAATTTTCCAAAGATAGTTTCAAAAATTCCTATGATTGCAGTTTCAGCGGGCTTAAAACAGCCGTCATAAATTATGTTAATAGTTTAAACCAAAAAGGAAAAGAAATCCCAAAAGAAGACATTTGTGCGTCCTTTCAATCCCAAGCAGTTTTGCCACTTATAGAAAAATCTTTGCGTGCTTGCAAGGAGTTTTCCTGCGACAAACTCTGTGTGGCGGGCGGAGTGAGTGCAAACAGTTTTTTAAGAGAAAACATAACAAAATTGGGCGAGGAAAGAGGAGTGAAAGTGTTTTTTCCCGAATTTGTTTTATGCACAGACAACGGTGCGATGATAGCCAGCCTTGGATATTTTAACCTTATGAATAATGTGGGGCTCAGCGACATCAATCTTGACGCAGTTTCAAACATTTCACTGTGAAAATAAATGATAAGTGCTCGCTTTTAATTAGACTATTTATAAAAATTCCCAATAATAAAAAAAATAATGCTTCATAAATTAAAAAAAAGAAAAAAAGACTATTTATTTTATAGTCTTTTTTCGTTTTAGTTTGTTTAAAAAATGTTGTTATAACTGTGCCACATCGCCTTTTTCTTCAGCAGTTGTTTTGTCCGATTTGCTTTGCATCTTTTCTGTTAAGTCTTTTACCTTAATATCAAATAATAAATCTGAATTATTAATAGATATATAAAGTGTTCCATCATCAATAAAACTAATTTCTTCAATTTTTTCATTGGCTACTGAGGTTAAAAAAGATAAGTTTCTTGCAACTTTTTCAATCATTTTTTTATCTTCAGACTTTTCTAAAGTTGTTCTATAATTGGTATTGTATGCTTCTTTGTAAAAATAAACTATATCTTCATCTGTTATTATGTAGTCCTTAAAAAAATTTGCAGTAAGATTATCAAGTTCTAATTTTTCTTGAGATTTTCTTTCGCCATCTTCTGTTGTGACTGATTGAAGACTTTCTATTTTTTCTACTGTGTTAATTACGCCCTGTTTAAAATCTTTTATAAGGCTTTTATTATCTTTTGAACAATCACAAAATTCACCGTTAATATAAAACAAGGAAAAATCTAAAAATTTTACTTTTAAAAAATTGAATCCCCCTGCGAAACCCCCATATGTGTTGGATTCAAGGTTACTAAAAAAGTTAATAATATATTTTGATTCATCTAACTCTTCTTTTGTTTTTTTAATATCTTTACCATCAATAAGTTTTGTGGTGTTTTCATAGTAATTCACAAGATTTTTGACTCTACTAAGTCCTTTTGCTATTTCTTCCTCACTATATGTAATTTTCTCTTGAGGTTCAACTTCAATTTCTGGGCCAACTTGAATTTCTGGCATAATTTTAATTCCTAATTCAGCTTGAATATCTGGCTCAACTTGGGTTTGAGCCACTTTTTGTTTTTGAGATTCAACTTGCGTTTTTGTTTGAACAGATTTATTGCTATCTAATACCATTTCTGTTTCTGTTCTATTAGGAGTGCAAGAACTTAGCATTAGCAAGATTAAACTTAATTTTAGAATAGTTTTCACAGGAAAATATCTTTTTGAAGCCTTATTAATGGCTTGGATATTCTCTCGACCTTTTTTATTTTTAAATTTTTCCACCATTGAATTTAACATAAAACTTTCCTCCAAATAATTTTATTAGATATATCTTTAAAATAACAAAAGTTCTGCTGGAATTGTTCCTTCTGTTTGTAATGAAGAAGCAAAATTAGAATTGTAAATCTTTTCTTTAACTACCTCTGAATACTTTATTTTTTCTCCATTTACATTCACATCTTGCAAAGGATCAGCATATCTTCTTACTAATTCTTCTCCGTCTTTTTCATATAAATAATAAACATCATCATTTATTGAATAAACTATTTTTTCCTTTATTGATGATTTATTAACCCCATTTATTGAAAAGACCTTTTCTTCAGTTGTTGAATATTTATAAATTATAATGTGTTGATTTTCTTTACCAATCATAAAATGAATATTGTATGCAATCTTTTCAAATCTCCTATCTTTTTCAGCTTGTTCTGGAGAAATTATGTTTTCTTTATTTCCAATTTGATTTGAAGGAATATTGTTTTCGTAATTTTTTGCTTCATTGTAAATGAAAGCGAGATCTTCATTTGAAACAATAAAATCTTTTAAGAGACTGGCAATATACTTATCATTTTCAATTTGTTCATGAGTTTTATCTTTTCCATAAAAAAGTGATGGTGATTCAAGATTATTTATCCTATGATTTAAATAAAAATAGCCATCTGACAAGTCTTTTGATATATCTCTATAGTTTGCTATTATATTAAATAATTCACCATTAACATAAATTAAGTCATATTCTGAAAATTTTATTTTTTGCCACTCAAGTTTTTCTGCAAATTTTCCTATACTATCATAAAGGTGTGAAAACAAATAAGTTATAAAATCTATTTCATTTATTTTTCCAAAAGAATTTTTTGGTTTGCCTTCATCTTCATAAACTTGGCTAAGATAATTAATAAAATTATTAGCTCTTTCGCGTCCTTTTGCTATTTCTTCCTTACTGTAAATATCCTTTCCACGATTTTCCTCTTTTAATAAATTATAAGCCTTTGGCAATGAATAAGCAGGGGTTTGACTTGAAGTGTCAGTTGCTGCTTGAATTTCAGTAGGGGCAAGACCTCCACCAAGTGCAACTATGAGTAAGCCTAATTTTAGAATATTTCTCAAAGGGAAATATCTCTTTGAACAATCTTTATTTAGCAATCTACTATTTTGATTTTTATCTAATTTTGACATTAAACTTTCCTCCAAATATTTAATTGTAAATATTTTAATACTTTTTACAAAAAAAGTCAATAATTTCTTTTTTTACACTGATTTCTGATGTTTATTTGTAAAAATTAGTCTAAAAGTCCCCTTTTTCAAATATCTTTAAACATATGAAAAGAGGACATTAATGATAATTATCATAAATAAAAAGCGGATTTTTGTGACCGTGGTTGTGTGCATAATAATTTTTGCAACAATTTTTTTTGCATTTTTTAATTTTCGCACAGAGTATGTTTTCAGTGTCCCAAACAGCAAATACACAGTGGTGGTGGACGCAGGGCATGGCGGAATTGATGGCGGTTGTGTGGGAAGCACCACAGGTGTGTTTGAAAGTGAATTGAATCTAGCATATGCCTATAACCTTGCCAAGCAACTTCAAAATATGAATATTTCAGTCGTCCTCACGAGGACAGACTCAAATGGGCTTTATGAAACAGGGGTTAGCAACTTAAAAAGAAGCGATATGAAAAAAAGAAGGGAAATCATTGAAAACGTGTCGCCCGACCTCATTGTTTCATTGCATATGAACAGTTATTCTTTGAAATCTTGTCAAGGAGCACAGGCATTTTATAAAAAAGGAAATGAATGCGGTGAAATGCTTGCAACTTATGTTCAGACACAAATGTATAATATGTTGGGAAATGCCAAAAAAACGGCACAAGTGGGCGACTATTATCTTGTCACTTGCACCGACATTCCAAGTGTGCTTGTGGAATGCGGATTTTTGAGTAATGTGGAAGAAGAGTTGTTGTTGCAAAAGAAAAGTTATCAAGACAAGGTTTGCTATGCGATATTGTGCGGAGTTGTGGAGTTTTTGAATGAAAAAACAATTTTAAACGAAGAACTTTTATAGTTTTTTATAATGCTATCAAATATATATAATTATATTAATACTAATAAAACATAATTTTAAATAAATGATTAATCATTGTGAAAATCTTTCTTTTCAAATTATTATTTTTGTGCTAAAATAAATTATATGTTAAAAAATATCACTTTTGAAAAGAACCTTTCGCACGAGAAAACAGTGGAAGTCAGTTCGCTCAGTCTTGCCTTTTTGGGTGACGGAGTTTGGTCTCTTTTAGTTCGCAATTTTTTTTGCGAAAGGACGAGTTTTAAAAATAACCTTTTGCACACTCTCACCACAAAATTTGTCAAAGCGTCCTATCAAGCGTTGGCGCTGGATAAAATTCAAAACATTTTGACAGAACAGGAAGTTGACGTCGCAAGAAGGGCAAGAAATGCAAAACTTAACACCGTGTCTAAAAACGCAAGTTTGCAAGACTATAAAAAAGCGACAAGTTTTGAAGCGATTTTGGGCTATGACTATTTGAAGCACGACTTTGAGAGAATTGAAACTATTTTTGAATTTTTAAAGTGTGATATGATGAATGTTTTGGAAGAAAGGAATAGAAAATGATTATTAGTGGGAAAAACAGCGTTTTTGAAGCGTTAAATTCAAGCATAACTGTGAATAGAGTTGTCATTGCAAGTTCCATTCACGACGATTTTTCAAAAAAAATTGTGGATTTATGCAAACAAAAACACATCAGACTTGACTTTGATGATAAATTTCATATGGACAAATTGGCAGATCATAATCAAGGCTATGTCGCCTATGTGACAGAATTTGAATATTCCACTGTGAAAGACATTTTGTCTTCAAAAAAAGAAAGTGGCAATTTCATCGTTATTTTGGACGGAGTGGAAGACCCACACAATTTTGGAAGCATCATCAGAGTGTGCGAGTGTGTGGGAGTGGACGGCATAATCATTGAACAAAGGCGAAGTTGCCCTGTTAATGAAACAGTGTATAAGACGAGTTGCGGTGCAGTCAGTTTTATGAAGATTGCCAAAGTGACAAATATCAATGATGAGATAAGAAAACTTAAAGAACAAAACGTGTGGGTCTATTGTGCGGAAGCGGGTGGGAAAGACATTTTTTCAACTTCACTCACGGGGAATATTGCCCTTGTTATGGGAAGTGAGGGAGAGGGAGTTGGGAAACTGACAAAAAAACTTTGTGACGGCATAATAAGCCTGCCAATGTTTGGCAAGATTAATTCGCTCAATGTGTCCACAGCCACCTGTGCCATTGTCTATGAAGCATTAAGACAAAGAGGAAAATAATTATGGAAGAAAAATTAGTTGCTCTTGCGCAAAAAGGTGATGAGAACTCAATCAATGAAATTTTTACAAAATATAAACCGCTCGTCACCATCATTTCAAGAAAATTCTTTTTACTAAATGCCGAGCAAAACGACCTTATTCAAGAAGGAATGATTGGACTTTTTAAAGCATACAGGAGTTATAATTTTTCAAGTTTTGCGTCGTTTAAGACTTATGCAAGCCTTTGCATCAAAAGGCAAATGCAAACTGCTTTTGAAAAAAATAACAGGCAAAAAAATAGACCTCTAAACGCCTATCTTTCCATAAGCAATCAAGGCAAAATTCTTTTGTCATCAACGACAGACGAAAATAATTCTCTCGACGATGAAAACGGGTTCTATCTAGAAGAAAGCAGTCTTTCTCCAGAGGAAAGTGTTATTTTTAGAGAAAAACTATTTGAGATTGCAGACAAGATTAATGGAACTTTAAGTTCTTATGAAAAGAGAGTTTTGAAATTCTTTATGTCTGGAATGGATTATGTCGAGATTGCAAACAAACTTAAAAAAGAGCCAAAAAGTATTGACAATGCTCTTTCAAGGATTAAAATGAAACTAAAGAGTTTGAAAGGAGTGTGACTATGCATCAAGCGCTATACAGAGAATTTAGACCAAAAAAATTTGACGAAGTTGTGGGGCAAGACCATATTGTTTCAGCACTCAAAAATCAGGTGAAGTCTGGCAACATTGGACATGCCTATCTTTTCACAGGAACTCGTGGGACGGGGAAAACTTCGTGTGCGAAAATCTTTTCAAAGGCAATCAATTGTTTGTCGCCAGCAGACGGCTCTCCTTGTGGTAAATGTGAAGTATGCAAGGCACTTGACGATGTCAGCAACATTGACATTCTTGAGATAGACGCTGCGTCAAACAACGGAGTGGACGAAGTTAGGAGCCTTAGGGAAAAAATAAAATACCCACCCATTCACGGCAAATATAAAGTTTATATAATAGACGAAGTTCATATGCTTACGGACAGTGCTTTCAATGCCCTTCTAAAAACTTTGGAAGAGCCACCTGCTCACGCCGTGTTCATTTTGGCGACCACAGAAGTCTATAAATTGCCAGCAACAATCCTTTCAAGGTGTATGCGTTTTGACTTCAAACTTGTGTCAAAAGACGACTTAATGAGCATTTTAAAAAGAATTTTTGACCTCTCAAAAATTATTTGTGACGAAAAGTCTTTGGAAGCGATTGCACTTGCGGGTGAAGGAAGCGTGCGTGACGCTCTTTCAGTTGCAGATTGCGTGGTGGCTTTCAGCGGGCAAAAGATAACATATGAAGCCACAATGGAAATTTTAGGTGCAAACGACCGTGAAAGTGTCATAAATCTTTGCAACAAAATTTTTGAGAAAGATTTGGGCGGAGTGCTTGACTCGATTAATAATATCTCTTTGGCAGGCAAAAACCTGGTGTCTTTGGGCAAAGAAATTACTGTGAACATTAAAGATTTGCTTGTCATCAAAAACTGCGACAATTCCAAAAAAATCCTCAATGTGACACAGGATATTTATGAAAAACTTGTCGAGTCTGCAAAAACTGTGGAAACGGGCAGTTTGATTGAATTTATGAAAAAATTCAGCAATATCGAAAGCGAACTCAAATATGCTCTTTCGCCACGCACACTCATTGAACTGACGGCACTTGAATGTGCAAGTTTTGACCCTTTAAAAAAAAACTAATTAATGAAAACATTATTTCTAAAATAAAAACAAATTTGAAAGAAAAAGATAAAAATAATGGTGTGAAAGAAGGAAGTTCAAAAGTTGAAGAACTAAAAGTCACAGATGAAAATGATTACCTTTCTTTAACAAGCGACGAAGCGCCACCTGAAATTCCTTTTGAAGAGTTTTTTGAAGAGTATCTGGAAGAAAATCCTTTTGAAAATAAAGTTAAGGTTAACGCAGAAGATTATTGTAAAAAAGACTTGCCTGCCAGGAAATTGTGGGGTTTTTTGACACTAAAACTGCGAGAAAAAAATTATGTGACTCTACACACAGCCTGTGGTGAAATTAGAGATGTAACAAAAGAAGCAGACTTGCTGAAAGCATTTGTATATGAAGATTATCTTTTCAATATTTTGACAAAAAAAGAAAATTTTGACAAAATTCTTTTTGAACTTAATGAAATTGATGATAAAATATCACTTGAATTTATACTCAAAAGAGTGGGAAAGAATAAGTCCAAAAACAATCTGCAACTTCTAAAAAATCTTTTTGGTGAAGAGATTGGGGTTGAATAAATTTTTTTTCACAAGCATAAAAATATAAAGGAGAATAAAAATGGGATTTAATAAAATGGGAGGTTTCGGTGGCGGAATGAATATGCAAAATATGATTAAGCAAGCACAGCGAATGCAGGTTGATATGGAAAGGAAAAAGCAAGAACTCGCACAAACAGAACTCATCGGAGCCAGCGGTGGCGGAATGGTGGAAGTTGTCATAACAGGTGGGGGCGAGATTAAAGCAGTCAGGATCAAAAAAGAAGCCGTCGATGATGATGATGTGGAAATGCTTGAAGATTTAATTATGGCAGCCATCAAAGACGCACAGACAAAAGCCCAGAATCTTAACAAAGAAACTTTGGGTGCTTTGGGTGGAATGTAATATTTTTTAGATTATAATAATAAAAATGACTATATATAATAGTCATTTTTTTTGTTTAAAAAGGCAAAATATAAATATATATAAAAAGGTGAAGATATGTCAGATTTTTTAAGTGGTGAAAATTTTGAACAAATGGCAAAGGAATATAACAAAAAATACGGTTCAATCTCCGTTTTAAAGACAAGTATTTTTAAAAAGGAAGATTTGGAGGAAGTTTTTTCCAAAATATATCTACTTATATATATGTTAAAAATTTCTTTTAAAAGAGATAATAATTTTGGAATGTTTTTTGAGATTGTCGAAAAAATGTTTTTTGAGATGAAAAAAATGGAAGAAAGTATGCAGATTTCACCAAAAAAAGATTATAAAAGAGAAAAATTTGTTGTCAATCATAAAAGAGTTGCTTGCTTGATGATTGATATAATGATGAATTTTAACAAAATCAACTGCAATAATAACGAAAAATTGGTTGATTTGCAAACATTGTTTTTAGAGTCAATGCGTGAATTTTACGATAAAATTTGAATAATTCTTGGAAACACGGGGCATAGTGTTTGGGAAAATAAAAAATAAACAAAAAAAAGCCTAAAAAATCAAAAAAAAGTTGTTGACACGACTATTTCTATATGATAATCTAGCAACGTCGCTGACGAAAGTTTATACAACTAACGGAAAGCGATGGTTCCATTAAAATTTAATAGTTAAGGTAATTTTTTAAGTTCTTTGTTAATTTAACAAGAATTTTAATCAAGCAAACTTTAAACAACAAGTCAATAAAGTCAATGTTGTT
>SAAW01000043.1 GCA_009929275.1 Clostridia bacterium
AATTTTTCAAAACGTAGAAAAGTGATTGAGCGAGTTTTCTCTTTTTTGACAAATCTAGGAGCTGAGCGTTGTAAAAGTCGTTCGCCTCAAGGTTTTCAAGTCAAATTAGAGATGACGCTTTTAACTTATTCTCTAATGTTGAAATCAGCTAAAACCGTTAATTCAAAGACTTTAAGATATTCTATCGGGTATTTGTTAGTCAAAACTTAACAGTTTTGACTAGCAAAAGGCGATATGATAAAATCAAGGATAGCAACAGGTCATAACTGACAGTCATAAACAAAGGAGAAATATATGGAATTAAGAATAGGCTTTTTTCGTGGTTTAAATGTTGGCGGGAAAAATATTATTTCTATGAGTCATTTAACAAATATCTTTTATGAGTTAGGTTACGAATATATAAAAACAATTGGGAATACAGGAGTTATTCTTTTTTTTAGTCATGAAATATTGAACAATGTAGATGCAAAAATTGCTAAAACAGTTTCTGATAATACAAATATTCCAGTAGGCTTTTTATCGATCCACTATGATGAATTAAAAAGTCTAATTCATCATGCACCTAAATGGTGGAATAAAAATAAAGATTGGCGACACAATGCTATTTTTTTATTGGGTAATTTATCTGCAAATCAAATTATCTCTGAATTACCCACCATAGATGAAAATATTGAAAAAATAGACGTATTTGAAAATATTATTTTATGGTCTTCTTCTTTTGCAGAGAGAAAGCTCTATTACAGGAGTGAATATAGAAAATTGCTGAAAAACGAATCCTACCCATTTATGACTATACGGAATGCAAATACTTTGAATAAAACTTATGCCGAGGCTACTAAATTACTTGAGGAGAAATAATACATGAAATACGGCTATGCACGAGTAAGTACCTTAGACCAAAAATTGGAAAATCAAATCGAGCAATTAAAAGACGCAGGCGCAGAAATGATTGTGCAAGAGAAACTCACAGGGACAACCAAACAACGTCCTGAATTTCAAGACTTACTGGCACGATTAGAAACAGGCGACACGTTGATTGTCACCAAACTTGACCGTTTTGCACGGAACACCAAAGAAGCCCTTGAAATCATTCAAGAGTTATTTCAACAAAACGTCAGTATCCATATCCTAAACATTGGTTTAATTGATAATACCGCCACAGGACAATTGATTTTTACGATTTTTAGCGCTTTTGCCCAGTTTGAACGAGCCTTAATACTGGAACGCACCCAAGAGGGCAAGCGTTATGCTAAAGCTCACGACCCCAAATTTCGAGAAGGACGCCCAAAGAAATATAGTCAAGAACAGTTGCAACTGGCGTATGAGTTAAAACAGCAAGGATTAACTTACAAGATGATTGAACGAAAAACAGGGATAAGTATTAGTACCCAACAACGAGCTTTCAAGCAGATGACGAAATAAGGCTGTTTGAGAGCTTTTTCTTTTATCCATGATAATTATTACTAACTCACGTTTAAAATCGCTTAAAAGGCAAACTATGAGCTTTTAGGACTATTCAAAGCGTTTAGACTAAACAAAGTAGCCACGACCGTTAGGGAGTTCTTTTTAGTGGCAGAATGTATCTAATATAAAATTAGAGTGTACAAGCGGAGCGACAAGAGCAACGCAGGGAGTTTAAATTTAGAACCTCAATTCAATGGTTTTGACTTTTTCTTTTGACCTTGATTTTAATTTTTGAAAAAAATAAAAAATAGGCGAAGCCTATATATATATTTATCTTATATATTTTAATCTTTTGTTCTTTTGCGTGGGTGAAAAGTTAGGGGTAGTGCTGGTGTACAAATTTATAAGCACAGAAAAAACTGTTTATAAGCACAGAAAAAACTGTTTATAAGCACAGAAAAAACTGTTTATAAGCACAGGTTATAATTGTTTTACTGTGCTTATAGTGTTATAATAAAAACATAGAGAAATTCCTCGCAAAAGATTTTTCTCTATGCCTATTTAAAAACACTCACAAAGGAGTATTACTATGCCTATTATAACAGAAAAACAAGAAAACAAAAAGCAGGTGCTAACCTTGAACGAACTCTCAAAACGTAAAGTCGTCGAGCATAACAGCTTGATAACCTCTATTGCCAAAATGGATAAAACACCTCTCAAAATGTTTGAATTAGCGGTTTCTTGTATCAATACCGAAGAGCCACCGAAAGACAATACGGTTTATCTTTCAAAAAGAGACCTTTTCGCTTTTTTTAAAGTTTCCGACAATGATAAGCATAGTCGCTTTAAACAAGCGGTTGAGAAAATGCAAAAACAAGCTTTTTTTCAAATCAAAGAAGAACAAGGAAAGGGTTTTAAATTCAAAAGCATTGTGCCTATCCCTTACGTAGAATGGACGGATTATAACGACGAAGTAAAAATTGAATTTCATCGTGAAATTATGCCTTACTTAATCAATCTCAAAAAGAATTTTACTCAACACGCTTTATCAGATATAGCCGAACTCAATAGCAAGTATTCAATTATTCTCTACCGTTGGTTATCTATGCAATACAACCAATACGAGCATTACAGTGTCAAAGGCGGACGGCGAGCCGAACAAGTGGAAGCATACCGCAATCCAACAATTACAGTGAAAGAATTGCGAGTAATGACCGATACCGTCAATGAATATAAAAGAATGTTTCAATTCACAGAATGGATACTAGAAAAACCTTTAGCAGAAATCAACGCTCACACTTCTTTTAACGTGTCCTATGAGAAAGTCAAAAAAGGGCGGAGCATTGACTCTATTGTCTTTCATATTGAGAAGAAACCAGTTGCTAAAAATGAATATTATAAGCAAGAAGAAAAAGACCCAGTTTATCTTGAAAACAAAGCAGACCGAGAAGTCAAACAACAAGCATTATTTACCGAAGCTATGCAAAGTCCTTACACCAAGTTATTAGGCGAAAAATGGCTGATTAATGTTGCTGATATGCAAGATATAAGTACCATGACAGGACTTGCAGAA
>SAAW01000021.1 GCA_009929275.1 Clostridia bacterium
GCGCTACCCCTACGCCACATCAGCACGAACCAAATGTTCAACGATTTTTGTTTAAATTTTTTAAAATAGATTTTGCCCTAATTGTCCTTACAAAGGCATTGCGCTACCCCTACGCCACATCAGCATTTGCAAAAATCTTTCGCATTGAAGAATGAAAAAAATTATTAGTTTTGGTTGATTTTGAATGAAATGGTGTTTTGTTTGCCGTTTATTTATCAATATACATAAAAATTTTCTAAACTAATTTTTGGGAACGAATTAAAGCAATTTGGGAAAAATTTTCTTAAAATATTGATAGTGAGAATATAACATAAACGATAAAAAAATGCAACTGAACAAATAAAAAATATATAAAAATCACTTTCTAAACAAAAAAATAAGAAAGTTTGTGAAATTTGCATAAACGCTGTGTGTATTGAGTTATAAAAAATTGGCAAAAACAATTGAGCCATTTTTTTTTAGTGAAGAAAGCGAAGTCTCAAACACAAGTCTGTCAATTTGTTTGACTTTTTGGCGTGAAATAATTATGATAAAAAAGAATAGTTAAAGCGTTTATTTAGATAATACTTTTGGGGGTAAACAAATGATTAATTCAAAAGGCATTTTGTCTGTGAAAATGAAGATTGCAGTTGTCTTTTTTGCAATTTTAAGTGTGTTTTCTCTGGCAATATTTAGTCAAACGAATGTTATGAACGCATATGCGTTCAATGAATATGGAACTGCCTGTGAAGCATTAAAAAATATTGAATTTTACCCATATGAAGAGTCGGCGAAGGCATCTGTCGATGCCATAATGCAAAATTATATAGACGAGAGGGGCGATGTTTTAAGCGAAGATCTTGACCTTGAAGCAGAGGAAAAATACACGACACTTCTTTCGCAAAAAACAAATCTTAACGCATATTTCACTGTCTCAAACACCATTTGTTGCATCATTTGTTATGCAGACAATCCAACACTTGCCACAAACGCAATGACTGCCTATTCTTCTGCAAAGCAGAACCTTGTTACTAGTTATGGGGACACATACATAATGCTTTATGTAAACAGCAATTCTGCCGACGCAAAATATGCTCTCTTGCTTTCGCAAAAATCAAGTTATGTGACGTATTTATACAACCCTCAACCAGTTAGGACGACTTATATTTATTATGGAGATGACCACACATTTCTTCCCACAGGCTTTGATTCTTCTTTGATGACTATAACGAATAATAAGCAAACAAACGCAAACGAAGCGGGTTATGATGTCGTTGTGTCGCTTAAAGACAAATTAAATTACAGATGGAACGACGGAACTGTGAATGACCTTCACTATAAATTCATAATCCAAAAACTTTGCTTTACTGAAAGCGAGATAAATGGGATTTTGTTTAACAGCAGGACTTTTGTCTTCACAAACACTTCTCACAGTGTTGAGATTTCTTCCTTGCCCGCAGGGCTTAGTGTCGACCACCTCACTGTAAATTGTGCGACGAGATTTGGCACAAGTTTTTCTGCAACTAACGCAGGAAAATACACAGTGACGGCTCATCTTGTTGCCGACGGCAATCATGTCATCTTAAAAGATAATCAACGACTATCTTCAATGGAACTCACCTCAACCCTTGTCATCAAACCTGTTGAACTCTCTTCAAACAATGTGACAGTCTCCACTGAAAACGGATTTGAAACTGATATTGTGCTATATATCCTATCTTCAAGTGCTACCGAAAAAGAGAATATGAACGAATTGCTTGCACAAAAAGACCTTTTAAGCGAAGACGAGGGAACAATAAGTATGTATGAGGCATATCTTGTGAAAGACGGCGAGGAAGTCCAGCCAGAGAGCAGTGTTACAATACATTTGCTCATTCCAGAAGCTTTGCGAGGAGTGAATTTTCGAATCTTAAATATCCACAATGTTAGTGTAAATGTGACTGAAATTTCAGAGGTTGTTTTCACAACGAGCGGGAATTTTGTCACTTTTCAAACAGACTCTTTGTCTTCGTTTGCATTCCTTGCACAGACGAGCGGTTCGCAATCAACTTTTGTTAGTATAGTTGCCATTGTTATAATTGTTGCCATTCTCATTTTCTTAATTGTTGTGTTTGTGCTCTATCTTCTTTGGAAGAATTATGGCAATAAAAAAGCAAAATTCCTTGTTCCATTTTTTAAGAAACTAAACAAACTTTTCCATGGCACAGTGCTCAATGATGTTGAACTCGTGCAAGAAGGCAAAAAACTTTTGAGAAAAGCAAACGAACGCCAAAAACTTGAAGTCGAAAAAATGAGTAAATCGGCACAAGAAATCAAAGAAAAACAAAATACGGAAACAAAAGTTGTGGCGTTAAACAACAAAAATCTTAAAAAAGACGATAAAAACGCAAAAAACAAGAAATAAATATAATTATATGACAAAGTTAAAAAAAGGGGAAAATAGATGAAGAAATTTGCAAAAATAATTTTACTTTTCATTTTTTCTTTGTCTTTTGTAACTGTTGCAAACTTTAATTTTTCAAAACAAGCTACTAAGACGGCAAATGCAATTACAAGCACAGTGACCTATACAAACTATCTTTCAACATTCAATCTTGAGTCGACCCTTTTTTACGCACTTTTAGCCCTAGAAAATGCGGTTAATGCTGAAAATGACACGGGTTTTAGTTCTTCATTTTTCACCTCAGGGTTTTCGTCCTCCTCACCTTCGAGTGAAGATGGAGTTGCCATCAAAAACGACCTTTCTTCAAACAAATTGAACTTGACATTAGGGGAGAATTCACCCTATGAATGTCTAAGAAATTTTGAAGATAAAATCACAAATGTCAGAGGGTTGAACAACCTCGATCTAAGCGGAATTCAAACACTTATCTTAGATGATAACAGTATTTTGGCAATTAACAGCAGTGACCTTTCTAGCCTAACAAACATTAATATTCTTTCAGTTTGCAAAAACTCTCTCTCGTCTTTTTCAATCAATCCTGCAATAAGTGGAGAGATAACGCAACTTTATCTAAGAGATAATTCGCTCACACAAGTGGACTTGTCTGGTGTGGCATTGAACGCGACAATAGACCTCGCAGGCAATTTGTTTGAAAATTTTTCGGACATTACTTTTGGAGGCACTTTAATAAAACTTGATTTGAGTTTTAATAACATAACACAAGAGCCAAATATCCCTATTGGTCTGGGTTGCACCCCCATATTTTTTATGCAAGGTTTAAACAAAGAGAATTTTTTTGCAGGCGACACGATTGCTGTTGTAAACGATGGCGTTTTTGTCCAAAACTTAATTATTCACGTCAAATATTTTGCGGGGGACGGTGAGGTTAGCGCAAGTGAATATTATATGGACTCCAGCGACATTCTTTCTTCTGCAGGGACGATTGGCTTCAATCAAATTAAACTTCCAGCAGGCAAGATAGAAATCTCATTTTCTTATGTGGGGAATTTAAACTTTCCTGAAAATAACGAAAAATATTTTGAAAATATGTTTATTGCTTCAAAACTGCCAGCCCCCAGTGTGATTGCGATGTCAAATGGAAATGTTATAACGACATTCGCCCAAACTTCGCCAATGAACTTTTCATTTTCTTTAAATCTTTACTCAAATGTTGCGAATAGTGACTTAATTTTGTCCGACGCAGTTATCTATTCAGGAGTTTCTGGGCAAGAGCAAGCAAATTTATCAACTTATAACATCACAACCATTTCTTCAAATACATTTTCTTCCTATTTTGTTTTTGACGGAATAACGGGTGGGATAACAACAATTTCGGCAAGTTATCAAGCCACATCAAACACAGCACTTGGCATTTCTTTGATAATTTTGATTTTCGTCGTCACTTCATGCGTCATCTATGTGATAAGGTGGATTAGAAACGGCTCACCCATTGCACCTCTCACAGATTCGGAAATGTTCAGGGAAAAAAGACGACGCGAAAAACGACAAGGAAGAACTGATTTTCCATATTTTGATGATAAATTAGCAAACGGTGACGAAGATATGGTGGATTTGTCGTCGCAAAATGTTTCACAAGACGAGAACTCTAGTGTCCAACTTCTCAATGAAGACAAAAATCCCAGCGACAATTATGAAAAGGGAAGATATAAAAAGTGAAAAAATTAGTTGAAAAAAAAGTCATCATAGTCACTGGAGCATCAAGTGGCATTGGAAAAGCAGTTGCGAAATATTTTTCTCTGAAAGGGTGCATAGTATATGGACTTTCACGCAGAACATTTGAGGAAAAGGGCATTGTTTCGCTCTGTTGTGATGTCACAAACAAAGTTCAAGTCGAAGAAACTTTGAAAAAAATCTGGCAAAAAGAAAAGAGAATTGATTTGCTTGTGAACAACGCAGGATTTGGCATTTCGGGTTCTGTGGAAAACGAGAGTTTGGAAAATATTGAAAAAATGTTTAAGGTAAATTTTTTTGGCGTCGTCAATATGACTCAACTTGCCCTCCCATATCTGCGTCAGCAAGGTTTTGGAAAAATCATCAATACAAGTTCTGTTGCAGGCATTATTCCCATTCCTTTTCAATCATTTTATTCGGCGACAAAGGCAAGTGTGGATATCTTTGCAAAAGCACTGCGAATGGAAGTCAAGCCTTTTAATATTTCTGTGTGCAATGTCCTTGTGGGCGACACCAAGACCGACTTTACAGCAAAAAGAGAAAAAAGTGAAAAAGATGAAAAATCTGTCTATGAAGATGTTGTCAAAAAATCTATCTCAAAAATGGAGAAAGACGAGCAAAATGGCAAAGAACCCATCACAGTCGCCAAAGTTATGTTCAAAATGTTTAATAAAAAGCATATGCCTGCCACAAGAACTGTGGGCGGAATGTATAAAATAATCTTGTTTTTAGAAAAGATTTTACCTCAAAAGTTAATGCTTTTTATTGTGGGCAAAATGTATTCTTAAGACAAAGTTTAAAATCTTAAAAAAAAAGAAGATTTAATCTAATCTTCTTTTTTAACTTAATTCTTTGTTTTTATTTGCTTTCTTTGATGTTAAGATATTCTTCATATGACATATATTTGTCAAAAGTTTTTGTGTCGTTGATTTTGATAATTCTGTTTGCAACAGTGTGCGTGAGTTCTTGATCACTTGACGAAAAGAGAATAATTCCTTTAAAACTGCTCATTCCGTTGTTCAGTGCTGTGATGCTTTCAAGGTCAAGGTGGTTTGTGGGTTCGTCGAGGAGTAGTGCGTTGCCTTGTTCAAGCATAATTTTGGAGAGCATACACCTAACCTTTTCGCCTCCACTGATAACACTGGCAGGTTTCAAGGCCTCTTCGCCAGAAAAAAGCATTCTCCCTAGCCAACTTCGAAGAAAAGTGATGTCCTTTTCTTTTGAAAATTGCCCTAGCCAATCGGTGAGAGAAAGAGAAGTGTTGAACATATCATTATACTCTTTTGGAAGATATGAACTAATGATTGTCTTACCCCATTTCACTTGTCCGCTGTAGTCTTTGTCCACTCCCGAAAGTATGTTGAAAAGCACAGAAACGTTGTTTGGACTGTCTGAGAAAAAGGCGATTTTGTCTTCTTTATTTATGACAAAAGATACATTTTTAAAATAGCCTTTTTTAGACAAATTTTCCACCAATAAAACATCATTGCCAATCTGTCTGTCAAAGTTAAAAGCAATGTAAGGGTATTTTCTTGACGAAGGCTTTATGTCTTCGATTGTCAGCCTTTCCAGTTCCTTTTTCCTGCTTGTTGCTTGTTTGCTCTTGCTTGCGTTTGCCGCAAATCTGGCGATGAAATCTTGCAACTCTTTCGCCCGTGTTTCAGCCTTTTTGTTTGCGTCTTTTTGCTGTCTTAAAAGCAGTTGGCTCGTCTCATACCAAAAGTCATAGTTGCCCACAAAAATTGAGATTTTTCCATAGTCGACGTCGCAAATGTGAGTGCAGACTTTGTTCAAAAAATGTCTGTTGTGCGAAACGGTGATGACTGTCTTGTCATAGTTCAAAAGAAAGTTTTCCAGCCAAGAAATAGTTGCCAAATCGAGGTTGTTCGTCGGCTCATCGAGGAGCAAAATGTCGGGGTTGCCAAACAGTGCTTGTGCCAAAAGAACTTTCACTTTCATTTTGCCGTCCAAATCTTTCATTTTTGTGTCAAAGAACTTGTTGTCAATGCCAATCTCAGAGAGTAATGTTTGAGCGTTTCCTTCGGCTTCCCAACCTCCAAAGTCGGCAAATTCTTGCTCCAATTCGCCAGCCAAAACACCGTCGTCTTCGGAGAAATTTTCTTTCAAATATAGTGCATCTTTTTCGTCCCAAACTTCCACCAAACGCTTGTGACCCAAAAGAACAGTCCTCAATACTGTTTCATTATCATAAGCATTTTGATTTTGTTGCAAGACAGAAATTCTCTCGTTTTTGCCAGTGACGATATTTCCTTTTGTCGTCTCAATCTCGCCTGAGAGCAATTTTAAAAAAGTGGATTTTCCAGCGCCATTTGCACCAATCACACCATAGCAGTTTCCATTTGTAAATTTTAAATTAACTTCGCTGAACAGTTTTCTGCTCCCAAAAGTTAGCGTCACATCAATAACTTGTAGCATTTTTTTTCCTTTTATAAATTTTTAAGCACCATTCCCACTTTTGCCATATCCACTTTTCCAGCATAATTTTGCTTAAATAACTTCATAATAGAAGGGATAGACTTATCATCTTGCGATTGAATTATGTCATAAATTTCCTTTTCAGAAAGCATTTGTGGCAAGAATTTTGAAAGAATATTTTTTTGTTTTTCAATCATTTCTGCTTGAATGGAATTACCTGCTTTTTTGTAGTTTTCTTTTTCTTCAGCAAGTTCTTTGATCGTTTTTTGTAAAATCTGCGACATATCTGCGTCCGCAAATTCTTCGCTTTTTTCTCTTTTTTTCACAATTTCAAGCATTGCTTTTGTCATCACAACGGAATAGACAGCCCTTGCATTTTGGTCTCTATCACGCATTGCCTGAACATTTGCTTTTTTAATTTCTTCTAAAATCATATTCACTCCTTTAATGCTTTTATATTGTGGATTATAAAGCCCAAAAAGTCAACCAATTTAAAATTGTAAATATATTTGACTAAAATGCCTTTTATATATAAACTTTTGTTAAGAAAACGAGGAGAAAGAAATGAAAATATTGCAAAAAATCTTAATTTCAATAAGCCTAGTGCTATTTCTTCCTCTTTTTTTGTTTGCTTGCGACGAGGCGACTTTTGAGTCAACCCCCTGGGCTTCTTCCACGAAAACAATGTCTGAGGTTGTTGATAAAGTCGAGAATTGCAGAAATTATATGATGGACGATCTTTATATTCCCGTCACATATGAGACAACGACCATTTTCAGATTTTTTGAAACAGAAGACGGAGAATATGAAAATAAAACAGTGAAAGAAGTATCAACCGCCACATTTTCCAGTGCAAGCATTGAAGATGCAACTGCAGAGATTGTCACAAAGACATATGAAAATGGTGAACTTCTCTATATAAAAACCTCCACTTATGTCAGAACAAATGATGACAATGGATTTATATATATTTTGAAGACAACCTATGACTCTTCAACAAGCGAAGAGGGCTCAGTCTATATGCAACGAGAAAAGTTGGAAAATGATTTTAGTGACAAAATGTTCTACACAATGCTTGGAGAGATTATTCACGAAGCCGAAGAAAATGAAGCGGAAATCGTTAGTGAGAAATCTTTTGACGATATACAATATTATAAACTCACTTCAAATGTTTTCAATCTAAATGAAACAATTCAAGACAAATTTATTGAAAAAAGCGACTTGTTTTCAAACCCCGAACTCTTTGCTATGGGTAAAAAAGGAGACGATTTTGTTATGCCTTTTTCCTATGAATATGGGATAACAAAATTTGATTACATCAATTATTTTGCTTTAAACTACACCATTGGGAACAGTAATTCTAATGGGCAAAGTTATGAGAACTATCTAACAGTGTCAAGTGTCACAGTGCTTAAAAACTATGGCAATGCAGTTGAGATCCCAGCTGAACCTGAAAACATTGATGACTACACCGTTGCGACTTTTGACAATGTGGTGAAAAGTGACGAATATTTTGTTGTTTACACAGAGGATATAGATGGTGGTCATTATAGAAGAATAACAACTCAAAAACGAACCGACAAAGACATTCTTGTTAAGGTGGAAGAGATTAATTCGGGTGCAGTTTTAAGCAGTCTTTATTACTTTATTGATTTTGAAGAAAGCAACTTTACGGTTTATTCTATTAATGTTGAAAATCAAACTTATTCCGAGCAGGAAGGTCTTACCTTCAACTTTTTGAATTTTAACTATTCGTTGCAGTATTTCACAAAAACAAGCGATGGAGCATATCAATATGGAAGTAGTGAGGCACATTATTTGATTAGATTGCAAAATGGTGAAGTTTTTTCAATAACAAACAGCAAGGCAGTCGATGCTGTCATCACTTTTATTGGTGACGAAAACTATCCTAGCGTTATTCCTTTTGGTGAAGGAAACAACGGCATCACACTTTATGATTTGACAGGTTTAACCGAAGTTGAATAGAACTTAAAATATACTTTTTGATAAATAATCAGATAGGAGAAAATATGACAAAAGAACTTACACTTGTGATTATGGCAGGAGGACTTGGCAGTCGTTTTGGCGGGTTAAAACAGGTTGAACCAATTGACGACAATAATAATTTTATAATAGACTATTCCATTTTTGACGCCATTAGGTCGGGCTTTGACAAAGTTGTATTCATCATCAAAAAAGAGCACTTAGACATCTTTAAAACAACAATTGGAGAAAGAATTTCCAAACAAATTAAAGTTGAATATTCTTTTCAAGGGCAAGACGATTTTGTCCCAAAAAATATTTTTCACAACCGAACAAAACCGTGGGGCACAGGGCATGCGGTCTTGTGTGCAAAAAATAATATTGAGAGCAATTTTGTTGTTATAAATGCAGATGATTTTTATGGACTTGATGGTTACCGTGTTGCTTCAAAATTTTTTAAAGATAAACCTGATGAAAATACATATGCAATCGTGGGATACAAGGCAGAGAACACACTCACTGAAAATGGCGCGGTGAAACGAGGCGTGTGTAAAGTAAAAAATGGAATGCTTGAAAGTGTTGACGAGAGTTTGCTTGAAAAAATTGACGGCAGAATTTTTGCCACTTCACTTGCCACAAATGAAAAAATTGAATTATCGCCAAATCAACTTGTCAGTATGAATTTAATTTGTTTTAGACACAACTATTTAGATGTGCTTGAAAAGACTTTTTCAGATTTTATTCATTGCAAAAACACCAACCTTGAAAAAGATGAGTTTTTTGTTTTGAGCCAAATCCCATATGCAAAAGAGCATTTCAAAGCAGATATGAAAGTGCTTTCAACGAGTGCTGTTTGGCAAGGAGTCACATATAAAGAAGATAAAGAACAAGTTGTGCTGTCCATAAAGAAATTGAGAGATGAAGGTGTTTACCCTGCGAAACTTTGGGACAGCGAGAAATGACTGAAAGCATAGAACAATTTTTTCTTTCTATTTTTGGTGGGAATGTTGTGCTTGCAACAATCCTCATTTCCATAATTCCAATCATCGAACTTAAAGGCGCCATTCCTTTTTCAATGTCTGTGGACATTTGGGGTGCAAACGCTCTCTCCATTTGGGAAGCCTTTGCATATGCAGTCCTTGGCACCTCTCTCATAATTTTTTTGCTCGCCCTCATCTATATCCCACTTATAAAATGGCTAAAATCCACCAAATTTTTCAAAAAACTTGGCGAGAAATTGGAGAATTTAATAAACAGAAAAAAGCAAGTTGTGGAAGACGAAATAGCAAAAGAAAAAAGCAAGAAAAAAATCCTTTGGCTTAAAATAGCAGGAGTATTTTTGTTTGTTGCAAATCCCATTCCTTTCACGGGTGTTTGGACAGGCACTTGCCTTGCCATAGCACTTGGGCTTAATTATTGGACGGCTTGTGCCACGGTTGTTAGCGGAAACATTGTCGCAGGGCTACTCATTCTTCTTTTGTCACACTTTTTTGGAGGCTCCACGCTAATTTTATTCTACATTTTGCTTGGCATTGCCGTTTTGATTGCAATTTATATGATTTTAAAGTCGATTGTTAAAAAACAAAAACAAAAAAAATCCTTGGAAGATAGTTGCTTAAAAAATGACAAAAAATATAAATAAATAAAAAAACATTGATTTATACGCAATAATCTTGTATATTATTCAAATACTATATGAAATTAAAAGGGGAATTCCCTTTTGTTTTTTGTGAATTAGGAGAAAACGAATGAAAATATCTATTTTAGGAACAGGTTGCATTTGGACAAAACGCGCTTGTGCAAGTTATCTGATTGACGACAACATTTTAGTTGATGCCGGCTCAGGTGCTTTAAAGCAACTTTTCAAAAACACAAAAAATCTCCTTCATCACGAAAAAATTGGCAAAATTAAACTCATTTTAATCACGCATTTTCACCTTGACCACTACTTCGACATCGTCCCTTTAATGTGGAAATTAGCCAGTGACAAATTCCCCGAATTCAAAGCGACAATCATTTGCCCACGAGATGGAGAAGAGAAAATCAAACAACTTTGCCGTTTGGGTCTGAGTGAAAGCACTTATAAAAAACTTAATTTTAAAGACCATATAACCTTTGTCGACGCAGCGAGTTTAAAAGATTTCAGTTTTGGAGAATATGAGATTTCATCACTCAAAATGGAGCACGGCGACATCGAATGTTTTGGCTATATTTTTAAGAGAAAGAACGGTAAAACAGTTTCTTTCACAGGTGACAGCACGATGTGTGAAAATATGAAATATATGATTGACAACAGTCACCTTGCCTTTGTGGATATGGCTGGAACGGACATTTCAAGCAAACACTACAATATCATCGACGGCATTGAGACTTTGAAAGAGTATGAAGGCAGATGTTGCATTGTGCCTTGCCACCTCACCAGTCAAGCGTTTGACTATTGTGTTGGGAAAATCAACCTTCCAAAAGACCTTATGGTGATTAACCCAGATTATGAAAAACCATATGACTTTCACCTGAAAGAGAAGAAAGTAAAAAAAATAAAAAATGACAACTTTGTTTTTGCACAAAAAAAGTTTGAAAAATTAAAGGGCAAAATGGTGAATTTGACTTTGAAGAAAACCTTCACCGACAAAAACAGCAATCTTCCCACCTATGTTTTCAATGTCCTTTTGCCAAAAACAGACGAAATTGTGGGAAAAATAAGCTATGGCGTTGCCCCCGAAAATGACGATATCCATTTTGGGAATGTGGATATTAATATGACAAAAGATTTGGATCTTAGTTCGGTTAAATATGACTGCTGTCAACTTATTAAGCAAGTTGCAAAGCACCATAAAGCACATAGCCTAAACCTAACTTGTGATCCAAATGACCATTATACAAGGCGTGTGTTCGACAGCCTCGGAGCCTATCTAAAAGAGATTAAAACCATAACAAATTTTGACGACGAACATAATAGAGAACTAGTTGAGAGATGCATATGGGTATGGGAGTTTTAAATTAATGAAGAATACTAAAGTTAGAAATATAGCAATAATCGCGCACGTTGATCACGGCAAGACTAGTCTTGTGAATGAAATGTTGAAGCAAGGTGGCGTGTTTAGACAAAATCAAGAAGTTATGGACAGAATTATGGATTCTAATGTCATCGAGCGTGAGAGAGGCATCACAATTTTTAGCAAAAACGCAAGTTTTGTCTATAAAGATGTCAAAATTAATGTCGTCGACACCCCGGGACACGCCGACTTTGGCGGAGAAGTGGAGAGAGTTCTTAAAATGGTCGATGGGGCTCTGCTCGTCGTCGATGCCTTTGAAGGACCAATGCCTCAAACGCGCTTTGTGCTTGAAAAAGCCCTTGCTCTTAACCTTAAAATTATTGTTGTCATCAATAAAGTTGACAGAAAAGACAGACGAATTAATGAAGTTATCAACGAAATATTGGAACTTATGATGGACTTGAATGCCAGCGAAGAGCAACTTGATTGCCCAATAATTTTTGCATCTGCTCGTTTTGGAACGGCGACGCTAGACCAAGACGGTGAAGGCAAAAATATGATTCCTCTCTTTGAGGAAATTCTCACTCGCATTCCTTGCCCAGACGGAGATGAAAACAAGCCCCTTCAAATGCTTGTTTCCTCGACAGAACAAGACGACTTTTTGGGAAAACTTGCAGTGGGAAAGATTGTCCAAGGAACTCTTAACATAAACGAAAACCTTGTCGTCACAAATTTCCATTTGCCAGACAAAAAAGAACTTTTTAAAGTGCAAAATATGTTTGAATTTTCAGGCTTGAAACGCACGACAGTCACTAAGGCAAATGTGGGAGATATCGTCTGCATCGCAGGGGCAACGAATATGACAATTGGCGACACTTTGTCCAGCCAAAACAACGTCCAAACTCTTCCTTTTGTGAAGATAAGCGAGCCAAGTGTTGAGATGAGTTTTATGGTTAATAACAGCCCATTTGCTGGCAAAGAAGGCAAATTTTGCACCAGCAGACAACTCCGCGAAAGGCTGATGAAAGAAGCCGTGAGAGATTTAAGTCTGAGAGTTTTTGACACCGAAAGTGCCGATACTTTTAAAGTTATGGGAAGAGGTGAAATGCACCTTTCAATTTTGATGGAAAATTTGCGTCGAGATGGCTACGAATTTCAGGTGAGTCAGCCAAAAGTTATTCTTAAAAAAGAAGACGGCAAAACTTTGGAACCAATTGAAAGACTTGTTGTGGACATTCCCGATGAAAAAACGGGCAATGTCATCAGTGTTTTAGGCTCAAGAAAAGCCGAACTTGTTGCTATGCACAGCACAAATGGACGCACAAGACTTGAATATCTCATTCCTGCTCGTGGACTTTTCGGCTATAAAAGCCAATTTCTCACAGACACAAACGGCGAAGGAATTATGAGCAGTATTTTCTCATCTTATGACGAATATAAGGGTAACATTAACCGCCGTAATTTTGGAATGCTTGTTTCTTATGAAACGGGGGAAGCCGTTCAATATGGACTTTTTTACACTCAACAACATGGCAGACTTTTCATTGAATCAGGCGAAAAAGTGTATGGCGGAATGATTGTCGGCATAACCCCACGCGCAGAAGACATTGTCGTGAATGTTTGCAAGACAAAGCATCTCTCAAACACTCGTTCTAGTGCCAGCGACGACTCATTAAGGCTTGAACCAATACAAAAGCCTAGTTTGGAGCAATATATTGATATGCTGGGGGAAGAAGAATTTTTGGAAATAACACCAAAAAATATAAGAATGCGAAAGAAAGTGCTCGACCACACTATGCGTGGAAGAGAGAGTTTTAGAAAGAAAAATAAGGACAATTAGTCCTTTTTTCTTTTTTTCACAAACCATAAACAAATCTTTCCCCGAGAAAAACTTAAACAAGACTTAATTTAAAACAGAACAAGACCTAAACAAGACTTAATCTAAAACAAAACCTAAATATAATTATTAAAAAAGCAAAAATAATCTTTAATTTTTGATTAAATTTATCGTTTTTTCAATAGACATTTTTGAGTGAAAAGTGCTAGAATCTCACTATTGAAAGGAAGATTAAAATGAAAAATTATGAAAAAATCGAAAAAATTATTGCAAGACAAATTTTAGACTCGCGCGGGAATCCCACAGTTGAAGTGGAAGTTTTTGCAGGCGGGAAAATGGGGAGAGCAGCAGTTCCGTCAGGGGCATCGACAGGTTCTTTTGAGGCAGTGGAACTTCGGGATAATGACAAAAAGTGTTATATGGGAAAATCTGTCTTAAAGGCAGTGGAAAATGTTAATAAAACAATTGCAAAAGCACTGAAAGGTGAAAATGTTTTTGACCAAAAAACAATTGATGTTAAGATGATAAACCTTGACGGCACAGAGAACAAATCAAGACTTGGGGCAAATGCCATTTTGGGGGTGTCACTTGCTTGTGCAAGGTGCGCAAGTGTTCTTCTTGACTTGCCACTATACAAATATTTGGGAGGCAAGAAAGCAGTCGTTTTGCCTGTGCCAATGATGAACATTTTAAACGGCGGAAAGCACGCAGACAACTCTGTTAATGTGCAAGAGTTTATGATTATGCCAGTGGGTGCAAAATCATTCAGCGAGGGGTTAAGAATGTGTGCCGAAGTTTTCCATAACCTAAAATCAATCTTAAAAACCGCAGGATTTGCCACTTCTGTGGGTGATGAAGGAGGCTTTGCACCTAACCTTAAAAATGATGAAGAGGCTTTCATTTTTATCACACAAGCCATTGAAAAAGCAGGCTATAAATCTGGCAAAGATTTTGTTTTCGCTGTCGACGCTGCTGCTTCCGAAATGTTTGAAGAGGCAAAGAAAATTGGGAAAGAGGGCTGTTATTATTTTTGGAAAACAAAGGAACTTTTCACTGCTCAAGAGATGATTGAATATTGGGAAAAGATGACAAAAAAATATCCTATTGTTTCTCTTGAAGATGCTCTTTCAGAGGAAGATTGGACGTCTTGGAAGATTATGACAGATAAACTTGGAAGCAAGATTCAACTCGTGGGAGACGATCTTTTTGTCACAAACATTGAGCGAATTCAAAGAGGAATTTCTGAAAAAATTGCCAATTCTGTGCTTATAAAATTAAACCAAATCGGCAGTCTAACCGAGACTTTGAATGCAATAAGTCTTGCCCAAAAAGCAGGCTACACAACGGTCATTAGTCACCGAAGTGGAGAAACTGAAGACACCTCAATTGCCGATATTGCAGTTGCAACAAACTCTTCACAAATCAAAACAGGGGCACCGTCAAGGACAGAAAGAGTGTCAAAATATAACCAACTTCTACGCATTGAAGAAGACTTGAAACGCGGTGCAAAATACCTTGGGGGGAAAGTTTTTACAAGTATAAATAAGTAAAAAAAATAATGAAAATTTATTAAAAAAAGATTAAAAAAATATTAAAAAATTAATATTTAAAAGAGACTTATAAAGTCTCTTTTTTTTAAAATAATTTATATAATT
>SAAW01000022.1 GCA_009929275.1 Clostridia bacterium
ATATATATTTATGTGTGTGATGATGAAATAAATTCTTGTTATGTTAGATCTCATTTCAAATTGTGCAAAAAAAGAAAACTTATAAAAAATATTATCATTTTTTCTCTGGTGATATGTTTTTTTATTTTTTTAATTTGCAGGTATTTTGTCAATGTTGTCAATCCAATTATTTTTGCATATGGTGAAGCAGAAATCAACAGACTCCTTGTGAGTTCTTCAAATAACGCAATTTATAACACATCTTCTGTGTCTTATGACGACTTAATAACGATTAATTATGACATAAATAATGACATTTCTTCAATCGTTGCAAACAGTTTAAGCATCAACAATCTTGCAAATTCTCTTGCAATTGAAACTCAGAGGGAGATTGATTTGAATGCAAAACTTGGCATCTCCATTCCTTTTGGCACTTGCACAGGGATTGGATTTTTGAGCGGAAGAGGCAGTCCCATTAACCTTTCAGTGAGTCCAATTGGCAATGTTACGAGCAAATTTTTCACTTCTTTCACAAGTGTTGGAATAAATCAAACTTCTCATAAAATATACATCACAATTCAAAGTGAAGCGTCTCTTATTCTACCTTTTGGCTCAAAAAATGTTTCAAAAAGCATCGACTATCTTTTGTGCGAATGTTTGATTGTTGGCGACGTTCCAAACACCTATTTGTCGGTGTCTTCACTTAGCGAATTATATAAATAAAGTTGACTTTTAAAGACAAAATGATAAAATATATTACAATATTGAATAAGGGCGGGTTTTCCTGTTTTCAAAATACAAAAATGAAGATTTAATTTCGTTCTAATTTTTTTTGAAAAAACAGACGAGATTATTTTCTTAAAAAGGACAACAAAAAATGATTGATTTGAATGATATCTTGGAAAATGCTAAAAAAGAGTTAAGCGAGGTCGAAAACAGTCAAAAACTTGGCGAATTCTATCAAACTTATCTTGGAAAGTCAGGCAAAGTGACGACACTTTTGAGCAAAATGAGAGAAATTCCAAATGAAGAAAGAAAAGAATTTGGAATAAAAATTAATAATATCAAAGAGGTTTTGCAAAGTTTAATTAGTGAAAAAGAAAATTTTTTCATCGAGAGAAAAGTTCAAGACAAACTTAACAAGACAAAACTCATCGATCTGACTATTCCTTCAACTGAAAAAAGGGGAAGTTTGCACCCAATCACTATTATTCAAAACAATATTATAGAGATTTTTTCGAGCATGGGTTTCACCGTTGAAGACGGCAATGAGATTGAGACGGAATACAACAATTTTGAGGCTGTCAATGTCCCCAAAAATCACCCCGCAAGAGATATGCAAGACACTTTTTATCTCGACAATGGGCAAGTTTTAAAGACTCAAACTTCGGCTGCACAAAACAGGATTATGAGAAAATATGGCGCTCCATTAAAGGCAATTTTCCCGGGAAGATGCTTTAGGAATGAAGAACTCGATGCCAGCCATGAAAACACATTTTTTCAAATTGAAGGAATGATGATTGATAAAGATGTTTCGATTGCAAATCTCATCTATTTTATGAAAGAAATGCTTGTGAAAGTGTTTGGAAAAGAGATTGAAGTCAGGCTTCGTCCCGGATTTTTCCCTTTCGTTGAGCCGGGTTTTGAACTCGACATTTCTTGTCCATATTGCAAGGGAAAAGGTTGCAGAGTTTGTAAAAATAGCGGTTGGATTGAACTTTGTCCGTGTGGTATGATTCACCCAAATGTTCTCAAAATGGGTGGAATAGACCCCGAAGAATACAGGGGTTTTGCCTTTGGGCTCGGCTTTTCTCGTCTTGCGATGATGGATTTTGGCATAACGGAAATAAGGCTTCTTAACAGCGGAAACATCAAGGCTCTGTTGCAAGCAAAGATAAAATAAGGGGTAAAAATGAAAGTATCAATTAATTGGATTAAAGATTTTGTGGATATGACTGGGGTGGACGTGGAAAATCTCATCTCAAAATTCACTATGGGCGTTGCCGAAGTGGAAGGTGTCGAATATTTGGGCAAAAACATCAGCAATGTTGTGACTGCCAAAATTTTGAGTGTGGAAAATGTGACAAACAGCAAAAAACTTCACCTCTTAAAAGTGGACGCGGGAAGTGAGATTCTTCAAATTGTTTGTGGTGCGCCAAATGTTAGAGTTGGGCTTGTGACCGCGCTTGCAAAAATTGGAGCAAAACTTGGCGACATAACAATCACAAAAGCAAGTTTGGCTGGTTTCGAAAGTTTTGGAATGTGCTGTGGGGGCGACGAGATTGGCATTAGCGAAGACCACGGCGGGATTGTGGAACTGGACGATGACACAGAGGTTGGAGTGGATATAAAAAGTGTGCTTGAAATTGAAGATATCGTTTTTGAAGTGGACAATAAATCTCTCACAAACAGACCAGACCTTTGGGGACACTATGGCATCGCAAGAGAAATTGCAACACTCTTAGGCAGACCATTAAAACCAATCTCACTTCTTAACAGAAATGAATTTGACAATTTGCCAAAGGTTGATGTGAAAGTTTCAAGCGAAAGTTGCCATCGCTACACAAGTGCGAAAATGGAAAATATCTTGCAGAAAAAAGCAAATATAAATATGCAAATAAGGCTCTTTTATTGCGGAATGAGGAGCATCAATTTGTTGGCGGATTTGACAAATTATGTTATGCTCGAACTTGGGCAACCAATGCACGCTTTCGACGGCAATATTGTGAAGAAAATTGAAGTGTATGATTTGGCAAAAGACTGTAATTTTAAGACTCTTGACGGCGTGGAAAGACAACTTAAAAAAGGGAATATGGTAATCGCAACAAACGGTGAAGTAGTCGCACTTGCAGGCGTTATGGGCGGTGAAAACAGCGAAATAACCGAAAATACAACAAGTGTTTTGATTGAATCGGCGAATTTTGACAGTTATAAAGTGCGAACAACTGCAACTTCACTTGGAATGAGGACGGAGGCAAGTGCTAGATACGAAAAATCTCTCGACCCCGAAGTGACTATGCAAGCACTTTTGAGATTTGCATTTTTGGTTAAAAACAGAGATAAAAATGCAAAAATTTCTTCTTCAATTTGTGATATATACACAAAAAAATACCCTAAACTTGAAGTTGAGATTTCAAAAAATTACATAGACAGTTTTATCGGAAAAGAAATTTCTGAAAAGACCATTTTAGAGATTTTAAACGGACTTGAATTTAAACTTATTGAAAATAGATCTGGGAAATATAAGTTTGAAGTGCCGTCTTTCAGGGCAACGAAAGACATCAATGGCAAAGCAGATTTGGTGGAAGAAATAACGCGAATTTTTGGCTATGACAACATCAACCCAAAATCAATCTCTCAAATTGTGAAACCTGTGCTTTTAGAAAATGAAATTAAACTCGAATATGACACAAAATTTGTTCTTGCAAACAGATTTAATTTGAATGAAACTCACTCATATCTTTGGTATGATTTGGCGTCAAACAAAAACCTTTCGCTTGACCCAAAAAGTGTTATTCGATGCGTGAATTCAATTAATAAAGACAACGACAAAATCAGAAGCACAATGGTTCCAAGTCTTTTGAAAGTTATCAATGATAACAAAACTTTTTATGATAGTTTTGGCACTTTTGAAATAGGCAGAGTCGTTAAAAATATGACAAAAGATAACCTTGCAGATGAGACAAAATCTCTTTGCGTGCTTTTGTTTGACAAAATTGGTGAAAGCGAAAAACAACTGTTTAAAACAAAAGAAATCCTTGATTACCTTTTCAGTTATATTTTTAAAATGGAATATTCACTTCAAAGGGAAACCCACGAGATCGCCTATTACCACCCAAAGAATTATTATAAAATATATACAAATAATGTTTTAGTGGGCGAAATTTTTGCCATTCACCCGGAAAATGCGGACAAAGTTGAAGAAAACTGCACCGTTGCTGGATTTGAGATTAATTTTTCAGCACTTTCAAATTTGGAGCAAAAGAAAACAGAGTTTGCAAAAATCAGCAAATATCCAACAACAAAACTTGATTTTAACTTTATAATTCCACAGGACAAACTCTATAAAGACATCTTAAACTATGCTAAAAGTGTGCAAACAAAATTGAGTTTTACTGTTTCCTTGCAGGACATTTATGAAAACAGCAACGGGACAAAGAGCTACACTCTTCACTTTGAGGTGAATAGTTTAGATAAGACTCTCACAACGGAAGATATTGAAAAATTCCACACCGCTGTGATTGAAAAATTTAAGGAAAACAAAATTGAACTAAAATTTTAAGAGAGAGAAATTATGATATATTTAGATAATGCAGCGACAACAAAGCCCTTTGATGAAGTCCTAAAAACATTCAACGAAGTGAATACAACGAATTTTTTTAATCCCTCATCGTCCTATTCGTCTGCATTTAATCTTTATAAAAAAATTTCTGAAGCACGGAAAATGTTTATAAAATTTTTGCACGGTGACGAGGAAAATGATAATATAATCTTCACTTGCGGAGCAACTGAGTCTAACAATCTTGCCATTTTTGGGTCTGCAACAAACAAAAATATGACATATCTTTTTTCTTCAGGCGAGCATCCATCTGTTTATAATTGTGCAAAAGAACTTTTGCAAAGAGGATTTGACGTAAAATTTATTCCACTTCAAAAAAACGGGCAAATAGATTATGAAGAACTTGAAAAGTTAATGACCGAGAAAGTTTGTTTTGTCTCCACTATGTTTGTGAGCAATGAAATGGGTGCAGTAAACGACTTGGCAAGGATAAGAAAAATCATAGATAATAAAAACAAAAATGCCATTTTTCACGTGGACGCAGTGCAGGGTTTTGGAAAATTGGCACTGAATTTGAAAAAATTTGGGGTAAATCTCTGTTCTATCTCTGCTCACAAGATTGGAGGACTCAAAGGCGTTGGCGCACTTTATATCTCTTCAAACACCAACATTAAGAATGTTGTTTTTGGCGGAAATCAGGAGTTTACTCTTCGGTCTGGCACGGTGAATGCTGGTGGAATTCTATCTTTTTTAAAGGCAACAGAGATTGCTTTTGAGAACAAAGATAAAAATTATGAAAATGCTTTAAAATTAAAAAATATTTTAGTTGAAAATCTTAAAAAGATTGAAAAAAGAAAAATAATAGTTGTTTCAGATGACTTTTGTTCGCCATATGTTGTGAGTCTTATTTTTGAAAATAGCCGTGGCGAAAATATTTTAAGATTTCTCGACACAAAGGGGATTTGCGTCAGCACTGGTTCGGCTTGTTCAAGTAACAAAGTTGGGAACAGAATTTTAGAAAGTATGAAATATTCTAAACAGCAGATTATGGGCGCTTTGAGAGTAAGTTTTGGCTTTGAAAACAGCGAAAGAGACATTGAAATTCTTGTTAAAAATATAATTGAATGTTTAAAATTATTGAACATATAGAGGGAAAAAATGAAAGAAGTAATGCTACTCAGGTTTGGAGAAATTTTTTTGAAAGGCAAAAATTATGCCTTTTTTGAAAATACTCTTTTTAAAAATATCAAAAGAAAATTGAAAAAATATTCTCTTAAAATTGAGAAAATTTCAGGAAGATTTCTTGTCTCAAACTTTTCTAATGATGATAAAGATGCCATTATTTCAGACATTAAATCAATTTTTGGGCTCGTTTCTCTTAGTCTTGCGAAAAAGATTGACACGTCTTTTGACAAAATTAAAGAGGTTTGTGAAAATATTAAACTATCTAAAAAAACTTTTAAAGTTGATACTAAAAGGGCGGATAAGAGTTTTCCAATGCGTTCTTTTGAGTTGTCAGCCGAAATGGGCGGAGTAATTTTGTCAAACAACGCTTCGAGCACTGTCGACGTCCACAATCCAGATGAAATAATAAATATTGACATCAGAGATAACAAAAAAACATACATTTTTTATGACAAAATTAATTGTTTAGGCGGAATGCCAGTCAACACCGCGGGCAAGGCGATGCTCCTTTTAAGTGGCGGAATTGACAGTCCTGTTGCGGGTTTTTTGATGGCAAAAAGAGGGCTTAGCATTAGTGCAATTCACTTTCACAGCTATCCATACACCAGCGAACAAGCAAAACAAAAAGTGATTGATTTGGCACATATAATCAAAAAATACACCGGCGACATTCGTCTTTTTGTCGTTCCTTTCACGCAAATTCAAGAAGAAATTCACAAGAACTGTGACAGCGAATATATGGTGACACTTGTGAGGCGTTTTATGATGGACATTGCAGAAAGAGTGGCAAAGAGCAATCATTGTCAGGCAATCATAACAGGCGAAAATCTTGGGCAAGTCGCCAGTCAAACTGTGGAAGGCATCACCTCGACAAATTTAATGTCAAAAGAATTGCCAATTTTCAGACCTCTCATCAGTTTTGATAAGGTTGATATCTCAAAAATTTCGCAGGAGATTGGCACATATAAAATCTCAACTTTGCCATATGAAGATTGTTGCAGTTTGTTTTTGCCAAAAAACCCAGTGACTCGCCCAAAAATTGAGAAAATTTTGGAAAATGAAAAACAACTTGATAGAGAACTTTTAATCAAAAATGCAATGGATAACATTGAAATTATTAACATTCAATGCTAAATTTTGGCAAATTTAATTTATGGGTAAAAGACAAATTAGTTGACATATTTTTCCAAAGTTGTTAAAATTAAACTGTCAAAGAATATAAGTAAATAATAAATTCTTATTGTATTTTGATAATCAATTTATAAAAGGAAAGTAACTAAAATGATACCTATTGTATGGTTTTTGGTTGCTTGTTTTGTTTGTGTTGGTGCTGGAGTTGGGCTTTCATATTTTATAATCACAAAAAAGTCATCACAATCAAAAAATAATGCAGCCAAAATTCTCGAAAACGCCTATGCTGAGGCAAAAACAGCAAAAAAAGAGGCAATTTTAGAAGCAAAAGAAGAAATCCATCTTTTGAAAGAAAAATGCGATGCGGAAATTGCTGAAAGATACAACGAAATTTCAAAATCTGAAAATCGTTTGAGCCTCAAAGAAGACTCCCTTATGAGAAAAGAAGAGGGAATTGACAAAAAAGTGGAATCTCTGGAAGTTGCATTAAATCAAGTGAATGTCAGAGAGGCAGAACTTGAATCTGCAAAAAAAGAAATCGAAAAAGAAAATGAAAAAATTTCTCAAGCACTTGAAAGAGTGTCTGGGCTGACGAAAGACGAGGCAAAAGATCAACTTGTAAATATGTATATCGACCAAGCAAAACACGATTGTGCTTCGACTGTCAGAAAACTTGAAGAAGAGGCAAATGAAACTGCCGACAAAAAAGCAAAGGAAATTGTGACACTTGCAGTTCAAAAATGTGCCACAAACATCACATCTGAAATCACTGTGACTGTTGTTCCTCTTCCGAATGACGAACTTAAAGGCAGAATTATTGGCAGAGAAGGCAGGAATATTCGTGCCATTGAAAATGCGACTGGCATTGACTTAATCATTGACGACACCCCAGAAGCAGTTGTGCTTTCGGGCTTCGACCCAGTGAGAAGAGAGATTGCTCGTGTAGCGCTTGAAAAACTCATTATGGACGGACGAATTCACCCCGCAAGAATTGAAGAAATTGTTGAACGTGCTCAGAGAGATGTCGAGGCTTCAATCAAAGAAGCAGGTGAAAATGCCGTGTTTGAGGCTGGAATTATTGGGATTCACCCAGAACTTGTGAAGACTCTTGGCAAATTGAAATATCGAACAAGTTATGGTCAAAACGCTTTGAAACACAGTTTGGAAGTTTGTTACATTTCGGGGCTTCTTGCCAGCGAACTTGGTGCAAACGTTAAAATTGCAAAACGAGGCGGTTTGCTCCACGACATTGGCAAAGCATTAGACCACGAACAAGAAGGTTCTCACGTGACTTTGGGTGTGGAAATTGCAAAGAAATTTAAGGAATCTCCTGAAGTCATTCATTGTATTCATGCTCACCATGGAGATGTGGAATATCATTCAATGGAAGCAATCATCGTGCAGACGGCAGACGCAATTTCGAGCAGTCGCCCAGGAGCAAGAAGAGAACAAATTGACGCGTATATCAAAAGACTTGAAAATCTTGAAAAACTTGCCAACGAGTTTAAAGGTGTGGAGAAATCTTTTGCAATTCAAGCAGGCAGGGAAATTCGAATTTTGGTGAAACCAAATGAAGTAAACGACGAAAATATGGTATTTTTGGCAAATGATATCGCAAGAAAAATTGAAAGCGAACTTCAATATCCCGGTCAAATTAAGGTTAATGTCATTCGTGAAACGCGTGTCACTGATGTTGCAAAATAATTTTTAGTTTATAAATAATTTTAAAAGAGTGCGGGAAATCTTCACTCTTTTATTTTTTTAAAATATTTTTTGAATTAAAAAAATTTAAAAAAATCTTTTGTTGATTTAAAAAAAACTTTAAAGCCAATATAGATTAAAATATATTGACTTTATCTTATTTTTTTTCTATAATTATTCGTGCGTAAAGGGGAGTAGTTCAATGGTAGAGTGCCGGTCTCCAAAACCGTCGATGGGGGTTCGAATCCCTCCTTCCCTGCCAAATTTTTTTAATTTATTAAGGATCTGTGATGAAAAAAATTGAAATTTATACAGATGGTGCTTGCTCTGGTAATCCCGGTCCTGGTGGTTTTTGTGCCATTTTGTCTTATGGAAAAAATGAAAAAATTATTAGCGGAAGCGAAATAAACACCACAAACAATAGAATGGAACTTCGGGGAGTGATTGAGGGTTTATCCGCTTTAAAAGAGCCTTGTGAAGTCAAATTATACACAGATTCTGCCTACATCGCAAATGCAATCATTAACAAGTGGCTGTTTGACTGGCAACTAAACGGCTGGAAAAATTCCCAGAAAAAAGATGTCCTAAACAAAGATTTATGGGAACAACTTCTCGAACTTTTGACAATCCATAAAGTGACTTTTATAAAAGTGAAAGGGCACTCAACAAATGAAAAAAACAATCGTTGTGACAGCATTGCAAGGAAAGAGATTGAAAAATTAAACCTCAAAAAAAGTTAGACACCAAAAATTTTGGTGTCTTTTTTATATTAAATATTTTAAAAAATAATACAAATATATTATGCAATATCTCTATGTTTAAAGACAGAAAATATGAGAATGTTGAGAACCAACGCAAGCGTTGAGATGACAATAACGGAAATCCACAAGTTTGTGTCGGCTATCACAGAGAGTGAGAATAACCCTGTGATGTTGCTTTCTGTGCCACTTTTGATAAAACTACCGCCAAAATATTTGAATAAGTCAAAGTGCGAAAAAATGTTAAATTTCAAAAATGCAGCGCCATTTGCAATGAAAGTTAAAATAATATTGACAAGATATAACCCTGCGGAAACGCAAACTGCCAAAACATAAGACTTAAAAATTGTTGAAATTGCAATCGCAATGAGAGAAAAAATCCAAATTTTTATCATTAAAAGTCCAATATAAATTAAGAATAAAATCCAAATTGGAGTGGTGAATGCGACACTAGCATTAATGACAACAAGGGCAGTTGGAAAGGAAAGCCCGTAGATGATTAAACCAGTTATAAAAGCAACAATTGCACAAATTATAAGAAACAAAAATCCAACAAACATTGTTGCCAAAATCTTTGAAAAAATAATTTTATTTCGGCTATATGGTCTCATTGCCAAAAGTTTTATTGTCCCATCGGAAAATTCTTTTGAGATAATACCCGCCCCTAAAATTACCGTGAAAGTGATTATAAGAAAACTGATAATTTCCATTGCAAAAAACATATAGTCAAAGGCATTTGTGCTGTTATCTGAATTAATATTGAATGAAAATGTGTTTGAAAGACTGCTATCCACAAAATTATTTTCAATCAAATATAAATTTTTTGTGAAAGTTTCTTCATAAAAATATGAATTAAAATCTTCATAACCCACATATTGCGAAATCTCGGTGTCCGAAAGGTTAGTGGTGATGCTAAGGAGAAACTTACTTTTTAAAATATTTGTGGAATTATTTGTAAACGAAAGATATTTTAACGCGTCACTGTTAATTAAAGAAATGTTTTCTGCGTTTAAATTCACACCCTCATCACTCAATGCAGAAGTATACAAAATCGACATTTCACTTAAAATGGCACTCTTTTCATCATTTTTAAGGGTAGAATAATCGCTTAATATAGTTGTCAATGCGATATTTGAATAATACAAATTTTTAGTTTTGATTAATAATTCATTAATATTATTAATAAAAGAAAATTCCTCAATCGTTTCATCGATATTTTGAAAATATATATATGTGTTGTCGCCAGTCGTTTCAATAAGCCTTTTAAAAGCCAATATTTCGCTGTCAATCTCATAGTTTAATTCGTCATTAACAAGAATAAGAGGGGAAGTTTGACCATTAATATATGCATTATATGTGTCATACAACTCCGAGACCTGCGTCCTTAAAACATTTAATTTGTTAAAACTGCCGTTTTCGCCACTAATATCTTCACTTAAAACTGCGGAATGAAAAGATTGTCTTGTTAGAATAATTTCTTCAAAATCATCAAGAAGTTTTTGCTTAAAATCAGCATTATTTGATATAAAATTATTAATATCGTTTTGAATTTCGCTAAGGCTATTGTTATATTCATCTTTTGAAATTAAAAACGATTCATATGCCGTTTTAACGCTAATTGTTGAAATATTCACGCCAGTTGACGAATCCACTTTTTCACTTGGAGAAAAAAACTTTGGACAAATGGTCAACGTTAAAATTAAAAGGGCAGACATAATAAAAATGCCGACTCCCGAAAAAATTTTCCTCATTTCACCTTTTATGAGTTTAAATATTTTAGTCATTTTCCCTCCTTTCATCAAACTTTAACAAAGGAATCGATTTTTTGTTAATAGTTCCTAAAAAAACATCTTCCAATGTCTGTTTCATAGAAGAAATGGAATATATATTAATATTGTTTGACACAAGTAAGACTGTTATTTGGGGAATTTTGTCATGTTCCATTTCAATAGTTACAGTATTTTTTAAAATTGAAAGCGGAACATTTCCAAATTTGTTTAATATGAGTTTACCTGCAAAATTTGGGAAATCAACTTTAATAGATATCTTTTCTTTGTCTTCTTTAAGTTGTTCGATGGTGTAAACCTTTTCAAGGTTGCCGTTTTTTAAGATGCCAATGGTGTCACACAAAAGTTCCATTTCAGAAAGATTATGGCTGGAAAGCAAGACCCCAATTTTCTCTTTAATGACAAGTTTTTTCAAAAATTTCCTCATTTCAACGATGCTTTCAGGGTCAAGCCCGTTTGTCGGTTCGTCGAGGACGAGGAATTTTGGGCGGTGGAGAAGTGCTTGTGCAATGCCAAGTCGCTGTTTCATTCCAAGTGAATATGTCTTAACTTTATCCTTAATTCTATCTTTCAAATTAACAATCTCAACAACTTCTTCAATCCTTTTCTTTGAAACATTTTTGTAAAGCGAAGCAAAATATTCAAGGTTGGCAAGTCCAGTTAGATTTTCATACATTTCAGGATTCTCAATGATTCCTCCTACATTGATAATGGCTTTTTCAAAGTTTTTTTTAATTGATTTTTCAAGTATCTTTGCGTCGCCTTTTTCCATCTTGCAAAGCCCTGTAATCATCTTCATAATTGTTGTTTTTCCTGCACCGTTTGGGCCCAAAAGTCCAAAAATTTCACCACAATAAATCTGAAAAGAGAGGTTGTTCACAACAACCTTTTTTGCATAACTCTTTTTTAAATTTTCAACTTTTAAAATAACCTCGCTCAAAATACAACCTCTTTTTAACTATTAAAATATTTATGACTCAAAAGAAAATAATATATTAAATATGAAACAATTATGTTTGAAGAAAGTATGACTGGCAAGAGCCAAAAAGCCAAAAATTCAACTTGCGAAAGTCCCTGCATTCCAAATGCCAAACAAATTGCAAAAGTTAAAACTGTTATAATTATGAAACAAAGAATTCGGAAAGTTAATCCTTTTTTGAAATCAATTTTCAGCACCACCAATTTATATCTATCAAACATATTTTCAAGCGTGAAAACTAAGAAAATGCTGAGGACTAGGGCAACGCTTAAAAAGAAAAGTAGCGACTGACCTCTGACCAAATTCCCACTGTTGTTCAAAAATAAATATGTAAAAGTAATCTCAAGAAGCATTAAAAGGGAAATTATCCACGAAGACACCATATTTAGTTTGTTTTTATCGGTGTATGCTTTACAATTCTTTTTATTTTGAATGTTTTTATGTGTTTTAATCTTAATGCCTTGAAGATTAAAGAGATTTGAAAGGGTATCAATGTCATCACATTCAATGTCACTTTTTGAACTTGACTCCACAAACTTGTCTATCTCACTGTTAGTTTTCTTTTTTTCCTCAACAATCATAATGTTTGTCTGAGGGAAAATCTCTTTAAAAGTGTTAAATTTATTTTGTTCATATGGGTCAGATTTTTGAGAGTTGCTAAAAAGTTTTCCGATGACAGAGCGATAGTCGTTCGACTCAAAAAGAATGGGTTGCTTGACTGGATTTTCTCTTTCGATTTTGTTTTTTGGCTCTTCTTTTTTATCTAAATTTTCATCAATATTTTCTTTATCATTTTTGATTTCTATTTCTTTTTCATCAGCATTTTCATTGCCCGAAATTTCATTTGTGGTGCTTTTTTCTTTCTCTTTTTCATCGCTTGAAAGGGCAGAAGAGGCAGAATTATCCTTTATTTCATCGCTAAAAATGGGAGAAGGGGCAGAATTATTTTCCACCAACTCTGATATGTCAAAGTTGCTTTTATTATCCTCCTCAAACGAATTGCGAGGTGGAGTATCCCTGATTATAGACAAAATTTCTTCTTTTTTATACTCGTCATTTTGCGACGATGTTTTTTCAAATTCAAAGTGCTTTTTAATAATTTTATCCTCACTTTCAGTTCTGATAGGCTCGATGTCAACCTCGTTATTATCATATTTTTGAAATTGATTTGAATATACTTCCACTTTTTTGACTTCGATTGACGGTTTTTTAACTGTTTTTACATCTTGGTTGAATAAATCAAATTGGAAAAAAAACTGATTATCATCTTTTTCATTATTTTCAATAATTTTTCTAATTTCATTTTTTTTCGAGTGTAGGTTAAAAAGATTTTCTTGGCTTGCGACTGAATAATCTGTTCTGTTCTTTTGAATTGATTCATCACAATCTTCTTTTAATTCGCTTGTTGGCAATTTATATATAAGTTCTCCCAATTTCCATTCGTGTTTATTTTCTTCAAAATATTTTTTGCCTTTTTCAGTTAAGAAATAGTAATGTCTTTTTGCACCAATCTCACTGTCTTGCCACGAAGATGAGATGAGTTCCTGTGCTTCAAGGCGACGTAGGGAACTATATAAACTTGGCTGTTTTAGCACCAATTCGCCGTTTGTCATTCGTTCAATTTCCTTGCAAATTTTATAACCATATTGGCTATTTTGACTTAAAATAGTTAAGATTATTTGCGGAACACTGCCTCTTGACGCTTTATTTTCACTTTCATCTAACATAATCATCTCACTTTTGCTTGTAATCAAATGTGATTGTAAATTCCTATTCACAAAAAACTGTATAAATTTCTTCGCTTATAATATAATTATATAATACAAAATAGAACCTATTTAGTCAACAAATTCTTTTCCTATATTGTTTTTTAAAAAAGAAAAGTGTGATAAAATATTTTTGTTAAATTGTGAGGTTTTGAAATATTTTTTAAAAGGGAAGACATATGTTAGATCAAGCAAGCATTATCCGTGAAAAACGCAAATCAATCAAAATCACAATCTCAAACGATGGAAAACTCATCGTTTATTGCCCTTTTGGACTTCCATATGAAAAAATAATTGAAGTTTTACACTCGAAAGAAAATCTTTTAAAAAAACGAATCACGAAAACAAAAGACATTTCAATGCAATTTTCAAACATTTTGGAAAACAAAAGTGTCCTGCTTTTTGGGAAAGAATATGAGATTATTGTGACAAATAAAGTGAAGAAACCTTGTTTTACAGACGAAAAATTTTTAATAACTCAAAGAGTTTTTGAAGGGAATAAAACTTCTTTTTACATCAAAAAAGTTGAAAAAGAGATTGCGGAAAGAGTTTTTGTGAAGAGAATTCGAGACATTTTGCAAAATTATGACTATAATGTGTCAAAAATTATCATAGGAAACTTCAAATCAAAGTGGGGCAGTTGTGACAATTTTAACACAATAAAATTGAATTGGAGGCTTGTAATGCTTCCTCCAAAACTTGTTGATTTTGTTATTTTTCACGAACTGACTCATCTTCTCGAACTAAATCATTCCAAAAGATTTTACTACGAACTCGAAAAAGTGTGTACAACATGGAAAGAGAGCCGTCAAAATTTAAGAAATTTCAATTTTCTGTTGTCGCTTTACAATTAAAATCTGATTTTTAGTTTTAAAAAACTATTCGCAAAAGACAAGTTTTGCGAATAGTTTCGTTTATATTTGTATTATGATTATAAATTTATTTATATTTCAACAATTTACCTATAAAAAAGTTTAGACATATTACTATATATATAAGTTTTAATTTTTTTATTTATATAATATTATTCTTTATTTATTTATAATAC
>SAAW01000044.1 GCA_009929275.1 Clostridia bacterium
GAATATGTTTCTCAGCATATAAATGTAAAAATTCTCTCAAAACAGATTTCAGATAGAATTGCGACAGAATTCAGACAGAATTCATTAACGTTTTCTCCTACAAAGTTTAAAAGTTTCACTACCGCCCGAACTTGCACTTTCCTAAATTCCGGAGTTTCCTTTTCTAAAGTCACTTCTGCCCGCAAACCAAAAAAGTATGAGAGAACAGAAAAGTTGTCTAAACGCCATTTCCAGGATTCAGTCTTTATGAGTCACTGTCTAAAACGCGAAAATCAAAATCTTTCCTTCGAAAGTCTGCGAGGAATTGTCCGCCCGCAAAAGTTGTCCGAAGTCAAAAGTCTGCCAAAAGTGAAAAGTCTTTTCATGTCGAAAAACGGACAGTTCGTCAAAGACTTTTCATACGCAAAACTTTGTCTTCTTGTTTTTTACACTGACCCATAACGACCGAGGCTATGGGCACGGGCGGTTTGCGGGCGTATTCGCTGTCGCACAGCGACAAAGTGAATGCGGGCGCAAAACCCGCTGAGTGCACGTCAGCCAGCCTGTGAACATAGGCGTGTGTTATGCCCTAGTTATTTGTTTTCTATCAAGTTGTTTAATAGTTTCCGCCCAAAGCTTTATAATATTCTAATGTTCGTTTTATGCCAAGAATTTGTTCTTGTGTTATGTTTTTTATGTCGTAATACTGACTACCATTCAGTTTGACTTTTGCTTTTTTTGCGTTTGCCAAAGCATAAATTAGCTCATGTTCGGACGAAGTTAAACTTTCATCCCACCACTCCCAAATATAACCCCCATCTCCACTGTCAGTTTCTACACTTGACGGATTAAAATCATATGCTTTGCCGTCAATTGAAAATTGAGCATTTTTAATAAAAAGCCAATCATCAGAATAATACTGAAATCTAAACCTTAAATTACTTGGCAAGTCATTCTCTGTCTGGAAGTAAACATAAATCCCGTTTGCGTTTGTGTATTTCGGTGCAGTTTTTACTTTATGCCATTTTAAATTGTTATTCGAAAATTCATCAGATTTGACAAAAAAGTATTTTTTTAGTTCTTTTACTTTCACAGAATCAACTTTATTGCTCTTTTTAAGTTCTTCTGCTTCTTTCTTTTTGCTCTCCTCAAGTGACTCTTTTATTGAGTTTTTTTCTGAAAATATTTCATCTTCAATTCTTTTTTCTTCAGCTTGTTTTGTCGGGAATGATACACTGTATGTGATATCTTCCCCTTTATCGTTGAAGAGTTTAAATTCTAACGGGGTTGTAAATGTTTGACTTAATGCTTCCCCCATGTCTTTATGCACTTTCTTTGAAATGCAGAACTTTAAGTATGCTTCAAGATAAGCCGCGGAATCATTTGGAGCAGATATTTTTTCTGCTTCTTTTTCTTTTCGAGTAGTAGACCCAAAAACTCCTACTTCATTTACAATTTCAACATATTTGTACTGTTTGTCAACACAAGAGTACAATGTACAAGTCAAAATAACGATTAATAGGCTGTATTTCTTCATATTATTAGTTTTAAATGCAATTCGTACTATTCGAATTGTTGTCGTTTTTATTTTTTTTATAATTGGGCATAACGACCGAGGCTATGGGCTTTGGCGGTCTGCGGGCGGATTTCCTGTCGTGGAACGACAAAGGAAATGCGGGCGCAAAGACTGCTAAAAGCACATCAGCCGCCTAAAGCGCATAGGCGTGTGTTATGCGTTCGGTGTTTTATTCATTCAATAATTTTAAAATGTTCATACAATTTCTCAATGAATTCATTTAAGTCATTATTAAACGACTCTTTATATTTTTCCTCAATTACAAGTCCGAAAAGGTATTGAATTTGGCCGACAACCATATTTTTCATTTCTTGTTTTGTCTTTTTTTTGTAAATATATGATAGAATTTGTTCTGTCAAGCTGTCATATTCATTTTCTGGAGCACCAGCATCAATTAGTGAAACTGGGTCAAATGAATTTACAAATTCTCTCAATTGGTTAAAATCGGACTTGTATTTTTGATTTTGTTTCTCTTTCCTTTTTTCCATTTCCATACGAAGCGTATTTTTTTCTCTTTTCTTTAAAAAGAAGCGAAGTATATAAATGTTTAATAGTCCAATCAACCACCATACAGGAATTTTCAATAGGGTATATAACAAATTAAAACCGTCAACCATACTAAAAGACCGATTCACGTTGTCGATTTCAATCTTATTTGATAAAAAAGGTATGACTATAATAAATAGAATTGCAATTATTGTTTTATGAGATTTAATTCTTGCTATATAGTCGTATTTAATTAGGAAATAAAAAACAAGATTTAAAAAAAATAAAATCGCAAAATCACAATAACTAAATAAAGTAAATGGCTCAGCTGGTCTTAAAAATATATTCATCTTTCATTTTACATTAATTTCAGTTATCTGTGAATTGTTTTCTGTCTTTTCTTTTTCTACGCGAAGCGTTTTCAAACTGTCGAACTATTACAAAACTTAGTTAAACATGCGTCTGTCGCAATTACCGATTTCACGCGAAGCGTGTTTCTTTTTCTTGTCTTTCTCTTGATTTCCGAAGTCAAAACTGTCGAAATCTCATCCCGTTAAACTAAAATTATGTCTACTGATATTCCTTTTCTTTTTTTTTTTTACACTGACGCATAACGACCGAGGCTATGGGCTTGGGCGGTCTGCGGGCGAATTTCCTGTCGCAATAGCGACAAAGGAAATGCGGGCGCAAAGACTGCCACAAGCACATTAGCCGCCCAAAGCGCATAGGCGTGTGTTGAACTAAATTCCCTCCGGGAAGAGCTTTAAATTGCTAATTTCCAAATTATTATTATAAAATT
>SAAW01000004.1 GCA_009929275.1 Clostridia bacterium
GCGGGGACGAGTGTTGGCTCTCTCATCGGAGCAATTTATTGTTCCGGGAAAACAATCGAAGAGATGATGGAAATTGCAAAAGGTGTGAGAGTGAAAGACATCAGAAAAAGCAAGTTTTTCTTGCCTTCAAAAACAGACGGCTTGATTGATTTTATGAAAGAAAGCATAGGAGAAGTCAACATTAGTGATTTGAAAATTCCATATGCAGCGGTGGCGGTTGATTTGATTTCTGGCAGTGAACTTGTGTTCACAAAGGGCAATGTTGCAAAGATTGTGGCGGGGAGTTGTGCAGTTCCGGGCGTTTTCGTGCCTGTGGAATATGAAGACTATCACCTTGTCGACGGCGGACTTCAAAACAACATTCCGTCTGACGTCCCCAGATATTTTGGCTGTGACTATGTTGTGGCTATCGACGTGAATGCCACAAGAGGCGAGGGAACAGAATCTTTGAAACTTGTCGATGTGCTTTTGGCAACTGTTAGGATAATGACAAAAAGTAATGTTGTGAAGGGATATATGAATGCCGACATTGTCATCAAGCCCAGCCTAAAAAAATATAAATCAACAAAACTAGACGAGGTGGACGCTATGTTTGCACAGGGATATATGGCAGGGATAGACGCAGTGGAGAAGATTTTAAATCTTATCTCTAAAAAACCAAAGAGATTTCACAGAAAAAAATTTGAAGTTATCACCGAAAACAAGCCAATTATTTTGTGAAAAAATAAAGACATTTTGTTTTATAATAAAGGAAGAAACCCTTGAAGAAAAAGAAAAATAATTTAGAAAAAATTATTCTTGGGAAGAAGAAAGATAAAAAAAGAGAAAAAAATTTTTATATAAAATTTTTTATATATTCTTTTTTTTGGCTGGGACTTTTGTTCACACTGTTTTTTAGTTCGTCTATTGAAAGTATTTTAAACAAAACGGAATTTGACTTTTCAAGTGCTATTTTGAGCGGAAGTTATAGAGTGCATTTCATCGACGTTGGACAAGGTGATTGCATTTTGGTGGAGTTGCCAGACGACAAAACACTTGTGATAGACAGCGGACCAAGTTCGAGCGAAAACGAAGTTATGGAATATATTAATGCCTTAAAAATATCAACAATAGACTACTTCATTCTCACTCACACGGACAGCGACCATATTGGAAATGCTGTGGCTATTTTTGAAAATCTTGACGTTATAAATGTGTTTGTCCCAAAGATATATTCAAGCTATGAGGTGGAGCAAGGCTTGAACAGTGAAACTTTTAATGTGGTGACGACTGACATTTGGAGCAATGTGACGCAGGCAATTTATAACGAAACTTGCCTTGAAAATAAGACATATAATTTCACCGAGGAAACGATTTTTGGGGAAAATTATTCTTTTGTGTTCTATTCTCCTTTTGAAGATGTGATTTCGAATGTGAACAATTATAGCCCAATAATTATGGCAAACATTGAAGGGACTAAATTCATTTTCACAGGCGACGCAACTTCAAGTGTGGAAAATAATTTTTTGAGCAATTATTCTCAATTGGTGGAAAGTGATTTTTTTGACTGTGACGTCTTAAAAGTGGGGCATCATGGGAGCGCAACTTCCACAACTGTCCCATTTTTGCAGGCAATTTCGGCGGAGTATGCAGTGATAAGTGTTGGAATAGACAATTCCTATTCTCACCCACGAGATGAAGTCTTAAACAATCTCTTTGATGCGGGCTGTGAAGTTTTAAGAACGGACACTATGGGAAGTGTTGTGATGACGACAAGCGAGGGTAATGTCATCAGTCAAACGGGATATAATAATTTAAGCAGGTTTATTGTTCAGTGGGATATTTTTGTGCTGGGTGGCGGAATAATTTTGGTGTGTTTGGCGTTTGTTTTTTTTAAAATTAAAGTTAAAAAGATGTAAATTTTGTTTCAAAAATATAACCATATTTGACAAATTTCACTAACTTAAAGGCAGTTGTAAAAAGCAACTGTTTTTTTATAATTTTTTTAATTTGTGCAAGTGTGACAAAGAAAACCACAACATATGGTATTTTTAGTTTTTGTATTGACACTATATATAGTGAGTGGTAAATTTTATCTATCATTAAAAAAGGAGTTTGTGAACATAAGATGATTACACAAGTTAGAAAAAGAGACGGAAAGATTGAAAAATATGAGAGGGAGAAAATTACAAATGCAATCTTCAAAGCGGCAGTTGCTTGCAATGGAAACGACAGGGGTATTGCCGAGGATTTAGCAAAGCAAGTGGAGAAGATTTTGTTTGAAAATTTTGACTCCAAAACTCCTTCAGTGGAACAAGTTCAGGACATTGTGGAAAAAGTGCTGGTGGAAAATAGGCACGCAAAAGTGGCAAAAGCATTCATTCTTTACAGAGAAAAAAGAAACGCAGCAAGAGAACTCAACGCTCTCACTGGTGCGACGATAGACCTTTTTTCAAAATATCTCGACAATGCCGACTGGGCAGTGAAAGAAAATGCGAATATGCAACACAGTGTTGCCGGGCTGAACAACTATGTTCGTGAGAATTTCACCAAAAGTTATTGGCTTAATGAGATTTATCCACAAGAAGTTCGTGAGGCTCACGAAAGTGGGGCAATGCACTTGCACGACCTTGGATTTTTCGGGGCATATTGTGTGGGCTGGGATTTAAGACAGATTTTGACAGACGGCTTCACAGGTGTGCCAAAGAAGATGTCAAGCAAGCCACCAAAGCATTTGCGAACTTTTTTGGGGCAAGTTGTCAATGCAACTTTTACCACGCAAGGCGAGACTGCGGGAGCGCAAGCATGGAGCAGTTTTGACACATATTGTGCACCATTTGTGAAGAAAGACAATATGACTTATAAAGAAGTGAAACAGGCTTTGCAGGAGTTTATTTTTAATATGAATGTGCCGACTCGTGTCGGATTTCAATGTCCTTTTTCCAACATTACCCTTGACATAAAATGCCCAAAAACTTTGGCAGACCAACCAGTTGTGATTGGCGGAGAATTGCAAGAAAGCACTTATGGCGAATTTGGCAAGGAAATGGAGATGATAAATAAGGCTTTTTGCGAAGTTATGCTTGAAGGTGATTCAAAGGGCAGAGTGTTCACTTTCCCCATTCCCACAATCAATGTGACAAAAGACTTTGAATGGGACAGCGATATTGTCAATTCCATTATGGAAATAACTTGCAAATATGGCATTCCATATTTTGCAAACTATGTCAATTCAGACTTGTCGCCCGATGACGCCGTTTCAATGTGTTGCAGACTAAGGCTTGACGTGTCGCAACTCAGAAAGCGTGGTGGTGGGCTCTTTGGTTCAAATCCGCTCACTGGCTCAATTGGCGTTGTGACGATAAATTTGCCCCGCATTGGATACCTTGCCGTTGATGAGAAAGAGTATTTTGCAATGCTCTCAAAATATGCCGATATTGCCAAGAATTCTCTTGAAATTAAGAGAAAAGTGGTGGAAGACCAAACGGAAAAAGGACTCTATCCTTATTGCAGATTTTACTTGCGTGATGTGAAGAAAAGAACAGGCGGATATTGGTCAAATCACTTCAACACCATTGGCATTTTGGGAATGAACGAGAGTCTTCTCAACTTTATGGGCAAAGATATAACAACGAAAGAAGGGCAGGAGTTTTCCATCAAAGTTATGAATTTTCTTAGGGAAAAAATGGTGGATTATCAAAAGGAAACAGATCATCAATATAACCTTGAAGCCACTCCAGCAGAGGGCGTGAGTGCAAGACTTGCAAAGATTGATAAAAAGCGTTTTCCAGACATCATAACAGCAGGCAAAAATTCTGTGTGCTACACAAATTCCACTCAAATCCCAGTGGAATATAGCGACGACATTTTCAAAGTGATTGAGTTGCAAGACGAACTTCAATCGCTCTATACAGGTGGAACAGTTTTGCACCTTTATCTTGGAGAAAGGATTGAAAACAAAGAAGTTTGCAAAAAACTCATCAAAAAGATTTTCACAATGTCAAAGATGCCATACATTTCAATAACTCCAACTTTCAGCGTGTGCGAAAATCACGGTTACATTGCGGGAGAGCATTTCACCTGCCCAGAATGTGGCGAAAAGACGGAGGTTTGGTCGCGTGTTGTGGGATATTTACGTCCTGTGCAAGACTTTAATGAAAGCAAATTAGACGAATATATGCAAAGAAAGAAATTTGTGATTGGTGACGATATTGAAGTGGACGATTGTTTGAGTGATTTTAAGAGTTGAAAATAAAAAAAAGCGGGGCAATGAAAAGCCTCTCTTTTATCAAAATTAAGATGACAATAGTTTAAAAATTAAAAAAGGAGATGTGAACATATGAACATTGGAGGAATGGTTAAAAATTCTTTTGTAGATTATCCAGCCAAAATCGCTTGCGTGTTTTTCACGACGGGGTGTAATTTCAGATGTCCATATTGTCACAATCCCCAATTGTTTGAAAGTTCCCCAAAAATTACAGAGGAAGACGCCTTGAATTTTTTGGAAAGTCACAAGACTTTTTTGGAGGGAGTGGTTGTTTCTGGCGGAGAGCCAACTTTGCAAAAAGACCTAAAAGATTTTATTATGAAAGCAAAGAAAATGGGCTATTTTGTAAAACTTGACACTAATGGCACAAATTTTGAAGTTTTGAGAGATTTGGTGGAAAATAAACTCGTTGATTATGTTGCGATGGACATCAAAGCCCCGATGAAAAAATATATTTCGGTTGTCGGAAACACAGACAAACTGGACGAAGTGAAAAAATGCAGAGATTTTTTGCTTAATGGCACTGTTGATTATGAGTTTAGGACGACTTTTTCAAGCGATTTGACACTTAGTGATTTGGAAGAACTTTGCAAGGAAATTAAAGGTGCAAAGAATTTCAGTTTGCAAAAATGTAACGAGAATCTATCTAGCAACAGTCCTGTGCCAGAGAAAAGTAAAGTCGTGCTTTTGCAAGGACTTGAAATTGCAAAAAAATATGTGAAAAATTGCCTTTTAAAAGGTGTGAATTAGATTTTTTTTATTTTTTCTCTTTTTCTCTTTTTCTCTTTTTCTCTTTTTTTCTCAAACAAGTTTAGTTAGCCTTTTATTGATTAAAAAAGTAATTAGAAAAACAATAAAAATATAAATAATCCCTCAAAATTGGGGGTTTATTTTTGTTTTTTTGTGTGGTATAATAGCAGTGTTAAAGGAAAAAATGATATGTTTTTAGATTACCTTTGGCTTTTAATTTTAGGTGTGATTTTTGTTGCGTCCGTGATTATATTTTGCATTCTCGTGCCTGTTAAAGTGTGGCTGAAAGCAATTTTTTCGGGCGTGAGAGTTAGTCCACGCGTTCTTTCAAGTTTGAAGTTAAGAAAAATTAACGCAAATTTGATTGTCGATGAATATATTTATGCCATAAAGGCGGGCATTCAAGTCGCCCTTGGAGATTTGGAGACTCACTTTATCAGCGGGGGAAACATAAGAAATGTGGTGGACGCTATGATTGCCACAAAAAATGTGTCTGTTGATTTGTCTGTCGACACAGCAAAGGCAATTGACTTGTCGGGTGCAAATGTAAGCGAGATTGTGAATGAATCCATAACTCCAAAAGAGATTGTCACGCCAGTCATCTCTGCTTTTACGATGGACGGAGTGGAGATTTTGGTGACATTGAGCATAACACTTAAAACAAACCTTGAGAAATTTCTTGGTGGAGCAAAGGAAAAAACAATCATCTCTCGTGCAACTGAGGGGGTGGTGTGCATCGTTTCCAGTGCCAAAGAAGCCACGGAAATTTTGCAAAATGTTGACCTTATCTCAAACTTTGTGCAGACGAGAAATATTGATGAAAAAACTGCTTATGATTTGCTGAGTGTGGACATTTTGAAGTTGGAAAGGGGCAGAGATTTGAAACAAGAGCATGCCGAATATGAACGGGACAGAAGAAATCAGGAGACTGTTTTAAAAGTTGAAGAAGAAAAATTGCTTTATATTTTGGAGCAGGAAAAACTCAAAGCAAAAGCGGAACAGGAACGACTCAACCGTGCAAAGTTGGAAGCAGAAGTGCCAAAAGCACTTTTGAAGGCTTTTGAAAATGGAAAAATTGAAGCGATGGACTATTATAAAATGCAAAATATCATCGCCGACACAAATATGCGTAAGGCACTTTCAGAAACTCCTGCAAAAGCACCTGAAACAAAAAAGATTAAGTTTGACTTTGAAAGCGACGACGATGACGAAAAATAATTTATAGGGAGAAAAAACTATGTTTGTTACACTTGCAATTGTATGTATATGTTTTTTTATTCTCTCTTTTTCTCTGCTTTTTTGGAAAAAACTGGGGAAGTTTTTCAATTCAATTTTAAAATTTTTTAATAAACTTTTTCGTATAAAAAAGAAAAAAAAAGAGCGTCTTAAAGCAAGCAAAAGCCAAATTGTCCCAAAATTGATCACTGCAAACAAGAGTGTTGACGCTTTAAAAGAAGACCCAAAACAAGAAAAAACTGTGATTGTTGGTGAAAAAAACATTGAAAACCCCTTCGTAAAAATTTCTGAAGAACTTCCTTTAAGAAAAATTGTGGAAGATGAAAAATTTGAAGAAAAAATGAAGTTGCCCGAAAAAAAGTTTTCTCTTTCTCTTGAAGAAACACAAAGAAATAAATTGATGGCAAAAGAACGCCTTGAACTTGATGAAGAACTAGAAAAGTTAACAAAGAATTTTTATATTGACGAGAAAAAATCCGAAGATAAAGTCAGTATGTTTGAAAAAAAGAAACATCTTCCAAATTTCATCTTAAATAGAACCCAAGAAGATGAAAAAGCAATTTTAAGCAAAAGAAAAATGAGCAATTTCACTGATTTTGCTGAAAATAAAAATTCCACAGAGATAGTGATTGATAATGAAAAGATTGATTTGGGAAAGTTGCCAACAAACATCAAAAAACTTCTCATATCTGGAATTTTGGATAGGAAAGATTTTTAGGAAAATATTTTTGTAATAGTCTTTAAAAATTAAAAAATGCAAAATCAATATTTGTTTGACAAAGTGGGCAAAATTTTATTATCATTAAGCATATGAAAAGAGGTGAAAAAATGGAACCTTATTCTTTTGATGACATTACTGATAGACAACTCAAAACTCTGGCTCACACACTTTCCACCATAGGCGGAACGGCAGAGCAGGTGCATTTTTTTAAGTCCGAACAAGATTGGGTTAACCTTTTTCCCGTTGATATTGCAATAATTGAACCCACTGAAATTTTCGAATATTTTATTGTAACGACGGTGGGTTTGAGTGCGTTCAAATTCTCTGACGGCACCGCTAGAGCAGAACTCATCATGCTTTTGCCAAAAGATTGGAAAGTAAATCCTTCCAAGCAGGAATATTTTTGGCCTGTGAAATTAATGAAAGACATTGCCCTTTCAGCCGTCAAAAACAAAGTTGGAGTTGTGCCACTTCAAGTCTATCAAATTCAGGAAGAAGAACCATATGAAACGACCAAATTTATTGGTGGAATTGTCAATTTGCCGGAACTTTTCCCTGTGGAATATATTGATGAAAAGATTGGAGTTGATTACACGAGATTTTATCAAGTTGTCCCTATCACCAAAAAACAACTGGACAAGATTAATGACATAGGTTCGGTAAAATTCATTCGATTTGACTTGCACGATGCAGAAGGCCCTTTGCTTAATGTGGAAGTGCCTGATGTCAAAAAAAATGAAGGGAAGAAGATTGACAGGATAATTTCTCACAATGAAAGAACTTTAAAAGGAAAATAGAAAAAGGTGGCAAACCTTTTTTTAATAGAAAAATGAAAAGAAGAATTTTGGGAATAGACCCCGGATTTGCGCTCGTTGGATATGGTGTGATAGACGAAGATTGTGGCGTTGTTTGTGCTGTGGACTATGGCGTCATCTCCACCACAAAAGATGAAAATTTTACACTAAGACTTCAAAAAATTTATGACGGCATAATCCTTTTGATTGAAAAATATCAACCAGATGCAATCGCAATTGAGGAACTTTTCTTTTTCAAAAATCAGACGACTGTCATTCCTGTTGCGGAGGCAAGGGGCGTCATCGTGCTTGCAGGCAGGCAGAAAAATGTTGTAATGTATGAATACACACCTCTTCAAATTAAACAAGCCCTCACAGGAAACGGCAGAGCAGAGAAAAAGCAAATTCAATATATGGTCAAAAATATTTTAGGGCTATGTGAAGTGCCAAAACCAGACGATGTGGCAGACGCAGTTGCGGTGGCTCTCACCCATTTGCAGACGAACAATGTGCTTTGCGACAACAGAATTTAAACAATGAGAAAATAGAATTTAAACAATTTGACAACAGAATTTAAACAAGGTGACAACAGAATTTAAACAATGCGACAACAAAAATTAAACAATTTGTGTTAGAATTAGAAAAGGGAAAAAATGTATAGTTATATCATTGGAAAAATAACCGAAAAAAATGAGAACTCAATCACGCTTGAAAATGGCGGGATTGGCTATGAAGTTTTGGTGTCAAGTTTTGCACAGCATAACTTTCAAGACATAGACGGCGAAGTGAAAGTTTACACCTACTATCAACAGCGGGAAGATGGTGTCAACCTTTTTGGATTTTATTGCAAAGAAGAAAAAAATATGTTCTTAAAACTCATCACAGTCAGTGGTATTGGACCAAAAATGGCAATTACCATACTTTCAAATGTTTCTGTGAATGATTTGTGCGTCATCGTTGGCACAGAGGACGTTCGCGCGCTCTCTTCTGTTAAGGGCGTTGGCAAAAAGACGGCGGAAAGAATTTTGATTGAACTAAAAGACAAAATTCAGGTGTTTATGCAACAAGAAAACTTTGAAAAAGTGGAAATGTCAAGTGAGATTGATGATGCTTGTGGAGTGCTTGTTAGCCTTGGGCTGAGCAGATTTGAAGCGGAAAGACTTGCTAAAAATTGCTTTGAAAAGGGCGACAGTGTGGAAGCACTCGTCACAAAGACTCTTTCTCAAATGAGAGGATAATTTTTTTAAAACAAAAACACTTTGAAAGGAAAAAATATGAACGACTTTATCAAAAGCACAAAAAATATGAGTGAAGCGGAGATTGAAAATTCGCTTAGGCCAAATTGTCTTGCCGATTATGTGGGGCAAAACAAAGTTAAAAACGCTCTCAAAATATACATTGAAGCAGCAAAGAAAAGAAAAGAACCACTAGACCATGTTTTACTCTATGGACCTCCGGGGCTGGGAAAAACAACCCTTTCACACATTATTTCAAATGAACTTGGCTCTCAACTCAAAATCACCAGCGGACCTGCCATTGAACATGCAGCCGACCTTGCGGCAATTCTCACCACTTTGCAGAAAAATGATGTTCTTTTCATTGACGAAATCCACAGACTTAGGCACACAGTGGAAGAAATTTTATATCCTGCAATGGAGGATTTCTCACTTGACTTCATAGTCGGCAAAGGTCCAAGTGCCAGAAATATGAGACTTAAACTTCAACCCTTCACCCTTGTTGGTGCGACCACAAAAGCGGGGAATATTGCTTCTCCACTTCGGGATAGATTTGGGATTATTGAACGGCTTGAACTCTATGAATCACAAGAACTTGCAGACATAATCACACGGAGTGCAAAAATCCTTGACGTAAACATTATGCCAGAGGCAATAAAGGAAATTGCGATGCGTAGCCGTGGCACACCAAGGATTGCTAATAGACTTCTCAAAAGAGTGAGAGATTTCGCCGAAGTTAAGGGAAACGGAATTGTTGACCTTGACATTTGCAGGCAAGCGCTTTTGATGATGGACGTCGATGACAAGGGGCTTGACTTTGTGGACAGACGATTGCTCGAAAGACTCGTTGTCACTTTTAACGGCGGACCTGTGGGAGTGGAAACTCTTGCAACCAGCATTGGCGAAGAGATTGCTACTATTGAAGATGTCTATGAACCATTTCTAATTCGTTTGGGTTATATTGCGAGAACTCCACGGGGAAGAGTGGCACTTGAAGGAGCATATGAACATATGCACATTGAAAGAAAATTAAACTAAAAAATGTTCTAAAAAATTGAAAAATAAAAGAGATAATAAAAAATATATAATGATAGATTACACAAAAACAAGCACATACAACTATTTTTTGCCAGAAGAATTGATTGCTCAAACCCCCATTGAACCACGCGACTGCTCAAGGTTGCTTTGTTTTGACATTGATGAAAAAGAGATTTCTCACAAGCATTTCTTCGATATTGTCGACTTTTTGAAAGCAGGAGATGTGCTTGTTCTCAACAACACCAAAGTCATTCCGTGCAGACTTCTAGGCACAAAAGAAACGGGTGCTAATGTAGAAATATTTTTGATAAAACGACTTAACAACACCGATTGGCAAACCCTTGCAAAACCCGGCAAAAGATTGAAAGCGGGAACAAAAGTTAACTTTTCAAAAGAACTTTCTTGCGAGATTTTGGGAGACAATGATTTTGGCGGAAAGACAGTGAGATTTTCATTTTCAGGCGTTTTTGAAGATGTGCTTTCCAAAGTGGGTGTGATGCCTTTGCCCCCTTACATTAAGAAAAAATTGGAGAATGGTGAAAGATACCAAACTGTTTATTCAAAAACACAAGGCTCAACGGCAGCCCCAACCGCAGGACTTCATTTCACAAAAGAACTTTTGAGAAAAATCGAAGAAAAAGGTGTGGAGATTTGCTATGTTTTGCTTCATGTTGGACTGGGCACTTTTAGACCAGTGTCGGAAGAAAACATTTTGTCCCACGATATGCACACTGAATATTATGAGGTTGAAAGCGAAGTGGCGGATAAAATAAATAAAGCAAAAGAAGAGGGGCGAAGAATAATTGCCGTTGGCACGACTTCTGTGAGAACCCTTGAAAGCGCTGGGAAAAGTGGCAAGGTTATTTCGCAAAAAAGTGACACAAAATTGTTTTGCTATCCACCATATGATTTTAAGATTGTGGATTGCCTCATAACAAATTTTCATTTGCCACAAAGCACTCTTATTATGCTCGTGTCTGCCTTTGCGGGATATGAAAACACAATGAGAGTTTACCTTGAAGCAGTGAGAGAAAAATATCGTTTTTTTAGTTTTGGAGATGCCTGCTATTTTTTCAGAAATAATGCAAAAAGGAAACAATGATGGACAAATTTTTTGATTTTAAAACAACACATATAGACAAAAATTCTGGTGCAAGAACGGGAATTTTTAAAACTCCACATGGGGAGATTGAAACCCCAATTTTTATGCCTGTTGGAACGCAAGCCACTGTGAAAAGTTTGACGCCAGAAGATTTGAAGAAAATAGGCACGCAGATTTTGCTTTCAAACACCTATCATCTTTATTTAAGACCGGGCAATGAAATTATTAAAAAAGCAGGCGGGTTGCATAATTTTATGCATTGGGACAAGCCGATTTTAACAGACTCGGGCGGATTTCAAGTTTTTTCGCTTTCGGACCTTAGAAAAGTTAATGATGAAAGTGTTGAATTTAAGTCGCATTTGAACGGCGAAAAACACATTATGACCCCCGAAAAGTGCATTGCTATTCAAAATGATTTGGGTTCAGACATTGTGATGCAACTGGACGTTTGCACAGAGTATGGCACAAATTATGAACAGAGCGAAAAAGCGGTGGAAAGGACTGCTCTTTGGCTGGAAAAGTGCTTTAAAGCACAAAAAAACAAACAGCAAATGCTTTTCCCTATCGTTCAAGGAAATGTTTTTCCCGACCTTCGTCTTAAAAGTTTGGAAATGGCAAAGCCATATGTTAAATGTGGCATTGCAATCGGCGGACTTTCCGTGGGTGAACCAAAAGAAAAAATGTATGAAATGCTGGAACTTTTAAAAGACAAATTGCCACAAGACAGCCCTCACTACCTTATGGGAGTGGGCAGTCCAGATTGCCTTTTTGAAGGCGTTTTGCGTGGAGTGGATATGTTCGACTGCGTGCTTGCGACGAGGATTGCCAGAAACGGCACAGCGTTCACAAGCCACGGTAAAATTGTCATCAAAAACGCACAATATAAAGAAGATTTTTCTTCGCTTGACGATGAATGTGACTGCGAATGTTGCAAAAATTATACAAGGAGTTATCTGCGTCACCTTGTCAATGCTGGCGAGATTTTGGGAGCACGACTTTTGTCCATTCACAATTTGAGGTTTCTCTTAAAACTTATGGAAAACATTCGAAAGTCTATCCATGAAGACAGATTTTTGGAATATCGCGAAGAATTTTATAATAAATATGGAAAGTAAAAATATTGTCAAAAAGTTTAATAAAAGATTTGATTTAAAAAAATTTTTATATTATACTTTAAAAACTAAAAAGAATTTAAGGAGATTATTATGTTGAATATGTTATGCGCCACCAAGGGAATAGGCTGGACAATTGCACTCATCGCACTTCTTGCTTTAATGGTTGTTTATCTTGTTTTTGGCACTATCAACCGCAAAAAAAATCAAGAGCAAGTTGTTAAAATGATTAACGAACTTAAAAAAGGCGACAAAGTCGTCACTAATGCTGGCGTCTATGGTGAGATTGCTTCAATTAGGGAAACAAATATGGGCAAAGTCGTCGTCATCAAAACAGGACACGAAGAAGACAGCAAAAATGCAAGTTTCATCACTGTCAATGCAAGCGTTATTTTGGGACTCGACAAGAAAGAAGATTTAATTTTTGACAAAGACGGCAATGTTGTGGAACCAATTGACCTCAAAAAAGAAGTTATGGCTGAGATTTCAGAAAAAACAGAAAATAAATCAAAAGAAAAATCTGCTGAAAAAACTCAAGTTAAACCTGCTAAAAAAACAACTGCTAAAAAACCTGTTGCTAAAAAACCTGCAACAGCAAAAAAAGAAACAAAATAATTTTTGTTTCATTTATAAATTTTAAAAAAATAAAAAGTCGCCATATGTTTGGTGATTTTTTCTTTTTCTCATTCGTTTAATTATTTTATTTTTTTGACTTTTTCTAAAATAATTTTTAAAAATAAAAAGCAAAGAGAAAAAAAGAAAAAAAAGAAAAATTTTATTTGCATAAAGTGAAAATTTTCCTCATAAATTTTATTATTAAAGTTTTGCAAAAAAGGGGAAATTATGGAAAGAACTTTGAAAAAAAGAGTGCTGTCACCAATTGTGAAAGGGGTGCTTTATTCAGTTTGTTTTTCGGTGGTTGCAGTATTAATCTTTGCAATTATATATAAATTTGTGGACTTTTCGCAGATGACAATTAAAGTTATCAATCAAATAATCAAAGTTTTGAGCATTGTCATCGGGGTGAATATTTCTCTTAAAAATAACAAAACAAAAGGAATGCTGAAAGGTGCTCTCGTGGGCATTTTGTATGTCATTTTGTCATATATAATATTTTCTGCGTTGGTGGCAAGTTTTTCTTTTAGTTTAAGCATCGTCTATGACATCATTTTTGCCGTTTTGGTGGGTGTCATTTGCGGGGGCTTTATTGTGAGTTTGAAAAAATATTAGATAATAAATTAAAATAAAGTTAAAACAAAGATTTTTGGCAACAATTTATTAAGTAATTTTGTTGCTTTTTTTTGCTTTTAAAATAAAAAATTATGTTTGACTTAATTTCATTATTTCTATATAATTACCAAGAAACAAAAAGGAGACTTTTATGAGCAAGGCTAGAAGTAAGACCAAACTTTGCATTGTGGCTATTCTCACCATCATCGGACTACTGCTTACATTTGTAAGTTTTGTTGTTCCAACGACGAACACCACTTTTAACAGTTTTATTGGGGCAATCAATTTTGGCTATGATATTGGCGGAGGAAGACTTTCAGTGTATGAAGTGTCTGAAGAAAGCCTTAGCGACAGCAATTTCGAATTAAAACTTGATGAAACTGTGAGAAAATTCAAAGACAGTTTCAGTGGTTATGGTTTTGATGTGACAAGACAAGGCGACACTGTGCGAATCGAGGTTTCTCACTATGATGACAGTGAGATGACGGCGCTTCTTTCTTCGGGTGGGTCAAGTTATGATTTGCAGACGATAATTGCTGGTGAAAACGGGATTAGTTTTAACAGCAGTAGCAGTGAATTTGACGCAGAGGGCAGTGTCACAGAGGAATATATCAAAAGTTGCTCAGTTGGGACTTCACTTGTGAGTGACGGCAAAGATGTTTGGCCTGTGACCATTGAATTTTCAGAAGATGGGCAAGAACTTTTCAAAGAACTAACTCAAAGCATTGTTGACAATAGTGGAAGTTTATATATGTATATTAACGGCACAGTCTACAATTCAAGCGGATTTTCGTTAACCCAATCTCAATCTAGTTTGACTCTCTATGCCACTTCACAAGCGTCGGCAAAAGCATTACAAATTCAAGTGAATGCCCTTGCGAAACCTTTTGAACTTTCAACAATTGTGGACGACATTGTGACAAGCGGGCTAAACACAGGAACAGGAGTATTTTTTGGGAATGTGAAAGCAATGCTTTCCCTATCTCTCTTAACTCTTTTTGTCGCTTGCGTCATCTATCTTATTTTAAAATATAGAATGCTTGGCGTCTTGGCAACGGTTGCAATGCTCATTTTCATTGTGATTTATGCGTTTTTGCTCCAAAGCATTCCGCTTGTTTTGATTGACATCAACGGGCTTATGGGAGTGTTGTTTACTTTCTCTATTTTATTTTTCAATATCATTGGGATTTTTGAGCGAATTAAGAAGGAATATTCGCTGGGAAAGAAAATAACAAACAGTGTGAACACCGCTTTTCGAAAGAGCGTGCTTCCAACACTTGAAAGATATATTTTCCTTCTGCTGTTTTGTGCAGTTTTATATATAGTCGGTTCAACTGCTTTAATGGCTTTCTCCACGGCACTTTTTGTGGGATTATTTGTGAACTATTTCGTTTTGTTTGTGGCTTTGAAGGGAATGAGCAGTTCCTATCTCGTCATTAACAGCACCAAAAAGACTTATTACAATTTGAAAAGGGAGGAAGTGAAAAATGAAATCTAATTCCTCTAAAAAACGCGATTTTCTGTCGTTTATCAAGCCAATTTTAACAGTTTGTTTTGCACTTGTTGTGCTTGCAGGTGTCGTTGTCGGATTTTATGGATTCAGAGCAAATGTGGACATTAATGGGGGCACTCAACTTGTCGTTGATTTTGCTGTTTCAAATGTTGACATTGAAGACGAAACTGAACTCAACGAAGCGTCTAGCATAATAAATGAAATTTTGCAAGAAAACGATGTTTCCGTCAACTCATTTCAAGTGCAGGGAGATTTTGGAACAAAGAGTTTTATCATCACTTTTGAGAAAACTTCGCAACTAACTCTTCAAAACATTCGTCTTGCAATCAACGAAGAATTTAATGCCAGCGAAACATATGCAAACTTTGTGGCGGACGAAAATGTCATCGCAATTTTGGACGACAACTATGATTTAACTCGCAGGACTTCGACAATTGATTCATTTATTTCAAGCGACGAATTTTTGGTGACTCTCTCAACTTTGCTTTTTGCTCTCACAATTTTAATGATTTATGCCCTTTTCCGTCTGAAACTTGCGGGGGCACTTTCTATGTTCTTCGCGGGACTTTTCGATGTTGTGTTGACGCTTGCATTCATTGCCATCGCAAGAGTGGAGATTAATTCATACATTTTTGTAGTGATGGGACTTGCTCTTTCTGTGAGTGTTTATCTCAGTGCAGACTTCGCTTTAAACATAAAAGAAAAAATGAAAGATAGTCAATTCGCCGACATTTCAACTCGTGAGATTGCAAATATGGTTGTGACAGAGAATTTAAAAAAGAATTTTGTTATGACGATTTGCACATTTGTTGGTCTTGTCATCATCGGGCTGATTTCCTATGGTTCCATTATGTATGTCGCCCTGGGCAGTCTTGTTGGAATGGTCGTCGTGTTCGCTTCACACATATTTGTGATGCCTGCATTCTTTGCCTTTTTCAATAGAAATCAAGAATTTTCAAAGTTAACAAACGCTATGAAAACTTCAAAAACAATCAAATCAAACAATAATTTAACTGAAAAAAAGTCTAATGAAATTGAAATCAAAAAAGGTGAAAATGAGATTGAGACAAACGACGAAGACAAATCCGCCAAAGTGATTGAGATTAAGGAAGATAAGTAACTTTATTTTTATAAAAATAATTTTTAAAAGAAATTTAAAAGAGAGTAAAACCTCTTTTTTTTCGCGTTTTCTTATTTATTTTTATTTTGCACTTAAAAAACGCAATAGAAATATAAATTTTTTTTGCGTTTAATTATAAAATGATATTGACTTTATTGTGTTTTCTGATTTTTTGTGGTAAAATAAAGCTATATGAAAGAAAATGAATATAACATTTCTCCACTTGTTATGGAACTGTTAAACAAGCGGGGATTTCGTTCGAAAAGCGAGATTGACAACTTTTTGAACCCAAAGGACAGTATTTTTTATGACCCATTTTTGCTAAACGATATGGACAGACTTGTGAAGAGAATTGAAAAATCAATGAAAAATAATGAAAAAGTGCTTATTTTTGGCGATTATGATGTGGACGGAGTGAGTGCAAGTGCCATTTTAATCAAATATTTTTCATCACAAAATTTTTATGTGGATTATTTTTTGCCAAATAGATATATCGACGGCTATGGGCTGACAAACGAAACTCTTTTAATAATTAAAGAGAAGTTTAACCCTGCTCTCATCATCACTGTTGACTGCGGAATTTCTTGCTATAATGAAGTGGAGTTTGCAAAAACGCTTGGCATTGAGATTGCAATCACCGATCACCACGACATTCCAGACAAAATTCCAGACACAATTGTTGTGAATGCAAAACTTGACGGACAAAAATATCCTTTCAAATTTCTCTGTGGGACGGGGCTTGCTTTCAAGATTGTTCAGGCTCTTTGCGGACTCGATGAAGCCAAAAAATATCTTGGTATTTCTGCCATTGCAACCATTGCCGACATTGTTCCGCTTGTGGACGAAAACAGGGCAATTGTGAAACTTGGAATGAGAGATTTTGAGCATAATCTGCCAAAGGGAATTAAGATGCTTTTTGAGGAAAACAAACTTCCTTTGTCTGCTTCGTCGACAGATATTGCCTTTAAACTATCGCCAAAAATAAATGCAGCAGGCAGAATGGGCGACGCGGGAGTTGCACTCAAACTCTACATTAAAGACGACACAATTTTGCTCAAAAACACCATTGAAAATTTGAACGAACTCAATCTTGCAAGGCAGTCACTTTGCAACACAGTCTATGACGATGTGAAGAAAAAACTTTCTAAAATTAATATTGCAAACTACAATTCCATTGTCCTTTCGGGCAAAAAATGGGACAGCGGGATTTTGGGCATTGTGGCGGCAAAGGTGGCAAATGAATTTAACAGACCCACCATTCTTTTTCAGGACTTGGGTGAAGAACTCAAAGGCAGTGCGAGAAGTGTTAATGACATCGATATTTTCTCTGCAATTTCCAGTCTAAAAGAGGTGTTAGAGGCTTTTGGTGGGCATAAAATGGCAGCGGGTTTGACGATTAAAAAAAGTAATTTTGCTCCCTTTCTTGCCAATCTTAATAAATTTTTAAACGAGCATTATGAGCCGAAAGATTTTGTCTTAATTGAAAACTATGACCTCGACTTAAAGCCCGAGCAGGTGAACGAAAAATTTGTGGAGGACTTGGAACTTTTGGAGCCTTGCGGTTGCAATAACAAAAAGCCTTTGATTAACTTGACTTTGAGCGAAAAAGCGACTTTTGCACCGATGCCAAAGCACCTAAATCACATCACAATTAATGCTGGTGGTATAAATATTGTTGCGTTTAATTCTTATAAATATTTGCCTCTTTTGAAAAATGCAAGCACAAAACAAATCCAAGTTGAACTTCAAGAAAGTGCTTTTAGAAACAAAAAATATCTCAAAGGTGTGGCAAAAAATATAACCACAGGAGAACTTTTGAAGCCTAAAAATAATAGTATGCTTTGCGGAGAATATCTCAAACAACTTTTCTATTCAAATGAAACTGTGAAAAGGACAAAAACATATGCGAAAAACGATTTGCAAAATTTCGTGAAGATGGCAAAAGAGGAATTTTTTGGCACTTTATTTGTATGTTTTAGTTATGCTTCATATAAGGAATTTTGTTCTAACTTTAAGGACATAAAATTGCAACATTATATGTATGAAGTCATTTCAAACAGTGGGATTAACAGTATTGTCATCTCGCCTTCAAACTTTAATAATTTTTCGGCATACAAGCGAATTGTCTTTTTGGACGCCATTTTAAACAAAGGCTATCTTGGCAAAGTTGCAAAGGTGACAAACGCCATACAATTCATTCCAAAAGACAAAAAAGTGGAAAAAAGTATTTTTAATAATCTTCAAACAGACAGGGTTATTTTTGGCGAATATTTTAGGCTTCTGAGTAATTTTGCTTCAAAACAATCGAGTTATTATGGTGATGCCGATTTATTTAGAATCTTGTGCCTTGAAAGCAAACGTTTGGAATATAAGCAGTTCATTTTTTGTTTTTATGTGTTCATTGAACTTAATATTTTTGAAGTGGAAAGCGAACTTGGGATCTACACTTTGAAGGAAAACAAAAAAGTTGTGTCGCAACTTACAAATTCAAATTTTTACAATTCCGTTTCTCTTTTTCTTAATGCAACCAAATAAAATAATATTTATAATAGTCATAATTAATTATTTTTAATATATTTTTAATATATTATTAATCTTTAAAAAATCTTTACAGCGAAAATTTTTTAATAGTTGACAAATTTATTTTTTTAGAGTAATATTTTCACATACCTAAACAAAGGGGTTCGCGTTTTACTCTCTATAACGACTTTCTTTGTTTATGGCAAATTTTAATAAGGGAGAGAAAAATGGATAAGACTAAAAAACAAGAAATTATCAACACTTTTGCAAGAAGCGAGAAAGACACCGGTTCGACAGAAGTTCAAATTGCAATCCTCACAGAGAGAATCAGGCATTTGACAGAACATCTCAAAGTCAACAAGAATGACAAACATTCCAGCCGTGGACTTTTGCAAATGGTTGGACACAGAAAGGCTCTTTTGAAATATCTTGAAAAGCAAGATATAAACAAGTTTAGAGAAATCAAAAAACAACTTGAAATAAGATAAAAAACTAAATAGCGGGTTTAAAGATAAAAATTTGTCTTTTTGCCCGTTTTTTTATTTTGTTTCAAATAACAATTTGCCCAAGTTTAAAAATATTAGTTTGAATTGAGGGCTTGTTGGGTTATAATTAAACAATTATTAGGAGAAAAAAGTGAAAGAAAATATTTTTAAAACGACTGTAGGTGGTCGTGAACTCACTGTGAAGACAGGAAAATACAGTGAACAGGCAAATGGCACTTGTTGGGTGCAATATGGAGAGACTATTGTCCAGTGCAGTGTGACTATGGCACAGAGCCCAAGAGACGGGATAGATTTCTTCCCTCTGGGCGTGGATTTTGAAGAAAAGATGTATTCAGTTGGGAAAATTCCCGGCGGATTTAAAAAAAGAGAAGGGCGTCCAAGCGACAAAGCAATTTTGACATCAAGACTTATCGACAGACCGTTAAGGCCTCTTTTTCAAAAAGGTTTTTATAATGATGTGGCAGTTGTTTGCACAGCACTTTCTGTTGACCCAGATTTTGCTCCAGAAGTGATTGCAATGGTTGCTTCAAGTATTGCAGTTTCAATTTCAGACATTCCTTTTGCAGGTCCAACAGGAAGTGTCATTGTGGGGAAGGTTGACGGAAAATATGTCATCAACCCAACACTTTCTGAAAAAGAAAAAAGCACAATGAGTGTTACAGTCGGCGGAACAAAAGATGCCATTTTAATGGTGGAAGCAGGTGCAAATGAAGTCAGCGAACAAGAAATGCTCGACGCAATTATGTTTGGACACGAAGAGATTAAAAAATTGGTGGCTTTCCAAGAAGACATTGTCAAAAAGATTGGCAAAGAAAAAAGAACGGATTTGAAACTCTTTGTCCCAACCCCAGAGATTGACAAGGCTGTGCGTGCCTATGCCGACAAAAAACTCTCTCACGCACTCGACACATTTGACAGACAAGAAAGACAACAAAGACAAGACGAATTAAACGCTGAAGTTTTGGAACATTTTGCTGAAAAATTCCCCGAAGAAGAGAAAATGGTTGCAGATGTTCTCTATCATATGACAAAAGAAAAAGTTAGAGATAAGATTTTGAACAAAAGTGTTCGACCAGACGGCAGAAAACTTGATGAAATTCGCCCAATTTGGTGCGAAGTAGGGGTTCTTCCTCGTGTTCATGGCAGTGCTGTGTTCACTCGTGGACAAACTCAAGTTCTCAACTGTTGCACTTTAGGGACAATGTCGGAAGTTCAAAAACTGGAAGGGCTTGACGACGAAGAAGCAAAGAGATATGTTCATCACTACAATATGCCACCATATGCAACTGGCGAAGCAAGACAACTCAAAACTCCAGGCAGGCGTGAGATTGGACACGGAGCACTTGCTGAAAGAGCACTTCTTCCTGTTATTCCAAATGAAGATGAATTTCCATATGCACTAAGACTCGTCAGTGAAGTTTTGAGTTCAAACGGCTCGTCGTCTATGGCAAGCGTTTGCGGATCAACCCTTTCATTAATGGACGCAGGTGTTAAGATTAAAGCACCTGTGGCAGGCATCGCAATGGGACTTATCAAAGACATAGATAGCAAGAAAGTTGCAGTTATGAGCGACATTCAAGGAATGGAAGATTTTCTAGGAGATATGGACTTTAAAGTTGCAGGCACTGAAAAAGGTATCACTGCCATTCAAATGGACATAAAAATTAAGGGCATTGACAAAAATATTTTGACAACTGCTTTAAACCAAGCAAAAGAGGGCAGACATCACATTTTGAAGATTATGCTTGAAACAATAAAAGAGCCAAGAGAGGAACTTTCTAAATATGCGCCAAAGATAATTTCTTTTGACATCGACCCAGACAAGATTAGAGAAGTTATTGGCTCTGGCGGAAAAGTCATCAACAAGATAATTGAAGAAACTGGCGTGAAGATTGACATCGATGACAGCGGAAAAGTCTTCATCGCAACACCTGACGCAGAAAAAGCAAAAATGGCAAAAGACATCATTTTGAGCATCGCAGAGGACGTCAAAGTGGGCAAAATCTACACTGGAAAAGTGGTGAGAATAATGCAATTTGGCGCTTTTGTGGAACTTGCTCCGGGCAAAGATGGAATGGTTCACATCTCCAAACTTTCAAAGGAAAGAGTGGAAAAAGTGACTGATGTTGTCAATATTGGCGACACTGTGAAAGTGGAAGTGATTAAAGTGGACGAAAAGGGCAGAGTTGACCTTAAACTTGTGGAAAAACTTTAAAATTAAAATTCAAAAAGAGGTGATTAGTCATCTCTTTTTTATTTGTGAAAAAAAGTCTTATTTATCAATTTTTTGCATATGATTAAGTATGAAAACTTTTGGATTTTGTGTCCATAATGAAAAAAAATTTGTGAATTTTACTTGCAATCTCATTTTGATTGTCACTGCTTTTTGCGTGATGAGTCTGTCTTTTTTTGCACCCATTGTGACAGAGGCTTTTTCAACTGCGACGGCGCCATATCATTATGGAGATAAAAGTTCAAACAAGGTGAGTTTGATGATAAATGTCTATTGGGGCACGGAATATTTGGACGAAATGCTTGAAGTTTTAAAAGTTAACGACGTTAAAACAACTTTTTTTGTGGGTGGCTATTGGGTTGCGAAAAACAATGAAATGTTAAGAAAAATCGTCCTAGACGGACACGAGATTGGCAATCACGGCTATCATCATAAAGACCAAGCCACAATCTCAACACAGCAAAATATCGACGAGATTTATATGACACAAGAACTTGTCAAAAGTGTGGCAGACGTCGAAATGGATTTGTTTGCTCCGCCGTCGGGCAGTTATAATAACAAGGTGCTTTCAGTGGCAGAAAGTTTGGGTTATAAGACAATTATGTGGACGCATGACACGATTGATTGGCGAGATAAAGACAGCGAATTGATTTTTCAGCGTGCAACAAAAAACACTGTGGGGGGAGATTTAATTTTAATGCACCCAACCCAAAAAACAGCAGAGGCACTGCAAGAAATCATCACCACTTTAAAAGAAAAAGGGCTCGTGCTCACGACTGTGACGGACGCCCTTGGGGGATAGCAAAAAATTTGACACAGTTTCAATTAAAATTGGCAATAATTAGAGATGATTTGTTTTAATTTCGAAAAGCAAAAATATTTTGGTAAATTCAAAAAAGAATATAAAAACAATTTTTGAAAACGGCTTTATTTGATATAATTATTTTAATTGAGGTGACAAGTGAAAGAATATTGCAAAACGTATGAAAGTGGGCTTAGGTTGGTGTTTCAAAAACTTTCTAAAAACAGACCAGCATCGCTGATGATTGCCGTGGACGCAGGAAGTAAGGACGAAAGTGACAGCCAAAGTGGCATCTCGCATTTTGTGGAACATTTGAATTTTAAGGGCACAGACAAACTTTCGGCGAAAGACATTATGGTTGTTTTGGAAAACAATGGCATTGATGTCAATGCCGTGACAAGCAAACTTTACACTCAGTTTTTTGGAACAACTTTGCCAGAAAAAATTGAGACAGCATTCGACATTTTGTCGCAGATTGTCTTTGAGTCAAACTATAAGCAAGCGGACATTAACAAAGAGAGGAAGGTTGTTTTCAGAGAGATTGAAATGCACGAAGACTCTCCTGAAAGTGTGTTGTATGAAAGATTCTGCAAGGATTTTTATGCTGGCACTCCTTATGAAAGTTCTGTCCTTGGCTCTAAAAAAACTTTAATGAAAATCAACAACAAAGAGATTGTTTCTTATGTGAAAACGCACTATGTTGCAAACAAGATTGTCGTTTCTGTGAGCGGGTGTTTTAGAAAAAGTTATGTGAAAAAACTGATAAAAAAATATATTTCTAATAGATTTAAAGACAAGAGTGAGGTGGAGAAAAAGCAAGAGGGAAATATCATTATCCCTAAAAAAGTGTTTTCTTTTATCAAAAAAGATGTCAAACAAACTCAAATTATTTTGGGATTTCCGACTCCAAATATATTTGATAAAAATGTTAAAGCAAATTTTATCTATTCTTTAATTTTTGGCGGGGCGGCGAGTTCCAGACTGTTTCAAAAAGTGAGAGAGGAAAAAGCGCTCGTGTATAGCATTAACTGCTCAAATGACCGTAATATATTTGGGGGTGTAAACACAATCTCTTTTGGGACGACTGAAAATAACGCTAAAATTGCCCTTGCTCTTATCAAAAAAGAAATAGATAAATTTGTGGCAAAAGGCGTTACGGACGAAGAACTTGAAATGGCGAAAATACTGTCAAAAAGTCTCATTGTTTCTGCAAATGAAGAGGGTGCAACCGTCACCAGAAGAAACGCCACAAATATGCTCAGTTTTAATAAAATTTTGACTATGGACAGCACTATTCGTGAGATTGAAAGTCTTACAAAAGAAAATGTCAATGAAGTCCTCAAAGACGGCTTTGACTATTCACATATGGTGGGGACTGTGGTGACCAAAAATATCGACAAAACATTGTTTGATATTTTTAAGTAGTTTCTTTAATAGATTTTTGTTTGAAAATTTTTATAACGATTTTGACTTGCTTAAAAGATGTGTTATAATTCTAAATAAATTTGTTCTAAAATAATTTTGAGAGGTTAACTTTTAAGATGGAAGAGGAAAGAAAAAGCGGGATTTCTGTCAGCACAAAAAGACAAATGGGAATAACAATGATTGTCATTTCTTGTGTTTTGCTTGTGTTTTCGATTTTTAACATTTTAAGTGATGTAAGGGCTTTTCTTCTAGGTGTTTTCGGGCTTATGATTTTTCCTATTCTTCTTTTTTCGCTCTTTTTTGGAGTCGCTTTGACTTTGGGGAAAAGATTTGTCTATACATTTAGATATACGATTTATATAATGCTTGTTTTTTTCTTCTTTGTGTGTGTTTTGCACATCATTTTCACTGGATTTGGCTCGAGGGAACTCTCCTATGGCGAATATCTTCTCTCGTGCTATCATTCGCTCTACACTCCCGGCGGGTTGTTTGTTGGACTTTTCACTTTTCCGCTTATGAGCCTTTTGCACGATATGGCGGGTGTGATTATATATGCCATTGCATTTGTCATTGCTCTCTATTTTGTGTTTTCCTATTTAGATATGCTTAAACAAAAAAGAACGCAGAAAGTGCCATACAAAAAATATGAAAATTTTGTGGACGAGGAACTTCAATTTTTCCCTAAAAAAGAAATTGTGACAGAAAAAGTGGAGCAAGAAACACAAATTCCAAAAATAAACACTGCAGAAGACGACATATTTATTAAAGACACCGCTGAAAAAAGTAAGGAAGTTGATGTTGCAAAGAAAAAACTGGGGCTTTCAAAAGAGCAAGATGTCGAAAATTTTGAAGAGGAAGAAAAGTCAACTCCAAAAAGCAGGCTCTTTGGAAATAAAGTTGATGATAATAATGAAAATTGGAGCAACAGGGCAGTGTCCTCCAATAGACCTCAAAAGTTTGTCTATGACGACCAAAAGATTGACAAAAAACCAAACCCTATCATAGACGAAAATAGAAAATATATGAATATCATTCAAGACAAAAACAATGTGAATGAAAACCCAATTATAAATGCTGAAAATTATGATGATTATAAAGAAAAAATGAAGTTGTTTGAACAAAAGCACTTGCACGCGGTGAGCCGTTTCGACGAGCCTTCATTAAACAAAATTAGCGAGCCAGACGATGAAATCAGTGACACAAATTCCTTTGGGATTGAGCCTGAGAAAGATTTTATTGCCGACGAATTTGACATTGAAGATGACTTTATTAAGCCAAACGAAAATGTGAGAAAAATGAGCCCGCTCAACCCTGTGAATTTTTCTGTGAATGACAAAACAGATGATGAAGACGAAAATGCAAGCGAAAGATTTGTTAAAGAAAAAGATTTTAATGACGAAAATTTTGAAGACAGTGACATTTTGAGCGCTAAAAATATGTCGCAGAGAAAGTTTAACTACGATGTTTTGGGCGGTGGGAGCGAAAAACAAAAAGTTGAAGAGCCAGATTTTAGATATGACTCAAACTATATTTCGCCGTCTTTTGAACTTTTGAAAACATATAAAAATGAAGAAGATTTTGAAACTGACCATGCTAAAAACATTGAAGCACTCGAAAAAGTTCTTGAAGAATTTAGAATCCCTGCCAAAGTGGAAAATGTCTGCCGTGGGGCAGCCGTGACGAGATATGAGATGCATATGCCAGTGGGAATTCCTGTGAAGAAAATTCAGATGCACTCTTCGGACATTGCCCTTGCCCTTGCTGCAAAAAGTGACATTCGAATTGAAGCCCCAATCAAAGGCAAAAGTGCCGTTGGGATTGAAGTGCCAAACAATAAAGTGGATATCGTGGGTCTTAAAGATATTATTCGCAGTGATAAATTTATGGAAGCAAAGTCGCCACTCACTTTCGCTCTTGGCAAAGACGTGGACGGCACTGTCTATTGTTGTAATCTGGCGAAAATGCCTCATTTGCTGGTGGCAGGTTCGACTGGCAGTGGCAAAAGCGTCTGCTTGAATGCCCTCATTTTGAGTTTGATTTTTAGGACTAGCCCCGAAGATTTAAGGCTAATTTTAGTCGACCCAAAGAGAGTGGAATTTGCAGTGTATAACAATCTCCCTCATCTTTTGATGCCAAAAGTAATCACAGAGCCTAAAAAGGCACTCAATGCTTTTGACTGGCTCATAAACGAGATGGAAAGGCGATTTATGGTGTTTCAAGCGTGTTTTGTTAAGAGTATAAACGAATATAATATGCAAAGCGATGTGTTGAATAAAAGAAAGCCAAAATTGCCATATATCGTGCTTATTGTCGATGAACTTGCCGACCTTGTCATCACGACAAACAAAAAAGATTTGGAAGAAAAAATTATTCGTTTGACTCAAAAGGCACGTGCCGCTGGAATTCATATCATTCTTGCCACTCAAAGACCCACTGTGGACGTCATTACGGGGAGCATTAAGATTAATTTGCCGACAAGAATCGCGTTTGCTGTGACTAATTTTATGGACTCAAAGACCATTCTTGACCAAGGTGGTGCGGAGAAACTTTTGGGACGTGGCGATATGCTTTATGCTCCAAGTGACGGAGAACCTGTCAGGGTGCAAGGCGCTTTTGTGGATACCCCAGAGGTGAGAGCAGTCGTTGATTTCATTAAAGAAAATAATAGTTTAAGTTATGACGATAATGTTGAAAAAAATATTAACAGCGAAAACGGTGCTAAAAATTTTGACGGTTCATATGGTGGCAATCTTCAAACTGCCGACTCGATTATGTCCGACGCATTAAAGCATGTGATTGAAGTTGGGCAAGCGTCCACATCAATGCTTCAAAGACGATTTGGACTCGGATTTCAACGCGCGGCAAAAATAATCGACCAAATGGAGCGTGCAGGATTTATTTCAAGTTCAGACGGCAGTAAACCTCGTGCAGTTTATATGACAATGGAAGATTATAACAAATATTACGGATTAAAATAGGTGTGCGATGACAAAAGAAAAATTTCACAAAAAAATTGGATTTATATCTCTCGGTTGCGATAAAAACAGAGTTGATTTGGAAAAAATGATTACAATTTTGTCGGCGTATGAAGAGTTTGAGTTCGTGGGCGACAAAAACATTGCAGATGTTATCATTGTGAACACCTGTGCTTTTTTAATCTCGGCAAGAGATGAAGCGCAAAAGATTATCCTTGAAATGGCTAAATTAAAACAATCTTCAAATTTGCAAAAACTCGTCGTCACCGGTTGTTTAGGTTTTCTTGAAGGTGAAAAACTAAGGGAAAGAATGTCAGACATCGACGCCGTTGTTTTAGAGAAAGATTATAACAAGATTGACGACATTATTTTTGGACTTTATGGGCAAGAATTTTTTAGGATTAATGAGGACATTGCGAGAAAACTGACGACTCCGCACCACTTTGCCTATCTTAAAATTGCCGACGGGTGCAACAACAGGTGTGCTTACTGCAAAATTCCATTTATTCGTGGGAACTACAAGTCTTTGCCAATGAATGAACTTGTGCAAGAGGCGAGTCTTCTGTGCGAAAAGGGAGTGAAAGAAATCATTCTCGTTGCACAAGATGTGACGCGTTATGGTTGTGATAAAAACGGAAAAGAAAACTTAGTGAAACTTCTTAAAGAACTGGAAAAAATCAAAAAATTAAGTTGGATAAGACTGCTCTATTGCTATCCTGACTCTGTGAGCGACGAACTCATAAAAGAGATTAAAGACAGTGCAAAAGTTATCAACTATATCGACATTCCTTTTCAGCATGTGAGCGACAACGTCCTTAAAAATATGCGCAGGCGAGAAACAAAAAAAGATATAATCACACTCATCACAAAACTTAGAAATGAGATGGACGACATCAAAATTCGTTCCACTTTTATGGTGGGATTCCCTGGTGAAACTGAAAAGGACTTCAAAGAGTTGTGCGAATTTTTGAAAGAGTATAAACTGGATAATGTAGGGTTTTTCAAATATTCAAGGGAAGAAGGGACCGCTTCTTTTGATATGAAAAATCAAATTAGCGAGAAAATCAAAGACAAGCGACTTAAAATTGTTCAAAGTGTGCAAGAAAAGATTGCGATAGAAAATAACCTCTCACTTGTGGGGCAGACTTTTAAAGTTTTGTGCGACAGTTATGACTCTAAACATAACTTTTATGTGGGAAGAAGCTACTTTTGTGCACCAGACATTGATTTTGAAATCCTCTTTACTTCCAAAAGGGAAATTACGATAGGTTCTTTTGTGGACGTGGAAATTGTCGACTATGACAAAGGATATTTCATCGGTAAAACGGAAAAATTTGCAACATATTAAAAGGAAAACATTATGAATTTACCAAACAAAATTACAATTTCAAGGATTATTCTTATTCCATTTGTCATCTTTTTTTATCTTTCGTCCAGTTTTATTTTTGCAGGGAAATTGATTGCAGGTTTGCTTTTTGTTGTCGGTATTTTAACTGATTATTTAGACGGGCATCTTGCACGGAAAAACAATCAAATCACACTCCTTGGAACTTTTCTCGACTCTATTGCCGACAAAATGTTTGTGATTGCGGGGCTTGTGCTTATTGTCGTTGACGGCACTATTGCAAATCCATTTGGAGTTATCGCCCTTGTCATTGTCATTTCAAGGGAACTTATTGTCAGTGCTTTAAGGCAACTAGGGGCAGGCAAAAATGTCATAATTTCAGCCGATATGTGGGGAAAAGTGAAAGCAACCGTGCAATTCTTTGCAATATTTTTGTTTATGATTTTTAGTTTTTTCATTGATAATCCAGCCATTCTTGGCACGACATTAAACACAATTTTTTCAGTTGTTTGTTACTTGTCACTCTTTGTGACTGTCGTTTGCACAGTTCTATCAGGAGTGCATTATCTTTTAAAATATAAAGAAGTTTTTAAGGAAAATTAATGAAGATTTCAATTATTGCCGTTTCAAACAGTGAGATTGTTTCAAATGAGAAAAATGACACTGTCAGTTTAATTTCTTCTTCTTTGCACAAAAATGGGCAGGAAGTCGTTTGTAACCAAATGGTGAGTGCAAATAGTGGTGTTGTCAATTCAATGCTTGTTTCTTTTATGGAGAAAAGCGATTGCGTTCTTCTTTTGTGTGAAAACGAGTTTGAAAAAATTTATATGTGCAAAAAATTGCTTTGCGACCTGCTTGAATGTAAGATGATAAACAGCACTTTTGCGAAGTTTAACATTGACGAATATTCAAAATCTCAGAATATTCCGCTCAAAAAAGAAGACGGTGCTTATGCACAAATGCCTGAAAGTGCAAGGACAATTAAAAACCCATTCAGCCCTTTTCAGGGTTGCTTGTGCGAAAAGAACGGCAAGGCTATTTTTTTGCTTCCTTTGAGGCACGATGAACTTTATCAAATGTTTTTTTCCTCTGTTTTGCCATACATTTTGAAGTCTGTGGGAAACGAGTCTTCCACTTTTGTGATGAAAACTTTTGGACTTAAAAGTGGCGAAATGCAACTTCTTCTTAAAGATTTTATCAAAAACAAATTAAGCATTGAAGTAGTTTGTGGTGAATATTTGCTCTCGGGTGAGATTATCATAAGAATTCCAAAATCAACGCGCAAAGACTATGCCGACAACTTTGTTAAGAGTGTGTTTGAAAAGATTTTGCCATATGTCTATGCCGAAAAAGATGAGTCGATGCCTCAATACATTTTCTCTCTTTTGTCGCTTCACAAAGAGAAGATTGCCTTTGCAGAAGATTTCACTGCGGGGAATATGAGTGCCACACTTTCTCAAACTTTGGAGGGGACAGAAAGCATTTTGCAGGAAAGTTATGTTACAATCTCAAACGATTCAAAGATAAAAATTTTGGGTGTCGAAAAGGAAATCTTTAATCGTGCAACACTAGATTTTGGCGAGATTGCATATCAAATGGCAATGGGAGTGCTTGAAAATTCGTCTGCCGATGTCGTGGTTGCAAATTGCGGAGATGTGACGGCTGGGAACTTAACTTTTGCCATCGGAAACAGGGACGGACTTCATATTTTCACCAAAAAGGTGAGCGGAAACAGAAAACAAAAGATTATTATGGCGACAAATGCAATCTTTTTTGAACTCATAAAGAAATTGAAACAAAACGACTTTTCATTTGGAAAAACTGTTTTGTGAAAATGTTTGAATGTAGAACAAAAGTTTGATAATTTTTTATAAAATTTGATTTTTTCTTTTGAGAAAATTTTTTATAATGCTATAATCTAATTATAAAATTTGACGAATATAAAAGGAAAAATTATGGATAAGGAAAAAAATGTTGAACAGGCAATTTTGCAGATTGAAAAACAATTTGGCAAAGGTTGCATTATGAAACTTGGCGAACAGCCAATGGAAAAAGTAGACGTCATTCCCACTGGGTGTTTGGTTCTCGACAGTGCTCTGGGCATTGGCGGAGTGCCTCGTGGCAGAATTATTGAGATTTATGGGCCAGAATCTTCTGGGAAGACAACCGTTGCTTTGCACCTCATTGCACAGGCACAAAAACTTTCAGGAACAGCGGCGTTTATCGATGCGGAACATGCTTTGGACCCCGTTTATGCGGGCAATCTTGGCGTTGACCTCGATGAACTCTATGTCTCTCAACCCGACAATGGCGAGCAGGCACTTGACATCTGTGAAACGCTTGTGAAAAGCGGTGCGTTTGACATCGTTGTCGTCGATTCTGTGGCTGCACTCACTCCAAAAGCGGAGATTGAGGGTGAGATGGGCGATAGTTTTATGGGACTGCAAGCAAGACTTATGAGTCAGGCTTTGAGAAAACTCGCAGGCATAACAAACAAAAGTAAATCTTGCGTTGTATTCATCAATCAACTTCGCGACAAAATCGGCGTTATGTTTGGTTCACCAGAGACGACAACAGGCGGAAAGGCTCTCAAATTTTACGCAAGCGTTCGACTTGACGTCAGAAAAATCGACACCATCAAAGAGGGAAGCGATATGGTGGGCAATCGAACTAGGATTAAAGTGGTTAAAAACAAACTTGCGCCACCTTTTAAGACTGCTGAATTTGACATTATTTATGGCAAGGGCATTTCAAACGTGGGGTGCATATTAGATTTGGCAGTGGAACATAATATTATTGACAAAAGTGGCTCTTGGTTTGCATATAAAGGCGAAAAAATTGCTCAAGGAAAAGAAAATGTGAAAGTTTATCTTGAGAAAAATCCGCAGGTGTGCGAGGAAATTGAAAAATTAGTGAAAGACGCAATTCAAAATCCAACAAAAAAAGACTGAGTCACTCATCGACGGGAGAAAGGATAAATGAAAAAAATTTTTAAATACATATATATCACAGTCATCTTTTTTTGCGTTGGGCTGGTCTTTTATGGTTGCTCAACTTCAAACGCTGTGACGGCATATCAAATCGCAGTCAGTTATGGTTTTAAGGGGACTGAAGAAGAATGGCTCGCAAGTCTTATTGTTGAAGGTAAGTCTGCCTATGAAATTGCGGTTGAAAATGAATTTGAAGGCACTGAAGCAGAATGGCTTGAAAGTTTGAAAGGTAAGTCTGCCTATGAAATTGCGGTTGCGAATGATTTTGAAGGCACTGAAGAGGAGTGGCTCGCAAGTCTTATTGTTGAAGGCAAGTCTGCCTATGAAATTGCGGTTGAAAATGGTTACGATGATGATGTTGTTTCGTGGCTGGTAAGTTTGTTTGTTGTTGACGATTCAAACATTGAAGATTTGTCCGCACAAAGTTTGTTTAATCTTGGCGTTTCTTTGGGAGAATACACAGAGGATTCCGCTGGTTATGAGGATTTTATGGCGGACTATTTGGCTACTGTGACAAGTTCTGCTAGTTCGACGGCAGTGCAACAAGTGTCTGCAAAGTGTCTAAATCAAGTGGTTAGTGTCTACACAGAGGACGGCTCTGGGGCTGGAGTCATCTATGAAATTAACGAAGAGGAACAATTTGCCTATATTATAACAAACTATCACGTGGTCGTGCTTTCGACAACAGTTGACTCAACGACAACATATGCTCCTGCAACGGATATATATTTTTACACTTATGGCGCGGAAACAGTTGGAGTCACAATGGAAAGTGAATATAACTATGGAAATAAGTTTTATATGGCAGAATATGTTGGAGGCAGTGCGGACTATGATATTGCAGTCCTTAAAGTGACTGGAGAATATTTCACCAGATTAAACGCAACAGACGCAGAGACAGTGACTTTTGCAGACACGACAAATCTTCAACCGGGGACGACGGCAATTGCAATTGGCAATCCTTTGGGAGAGGGCATCGCGGTCACAAGCGGGGTTGTCAGTGTGGACAGGGAAATGGTGAGCGTTTCCATCGCTGGAGAAGACAGAACTCTTCCTTGTTTGAGGCTTGATGCTGCCATTAATGGCGGAAACAGCGGTGGCGGAGTGTTCGACATAAACGGAAATCTCATTGGTATTACAAACGCAAAATATTCGAGTGTGGCAATTGAAAATGTTGCAAACGCCATTTTGGCAAGTAATGTCAAAAATGTTGTGGAAAATATAGTTTATTTCTATGAACAAAATTTTGATGAATTAGCCGAAGATAATAGTGTGGGAGTCCACAAATATGTCATTGGATTTTCTTCATACGACCTAAACCCAACAAATACTTATAATTCAGAGAATTTCACAAACAATAAATCCGCAGACATAACAGTTGATTTGGTGGGTGAAAATTCAATTGCAAGTGAGATTGGGCTTGCTGTGGGTGACATCGTGAGGTCACTTAAAATTAAGCGAGCGGGAAGTGACACTTTCCAAACAATTAGTTTTAACACAGGCTATGAAATTAGTAATTTTATGCTGACAGCACGTGCGGGCGACGAGATTGTTCTTGTCGTGGACAGATTACAAAGTGGCACGACGGACACTTATGTCAGCACTGATTTAACTTCTTTCACGGTGGACTCTTCAAAATATGTTGAATATAAAAACAACTCTGTGATTGAGTAAAATAATTTTTAAAAAAATTGCAAAATGATAAAAAAAGCACCATAAATTTGGTGTTTTTTTTGTTGATTTTCCAATAAATTCAAAGGTTATTATAAACTTTTAGATTTGAATTTTTTTATAATAGAAACATTATCTTTTGAATTTGAAATTAAAGGGAAGTTTTCGTCATCTATTACTTTTTTGTTAAGAAAAAGTCCTATGCACATAAAGGAATATATGTGAGCGGAGGCGTTAAAACTGCCAAGTAATCCCACAATAATATTGATGATGATTGCAAGTAAAAATCCATATTGAACAAGACTTTTTGTTTTGTTTTTGAAAAATATTTGAAGTAAACAAAAGATTATTGCAATGTAGCAAGCACCGCCCAGCAAGCCAAAGTCGAGAGAAAGAGAAAGGAAAACATTGTGTGGGCGAAAGGTGTTAAAACTGCCCGCACCATAGCCGAAAATTGGACTGTTTGAAATGTTGACGATTGCATTTTGCCACAGTTCTGCCCTGTCCCAGCCGTCAAAACCTAAAATGTTTGAAGTGTCGATGCCGTGTTGCTGAGTTATGCCAAAAAATTCCAAGAGTTTTGTGCCAAGAAGGCTGTCGCTTGCTCCCAAAATTTCCACAAAATAGTTTGCAGTTGTCGTGGCTCGATTGTTGTATAAAATTGGAATTATGTCTACCAACAGTGAAATCGCCACCATTGAGAGTATAAAAATTAAAGACCACACTGCGTATTTTTTATTTTTGTTCAAAAAAACAATGAGAGAAACAAAAAGAATGATAAAAACAGCGCTTATGGACATAAAGGAACTGTTTAAAAAAAGAAAAAGTGCAAAGTTTATAAAGCCAATAAATAAGAGAATTCTGGTTCTTTTTTTACTTGATTTTAAAAAATATATAAATGTGACGGCAAGGGCAGTGGCGACAACTTCTGCGGAATAGTTTGGATTCAAAAATTGAAGGGAAAGTGGATATGACCCTGTGTGAAAACCTGGCATAAAGAGATTTTTTGGGTCAATATATCCCATTATGCAACAAATGCTGATGACTATGAGAAAAACAAAAATGACATTTTTCGCCTGACTTTTGCTTAGAAAATAGAAACACAAAATTATCAAAGCAAAAGAAAAATAGGTGAGCAAATCAATGGTAAAGCCGTTCACAAATGAAGATGCAATCATAACAAAAAACAAAACGAAAAGGGAGATTATAAGCGGTTTTTTGAGAAAATTTTGAAAACTTATTTTCGTAATTTGATGTTTTTGAATTGCACTTTTGAGTTGGACTGAAAGAAAAATAAGATAGGCAATAAAAAATAAAATTAGAAAAGCGTCAACTTTTAAAAAGTAAAAAAATCCAATAAGTGAGATTAATATTGGAATTAAAACAATGTATAGTGCAAAAATATAGTTTATCACGCTTTCTTTGTTATGTTTAGCGGGTTCTTTTGTGATTATCATAAGAAAATTTTACCATAAAATTATTTTTAAGAAAATCTTTTTAAACTCTTAATATTAAAGTAAATGCAAAATTTTTTAAAGATTAAGTTTTTGAAAAAAATATTTTCTTATATCGCTTGGAAGTGTGTCCACCGCTTGCCGAAGAAGAAGTTTGTCGCTTCCTGAAAGGAAAAGACTCTCAAGTGAAAAATTTTTTTCTATGCCAATGCCTCCATTCCTTCCTGGTTTAGTGAAGGTTGGAATGCCCGCACTTTCAAGTTCCGAAAGATATCGAAAAACAGTGCGAGTGGAAATCTCAAATTTATTTGCCACCTCTTTTGCAGGCACTATATGATGTTTGTTCAGTTCCAAAAGGACTGCAAATCCAAGATATATTTTCATTTTTCCCCTCTTATAATTTTATTTTTAAATTTTCTTTTTAAAAACGACTAAATAATGTTAAATTTATATCCAAAAACAATTATACAATATATTTATTTACAAGTCAAACATATGTTCGACAGTATTTTTCTTTTTTAATTTTTCTTTAAACTCGTTTAAATTTGTATATAATATTATTATAAAAAAATTGATATAATTTTTGGAATTTACAAAATTTGTGGTAATATTTAGATTATAAAAAGAGATGAAAGATAAAAATGAAAAATAGTAATTACATTTTAAAATATAAAACAGCGGGCAAAGGTCCGAGAAGTGCGGTGCCGACTGGCAATGGAAAAATTGGGCTTCTTGTTTTTGGTGGTGCAAAAAATGAGAGGATTGTTGTCAATAACAGCGAACTTGTTTGGAAAGGGCACACGGGCGTGCTCCCAGACGTTTCAGACAAAGTGAAAATGATTTCAAAAAAGATGCTTTCGAGCAACTATCGTGAGGCTGAAGTTGTGCTTACAGATGCACTTTTTGCCAAAAATTATAAGCCTGAGCCCTCATATCCTTTGCCTCTTTGCGACTTTGTGCTGAACAACTTTGTCGCCAGCGATGTGGACGAATATTTCAGAGCCGTGGATATGCAGACGAGCGAAGTGGAAGTGAGTTTTAGAGATAAGGAAGGCAGGCTTGTCAGGGACCTCTTTGTGGACAAAAATAGCGATGTGATTTGCTACAAAATTTTTGGCACAAACGGCAAAAAAGTCAGCCTAGACTTCACCATAACTTTGCACGACAAAGTTTATAATAGAATGGCAAACCTTGAAACTTTTCCTATTGATATTCCGTTTGAAACCCACACCGACAGAGATTTTGTCGTCTTCACCGCAAGAAATGACGACGGAACAGACTTCGGCTGTGTGGCGAAAGTGCTTTCTCCAAGCGGAAATATGCAGAGATATGACGATAAGATTGAGATGAAATGTGCTGATAAAGTGCTCATTCTGGCAAAGACTTTTGTGAAAAAAAACAAAGACGAAGAAGTTCAGAAGATTATGGACGAATTGTCGCTTATGAAGACTCCATATGACAAAATGATGAAAGAAAACGCAATTTCTTTTGGCAAGAGAATGATGACGACTGAGTTTGACCTTGAAAATGACGACGAGAAAACTGTGGAAGAGGAGTTGCTTGATTGCAAGAGCGGAAAGATAAACAGAAATTTTCTTGTGAAACTATATAACTATGGCAAATATCTTTTTGAGATTTCGTCAGAAAATTTGAACTGCTGTGCTTGTGGTGTTTTAAACGGCGACTATATGGCATATCAAAGCACGACAAATAATTTTGTGCAACTTTCAAGGCTCTACAACTTTTCTTTCAAAAGTTCTCCTAATGATAATATGAAGAATGTTTTTGAGCGATTTTTTAATAATATAGACGACTACAAAAAGAATTCGACGAGGCTTTTTGGGTGCAGAGGCATTTTTATCCCCAGCCTTGAAGCCCCTGAAAGTGGACTGCCGGGGAACATTACTCCCGACGTTGTGCTTAACTTTAATGTGGCGTCGCAAGTGTCCTATATGATTTTTAAATATTATCTTGTCACGGGTGACGTCGATTTCATTCGTGAGAAAGGCTTTGAATTTATTGAACAAGCAGGGTTTTTCTATGAGGAATTTTTAAAAGAAAACAAAAACACACAAATGCTTGAATCACCTTTTGGCATCTCTCCCTATTCATCTCCACTTAATTTTAAGAGCAAACTTGGCGACTTGCACATTTGCTCAAATTGCCTTGTCGATTTTGCGAGTGCAAAACTTGTGTTTATGATCCTAAATCAACTTTGTGTGGTGCTGGGGAAAGAACAAACGCAAATTGAAAAGTGGGAAAATCTCTATGCCAAAATTCCCGATGTGGAAGTGGACAAAAGCGGGCTTATCAAGGAATATAATTCCAACATTTTTGAGACAGACAATTCTTCTCCTTACATTTCTCACCTTTTCCCCTACAACATTGGCTTCAAACCTTCTAAAACAAAGAGGGAATTTGAAACGCTTGTTGCAAACACCATTAAATATCGCTTTGTAAGTGCAATCGGGGCATTTTCTTCAAGCGAACTTGTGGATATGGCGCTCGCTCTTTCCACTTGCGGAGAGTCAAGCGACTCCTATGAAGTGCTGAAAACTACAATCAAAAACTTCATTGGCACAAATCTCATCTTCAACACCGACGACATTTCAAATATGGGCATTGGCAGGACAAGTCAGTTCAGCAGTGTGAACCTAGACAAAAACACTTGCCTTTGTGCTTGCGTGCAAAATATGTTTTTAAATTCAAGCAAAAACAATATATATTTGTTTCAAAATTTGCCTGCCGAATTCAAAAAAGGCTTTATTAAAGGCTTGACGCTCGACTATCAAATCACCTGCGACGTTGAGTTTAATTTGAGGCGGGGGTTAATCAAACTTAGGCTGAAATCTCCACGAAACACCACTGTCAACCTCTTTTTGCCACGAGGGTTTAGGAAAGTTAAAGGGACAGATGTTTTGGTGGACAAACAAAATATGGTGATAAACGGATTTAGCCTGCCTGCAAATAAATATGTTAAACTGAAAATCTTTTATACTAACTTGTGATTATTTGCAATATTTGATATAATGTCTTTGTTTAAAAGAGGAGAAATTTATGTTTGAATTTTTTAAGAGTTATCAAAAATGGGAACATCTAAGCATTGAGGACAAAAAGGATACTTTGCAAAATTGTGTTGAGTTTTATGAGAGCAAAACTCTCAGCTACATTTTGGCTTTTCTTCCCGAAGAAAAGAGAGTTAAGTTTGTTAAAGAACCTGTTCAACTGAGGTTTACCACCACTCAAACTGCGGGGCAAGATGTAAGTTTTGCGGATAATGTTGTTATGGTTTTTTCCACAAAAATATTGAGCGGAGATAAGAAAAATTTGTTTTTTGATGTTGCAAAAAACACAATCTGTGCAGTATTTTTGAATTTGTTTAACAGCACGGCGAACACCTCTTCTAAAAAGACAAAATTTGGCGAACTTGCAAACGGATATTTTGCTTCAATCACCAGCGAATTTGGCGAAGGTCAACAGTTTGAGCAAGATATGATGGCAGTTTGCAGTGAAGTCTTATCGGAAAGCGTTGAGATGACAACTTCAAAATAAAAAAATAAATATAAAAAAAATTAAAAAATAACTTTTTTAAACAAAGGTTATTTTTTTTCATTTTTAAGCACGGATAAAATGACATTGCAGATGTTTTCTGCTCCGTTGAAAAATTCTTGATTGCTGGAACTTTGGGTTTTGGCAATTTCTTTTCGTTTTTCAAAAAGATTTTCAATCGAGTCCATAAGCGTTTTTTCTGTCATATTCGATTGCTCCAAAACAGTGGCAAAATTTTTCTTCTCAAAATATTTTGCGTTTTCCACTTGGTCTCCCCGCGAAATGCCTTTTGGGAGCGGAATGAGAAGCATTGGCTTTTTGAGAAAGAGAAGTTCATAGATGGCATTTGAGCCCGCGCGAGAGATGACGACGTCACAAACTTTGAAAAGATGCTCAATGTTTTGGCAAAATTCCATTTGACAATAATTTTCATAAGCAATCTTTTTGTTCATTTTATTTTTGCCAGTGAGATGAATGACATTATATTTTTTTAAAAGTTTGGGCAAGATTTTTTGGATAATATCGTTCAAATCACTTGCCCCTGCCGAACCGCCTGTCACCAAAATTGTGGGGCGAGTTCCGTCCACTTTGGACAATTCATAGCCTTTTTCTTTGTCGCCATTTTGAAGTTGTGCGCGAATTGGAGAACCTGTGAAGACTGCTTTTTTAAGTCCAACACAAGTGATGTCAAAACTGGTGCAAAACTTTTTGCTAATACTATATATAAGTTTGTTTGCTCTCCCAAGAGTCATATCAGATTCGTGGCTGACAATGGGAATTTTTAGCATTTTTCCTGCTATGCAAACGGGCACAGACACATATCCGCCTTTTGAGAAAATAACATCGGGCTTAATTTTTTTTAAAATTTTTTTGCACGAGCATATACTTTTCATCAGTTGAAAGGGCAGGGCAAGATTTTTAATTCTGTTTGCTCTGTTCAATTTGTGTGCGGGAATTTCGATGAAAGTCACCCCGCTTTGGCGAGAAATCAGTTCCTTTTCCATACCATTTGTGCCGATGTAAAAGATTTTTTGGAAATGCTTTTTAAGGTGTGGCAAAAGGCTAATGTTTGGAATGATATGTCCGCCTGTTCCTCCACCTGTCAGAACAATTGTTTTCATAAAGATAGTATATGAAATAAGTTGCTAAAAAATTAAAAATGAATAAATATTTTATATATTGGATAATTATTCATAGTTTTGTGTGTGGAATTGTAAAAATAATAAAATTTTAGCAAAAAACTGCATATTCATTAGGAATTTAAAAGACCTTGTGATAAAATTTTTTCTTGAAAGATACTATATAAGTTCAAAAGGAGAAAAGATTTGACTAGGAGTTATGATTCAAAAGATTTGGTAGTTTTAGATGGATTAGATGCTGTTAGGCTTCGCCCCGGAATGTATATTGGCTCGACGGGAAGTAAGGGTGTTCATCACATTTTGTGGGAGATTGTGGACAACTCTATCGACGAAATTACAAACGGATTTGGTTCGAAAATTACCATCACAATGCACGCAAATGGTTCGGTTACTGTGGAGGACAATGGGCGGGGAATCCCTGTGGATATTCACCCAACGTACAAAGTCTCGGGGGCAGAACTTGTGTTCACAAAACTGCACGCAGGCGGGAAGTTTGACTCTAAAAACTATAACTATTCGGGCGGACTTCACGGCGTCGGGGCTTCGGTGACTAACGCATTAAGTGAATATATGGACGTGCGAATTTACAGAAACTGCAAAGAATATGAGATTAAATTCCACTCTGTTGCAGATTCAAAGGGCAAAGTCCACGGCGGAGTGCTTAAGCAAAAACTAATGGAAATCGGACCCACAAAAAAGAATGGAACGACGATAACTTTTTTGCCAGACAAAAGGATTTTTGGCGACATAACACTTGACCCTGTTATAATCAAAAAAAGGCTGAAAGAACTTGCATATCTAAACAAAGGGCTAGAAATTATTTTTGTGGAAGACGAGGCAAATGTCACAAAAAAATATAAATTTGACGGCGGGTTGGTGGACTTCATTGAATATTTGTGCGAAGCAAAGACAATGCTTTTCAAACCTGCTTTTTTCATCGAAAGTGAAGATGAAAGGTTGCAAATGTCTGCTGCCATTTCCTACACAGACGGTTACACCGACAGTTTCTTTTCGTATGTCAACAACATACCCACCACAGAGGGTGGAACTCACGAAATGGGCTTTAAGTCGGGGTTGACCCGTGCATTAAACGATGTGGCAAGGAAACTCGGGCTTTTGAAAGATAAAGAGGAAAATCTCTTGGGTGAAGACTATCGCGAGGGCATTTCAGCAGTGCTTGCAATCAAAATGAGAGATATTGAATTTGAAGGGCAGACAAAGACAAAACTTGGCAATCCAGAAGTGAAAAATATTGTTGAAAATATGGTTTTCAAAGAATTATTGAGATTTTTTGACAAAAAAGAAAACGCAAAGATTGCGGGAATAATTTTAGACAAGGCAAAAGGGGCTGCTCGCACAAGGCTTGCTGCAAAAAAAGCAAAGGAACTTACTAGGCAGAAAAACAGCATTGAAAACAGTTGCCTTGTGGGGAAACTGGCTTCGTGTTCGGGCAGAAAATCAGAGCAAAACGAACTCTTCATTGTGGAGGGCGACAGTGCTGGAGGAAGTGCAAAACAAGCGAGGGACAGAGGTTTTCAAGCCATTTTGCCACTCAAAGGAAAGCCACTGAATGCCGAAAAGAAAAGGCTCGACCAAGTGCTTGCAAACGAGGAAATAAGGACGATTATTGCCTCATTAGGCACGGGGATTGGCGAAGATTTTGACATCTCAAACTTAAAGTTTTATAAGGTGATAATTCTTTCCGATGCCGACCAAGACGGCGCGCATATCAGGGCAATTTTGCTTACTTTCTTTTTTAGATATATGAAAGAACTCATCACAAATGGCAATGTCTACATTGGCTTGCCACCGCTATATAAAATTGAGAAAAAAGACAAAGTTGAATATGTCTATTCCGACAAAGAACTGCCAGAAGCCATCGAGAGATTTGGCAAAGGCTACACCATTCAAAGATATAAAGGGCTTGGCGAGATGAACCCAGAGCAACTTTGGGACACCACTATGGACCCTGCAAAAAGGACACTTGTGCGAGTGGGGATCGACGACATTGCAAACGCTGAACTTTTGATAACAACACTTATGGGGAATGATGTCGAGGCGAGAAAACAATATCTTTCGGAATATATTGACTTTAACAAGGAAGATAATTTCACTAAATATGGCGAAGGGAAGTAATTGGCAGAATATGGACGAAGAAGATGAAAAAGAACTTTTGCCCATCGACGGACAAATTGAACTTGCGGAGATTTTGGTGCGAGAAGACGAAAATACTCAAAAAAATGACGATGAACGAGAGAAAATTGAAGTCGCAAAAGGGCAAATTTCTATGTTAGACAATAAAAACGGAGAAGATATGGAAAAAGAAAAAGATAAAAACAAAGTTAAAAATGCAGTGAAGAAAGTTCAAAAATCGGCAAGCGAAACAAAGAAAAATATAAAACAAGTGGATAATAAATCAAAATTAGCACAAAAAACACTTAAAAATGCCGAAAAAACTGCTGATAGCATTGCAAAAGGCTTTGATGATTTGAGGGAATTTTTAAACAAAGATGCCAGAGATGAAAAGAAAAAAGCGCAAGAAAAACAAACTCCTCCAAAATTGCAGGCGAGGCATGTTATCAAGCGAGAAGTTTCAAGCGACGACATTTTAAAAATCCTTGAAAACGACGAAAATGCAAAGATTATCGACGATGTGAATAATTTGAACAAGGATTTTGAGGAAGTGGACAAAGATGTCGGTAAGGGTGTTTTTTCAAAATATTCAAACAAAAAAGTGTTTAACACTGGTGCTAAAAACTATGAAGAAAAGGTCTATTTTGAAAATTCGGGCGAAGACGACGGAATGATGTATAAAAATCTTGACACTGTTCTTCACGAATCTATGATGCCATATTCGGAGCATGTCATTTTGGACAGGGCTCTTCCGCGAGTGGAAGACGGCTTGAAACCTGTGCAGAGAAGAATTCTTTTTTCTATGCTGGAACTTGGCATAACTCCCGACAAAGCATACAAAAAATCGGCACGTATCGTCGGCAATTGCCTTGGTAAATATCACCCTCACGGCGATAGTTCTGTCTATGACGCTATGGTGAGAATGGCACAGCCGTTCAACTGCAACGAAACGCTTGTGGACGGTCATGGCAACTTCGGAAGCGTGGACGGCGACAGTGCGGCTGCAATGAGATACACGGAAGCGAGGCTCACCCCCCTTGCGATGGAACTCTTGCGTGACCTCGACAAAAACACTGTGAAGTGGGGGTTGAATTTTGACGACACTCTAAAAGAACCAGAGATTTTGCCGGGCAGATTTCCAAATCTTCTCGTCAATGGGGCTTCGGGGATTGCCGTCGGACTTGCGACGAACATTCCACCTCACAATTTGGAAGAGGTTGTCGACGGAGTCATGGCATACATCGACAATCCTAACATTTCACTCAAACAAATGATGAAGATAATTAAAGGCCCTGATTTTCCAACTGGCGGATATGTTTTGAGCACTTCTGAAATAACTCAAGCATATGAAACAGGCAGAGGAAGAGTTTTTCTGCGTGCAAAAATGCATGTGGAAGGGTTAGGGACGGACAAGAGATGTATTGTCATCACTGAGATGCCTTTTCAAGTTAATAAATCTTCTCTTTTGCAAAAGATTGCAAACTTTAAAGACGATGATAAATATGGCTTTGGCGACATCGCCGAGATTAGAGATGAATCCGACAGAAAAGGTCAGAGGGCAGTTATTCGTCTCAAAAAAGATGCAAATTTGAGCAAAATTTATAAATCCCTTCTTCAAAACACTGAACTTCAAGGCACTTTTGGAATCAATATGGTCGCAATCGCAGGCGGAAAACCAAAGCAAATGGGACTTATCGACATAATTTCATATTATTCCGAATATCAACGGGAAATTATATATAGACGAACAAAATATGATTTGGAGCAGGCAAAAGAAAGGGCTCACATTTTGGAGGGACTTATTGTCGCTATCAAAAATATTGATGCTGTGATTAAGATTATCAAATCTTCACCAAACACTTTGGAAGCCAAAAAAAGACTTAGAGAGAAATTTTTATTCGACGAACGACAAGCGCAAGCAATCCTTGATATGCGCCTTGCAAGGCTCACCAGCCTTGAAGTCCAAAAATTGCAGGAAGAACTCGCAGGGCTTAAAAAATTGATTGTCGAACTCAGCGAGATCGTCGGCTCGACAAAGAGGCAATATGAAGTGGTCAAAACAGAACTTAATGAAATTAAGAAAAAATTTAAGAACCCAAGAAAAACTTTCTTTATGAAAGAAGAGGAAATTGTGCTTGAGGAAGAGAAAGGAGAGGAAGACGCGAAAGAACTGACAGTGCTGAAAACCCCGCTTGACAACATTAAGGCGGTGAATTCAAAACAATATAGAATGCTTGCGAAAGAAAACTTTGAAAATGCAACTTTAAACGATATTTTCTTGATAAACTTGCCCACTTTGTCGACGGCAACCTTGCTTGCAATGACAAACTTTGGCAATTGTTTTAAAGCCCCTGTATCATCTTTGGGCGAAAGTAGACTTAGAGATAAAGGCACCCCTGAATGGACAATTTTTAAAGAAATGCAGAAAAACGAACGGATAGTTGCTCTGTTTGACGAGAGTGAGATGCAAAATAATGGGAATTTACTATTTTTCACAAAATTTGGAATGGTGAAAAAAACTGCAAGGCAAGAAAATTCGCTTTTGAAAAAGACTTATCAGGTGATTAAACTCAAAGATGGCGATGAACTTTTGAGTGTGGAATACGAGCCAGAAAAGACTTATTCATTTGTGTTTGTGACAAAAAAAGGTATGGTTTTAAACGCAAAATCAGACGATGTGCCTGTTCAAGGCAGAGTGTCGAGTGGAGTGAAAGGAGTGTCGCTTTCATGTGAAGATTGTTGCGTGGGCGTTTCCACAGCAATCTCTGGCGAGGGTGAAATTCTTTGCGTTTCGGACAAAGGATTTGCAAAACGAGTGGTTGTTTCTCAAATTGACGAAATGGCGAGATATCGAAAAGGTATCAAAATTTTGAGCGGTGGAGTTTCGGGCAGTGAAGTAAAACTAGGGAAAGTGGTTAATGAAAGTGGACTGCTTTGCATCGTGGACGAGGAAAACGCACTTCATTTTAAAAACACCGACCTTGTGTCTATTGAGGCTCGCACAGGAAAAGGGAAAATGCTTGAAAAAACAAACAAAAATTTTAGCGTTAAAGACTCATTTTTAATTGTTTAGAATTTAGTGCAATATTTTTATAACAAATAATAATTTTTAATAATAAATATGTTTGAAAGAGTTTTCTTTCAGGCATATTTTTTTTGCTTTTATAGTATTTATAAAATAGATGTCATAGTTAAAAAGCATATTTTGATAAAAAAAGACATTTATGGACAAAAGTTGATAATTCCATTTTATTTGGAGGTTATAGAATGAAGAAGCATAGAGGAAAACTTAGGTTTTATACATTCAAAATGTTTTGGGTTAAAGCAATCCTTCTTATGATGGTGACGCTTTGCGTGCTTTCAATCAGTTTTGACGGCACGGGGGCTTTGGCACAAGTGTTTTTCAACAAAACTGGCAAAAAACTGCCCGTTTATTGTGTTCAAAACAGTTCTAAACAAATTGCAATTTCATTTGATGCCGCGTGGGGCAGTGACAAAACAGAGAGCATACTTAACATTCTTAAAGAGGAGAATGTTCTTGCAAACTTCTTTTTGGTGGGAATGTGGGTGGACAAAAACGAGGAATTGACCAAAAAAATCTATGATGCAGGAATGGAAATAGGCACTCACAGCAACACTCATGCCAATTTTACATCTCTTTCAAAGACGCAAATGGAACTTGAACTGACAGAGAGTGTGAAAAAAATTGAAAATATCACAAAAGAAACAGTCAAATTGTTTCGCACACCTTTTGGGGCATATGACAACAATGTCATTTCAGTGGCTGAAAATCTCGGGCTTCAAACAATTCAGTGGGACGTCGATTCTCTTGACTGGAAAGGTATTTCAAGTGAAGAGATTGTGAAAAACATTCTTAAAAAAGTGAGCAGTGGCTCGATTATTCTTTGCCATAATAACGCCGAAAGCATCGTGGAAGCACTTCCTAGCGTGCTGAAAATCCTCAAATCGCAAGGCTATGAATTTGTGCATATTAGTGACTTGCTTTTAAAAGAAAACTTTACAATCGACATAACTGGAAGGCAAATTTTAAAATGAAAAAAGTTTAAAATAAAATTGGAGGAAAAAAATGAACTACGAATTAATGGAAAACAACAAAGTTTTTTTAAAAGGAGTTGTGTCGTCTGAGCCGAAGTTTAGCCACGAAGTGTTTGGCGAGGGTTTTTATGAATTAGACTTAAAAGTGAAAAGGCTTTCGGATAATTTTGATGTGGTGCGGGTCACCGTTTCCGAAAGACTTCTTTCAAACGAAGATTTTGCACTTGGGAAATTAGTTGCTATCAAAGGGCAATTTAGGAGTTATAACAAAATTTGCGAAGGGAAAAGTAAACTGCTTTTGACTGTATTTGTCAGGGAAGTAATTGATTTTGACGACACGATGAACCCAAATATTGTGGAACTCAGCGGTTATGTTTGCAAAGAGCCAATTTTTAGGACGACGCCTTTTGGCAGAGAAATTTGTGATGTTTTGGTGGCGGTGAACAGAGCATATAATAAGTCGGACTATCTCCCTTGTATTGCTTGGGGGCGAAATGCCAGATTTGTGAAGTCCATTAAAGTGGGCGAGAAAGTGGACATAATTGGCAGAATTCAAAGTAGAGAATATCAAAAAAAGTTGAATGAAAACGAAGTTTTGACAAAGACTGCATATGAGATTTCTCTCAACAAAATTAGAGTGGAAAATATGGAAAATTTCATTGAAAATGACGGGCAGTTGGCTTGAAAAATACTTGAAAATAAAATAAAGTTTACCTTTTAAACATTTTTTTAAAATTATATCCCTTTTATAATGGGATATTTTTTTATACTAATAAAAAAATTAAAAAATTTAGAAAATAATTAAAGATGACACATTATGTCAACATAAAGGTGATAATATCGAACATATGTTTGAAACAGTAAAAAAATTTTGAAATAATTTTAATTTATCTTTTAAAATATTTTCGACAAAATTCGACAAAACTCAATCTTTCATTATATTTGAGAAAAAGAGTCAAAAATAATTAAAATAGTTTTTAAAGATATTTTAAAAAATTATTCAAAATTATGTCATCAAGTCTTGACTTTGCGCATTTTAGTATCTTAAACTGATTGTGTCAAAGCAAAAATTTGCTTATTTTGAACAAATTATAAATTATTTTAAAAGGAAAATCTTTTATGGAAATGATGAATTTTGAAGTAAAATCTTTGCTTGCAATTTATAATCTTATTCCGCAAGTCGCGGAGTCGATTGACAAGTTGGTGAGGACGCGTGCAAGTTGCTCGTGTGTGCAGGAGGTCGAAAATGGGGTGGAAAGGCAAATGGAGTCTATCATAAAACTTACCATGCAAAAAGTTAATTTGATTAATCTAAAAATCCTCGCCGATGAAACTCTTTGTGAGATGCCTCCAAGACTCTCAAAATTGGTGATTGCGAGGTGTATAGACAAAATGGACATCAATTTCCTTGCAAGCACTCTTGGCATTAGCGTGCGGGACACATACAGAAAAATTAAGAACGCTTTGCAAGAGTTTAAGCGAGTTTTCCTCAAAATTGTTTTAAAAAACAAAAAAGTCTGGGACAAGATTGTTAAGAATTTCTTTTGGTTTGACGTGCTTGAAAAGATTAATAAGTTTGAAGATGAGGGCGGTGGGGTTTCTATCTGTCCAAAATTTGTTTGTAAGATGATTTTGCAAAAATTGAGAAAAATTGTTTAGAGAGAATCGTCATAATAATCTTGGATTTGCTTTATTGTTTGAGGCTTTGAGTGCTTTTTTATACTGCTTGATTTTTGCTCTAGTTTGAATGGTTTGAAAAGGAGATATATCAAAAATAGCGCAGGAAATATAAGTAGAAATAGCACCAAAATTTTCAGCCCCGAAGTCATTTCCACAAGATTATAGAGATATGAGTCGTCGTCTTCAAAGGGATTTGAAACATATGTCACCACTTCGGTGTTTAAACTTACTGTGGAAGAAGTGTCGCAAAGCCCTTCATAAAGGTAGCCAAAAGTGTCGTTTACATTGCAATAATACCAAGTTGTGCCTCGTTCGCTCACCATTTCTTCGCCAGAGATTGCCCCATAAAAATTGGCTTGTTGGTGCAGGTCAACTCTTGTTGTCACTGTCCCATTTATTGAAGATGGAGTTGAATAGACATTTCTGCCGTCGCTTGAAAACACCCAAAAAGTGAAGTTTTCTAAAAAAGGATTTTCGGGCGTCTCGGCAACGGGGGACACTTCATCTTTCAAAACATACCCGACAAGGTCGCGATATTGTGCTTTATAAAAATAGTCATTAAAATTTGACAGCAGAAGAACAAAATAACTTTCAGGGATAACGAAAAGTGCGTTGTCGCTTATGTTTCTTTGCGGGAAAGAATAGAAATAGGTGGATGAATTTTCCACTCTTGCATAGGCATAGGTTGTGAGGGAATTCGCTTTGGCAGAGGCTGGTATGTTGCCATAAAAAAAGAATAAAAAACAAAAAACGAAAAAAGACATTATGAATTTCAAAGTCGTTTCTCCTTTTAAAAAGAATAAAACATATCATTTTAAAATTAATAACTTTTATTGTTGAATTGTGGGTGAAAATGAAAGAAAAACTGGAAGCATTAAACAAAATTTTTAAAATACTTAAAATTAGAAAAAACAATAATAAACTTAAAACATATAATGCTGGCGAAAAAAAACACGAAAAACAGATTGCGTTTCACAAATGTCCCAAAAAAAATAGGTGGGTGTTTGGCGGGAATAGGACGGGCAAAACGGAATGCGGTGCAGTGGAAACTGTCTATCTGGCACGTGGTTGTCACCCTTACAGAAAGGTTGAAGGTGCAACGGAAGGCTGGGTGGTGAGTTTGTCGCGTCAGGTGCAAAGAGATGTGGCGCAGAGAAAGGTTTTGTTCTATTTGAACAAAGATTGGATTGAAGAAATTGTGATGAACGAGGGTAGAAAAGACTTCCCCGAAAATGGAATAATTGATTATATTTTGATTAAAAATGAGTTTGGGACGACTAGCAAGATTGGCTTTAAGAGTTGCGATCAAGGCAGAGAAAAATTTCAAGGAACGGGGCTGAACTATGTCTGGTTTGACGAGGAGCCACCCGAAGAAATTTATGTTGAGTGTAAGATGAGAGTGCTTGACAAGTGCGGTATTATTTTCGGCACAATGACTCCGCTTAAAGGCTTGACTTGGGTCTATGACACAATATTTTTGAATGAGAGAAGCGACGAAGAGGTGTGGTTTTGCCAAATGGAATGGCGAGACAACCCTTTTTTGAATGAGAGAGAGATTGAAAGTTTTGAACATAGTTTGTCCAAAGAAGATTTGGAAGCACGAAAATACGGGCGTTTTGTGGGCACGCAGGGGCTTGTGTATAAGGAATTTGATGAGAGAGTAAATGTTATTGAGCCTTTTAATATACCAAAAGAATGGTTTGACAATATGTCCATCGACCCTGGGCTAAACAATCCGCTTTCTTGTCATTGGTATGCCGTGGATTATGATGGGAATGTGTTTGTGGTGGCGGAATATTTTCAGAAAAATAAAGACATTGATTATCACGCAAATGAAATTAAAAAAATTTGCGAAAGACTTTCTTGGCACAAAACAAGTGCTGGAAATTTCGAGTCGCTCATCGACAGTGCGGCAAATCAACGCACTCTAAATGGCGTTAGAAGCGTGGCAGAACTCTTTTGCGAAAGGGGAATAATGGTGAATACAAAAGTGAATAAGGATTTGTTTGCTGGCATTTCTGTCGTGAAAAGTTATCTCAAAAATGAACAAGGACAAGCCCGACTTTTCATTTTTAGCACTTGCGTTAATCTCATAAGAGAGATGAAAACATACTTTTGGGGCGACGGCGACAATCCTGTGAAGAAAGACGACCATTGCCTCGACGAACTTAGATATTATCTTATGTCAAAGCCACAAGCACGAGAGCGAAAAAAAAGCGAGATTGAGAAACATAAGGAAAAGTTGATTAGGCAAAAACGAAGGAATAATTTTTGAAAGTAAAAAAAGGAAAAAAAAATGGAAATTGAAAAAAATTTTGATAAAAATTTAAAAAATAAAAATATCATCTTAACTTCACTTTTTGATTTGGCAAAAGGGTGTATTTTGAAAGAAAAGACAGAAGATTTTGTGACAGATTTGGAGGGAAACATCAGCCTTAAAAATAGAAAAATTGTGAGAAAACAACTTGCCCCAGATTTGCAAGCGATAAAAGTTTTAATGGACCTTAAAATTCACGAAGACTTTGAAGAAATGACAGATGAACAACTTCAAAAAGAAAAAGAAAGACTGCTTGAAGAAATTAAAAATTGTTAAAAATTTAAAAAAGGTTTTTATAAAAGAGGAGAAAAAATGAAGAAAAATAAAAAAGAAGAATTTGTGGAGGACTTGGTTGAGGCTGTAAAGTTGGACTTTGAAAACAGACAAAAGGAGAGAAAAAGTTATGAGGCAGAATGGAAACTTAACAGCAATTTTTATGGCGGAAATCAATATGTTGGGATTAATGCGATGAATGATTTGGTGAAAATTCCAAAAGAATTTTTCTGGCAAGAAAGGCAAGTCTTCAATCACATTGAGCCTATCGTCGAATCTCGCCTTGCAAAACTCACAGCAATAAGGCCAGAGATGGAAGTTATGCCTGCAAGCAACAATGAAAGTGACATAAAAACGGCAAATATTTCAAGGGACATTTTAAAAAGCGTGTATGAAAAACTTAATCTTTCATCTGTCATTTCAAAGGCGACAATTTGGAGCGAGATCACAGGCACGAGTTTTTACAAAATAACTTGGAACAATTTTGCTGGCAAAAAAGTGTTTTCAAAAAATGACAAAACAATTTTTGAGGGAGAAGTGGAAGTTGTCCCTGTGTCGCCTTTTGAGATTTATCCCGACAGCAGTAGCAATGAAAATGTGGACGATTGCGAAAGCATAATTCACGCAAAAAGTTATAGCACAAAAATGATTAAAAACATTTGGAAAGTGGACGTGCAAGGAAGCGACATTAACGAAATGAGCCTCACAGACAGTGCTCGTGAGGATTGCGTCAAACATTCGCAAGCAGTTGTGATTGAAAGATATGAGGCCCCAAATGAGGAATGTCCGAACGGTCGGTTGGTAATAGTTTGCGGTGATAATCTGCTATATTTAGGCGAACTTCCGTTCAAAAACGGTGTGGACGGGAAGAGGGTTTTTCCGTTTGTGAAGCAAGTGTGTTGTAAAAGGCCGGGTTGTTTTTGGGGAAAAAGTGTCATAGACAAAATCATTCCAGTGCAACGAGCATACAACGCTCTTAAAAACAGAAAGCATGAATATCTAAACAGAATTAGTATGGGTGTTTTGACGGTGGAGGACGGAAGTGTCGACACAGAAAGTTTGGAACAAGAGGGGTTGCAAGCAGGCAAAATTTTGGTGTATAGACAAGGCTCGGAGCCACCAAAATTTTTGGCGGAAGAGACTCTTTCAGGTGACTTTGAAAACGAGGAAAAAAGACTGCTTTCTGAATTTAATGAAATCAGCGGAGTGAATAGCATCTTAACTTCAAACATAAGTTCACAAACAATAAGTGGAACGGCACTTGAACTTTTGATTGAACAAAGCACTTCAAGGTTAAGTTCTTCTGCCAATGAAATTGAAATGGCGGTTAAAAATTTGGCAAAAATAATCCTTAGACTATATAAACAATTTGCAGTCGTGCCGAGAATTTTGAGATTGTCAAACTCTGAAAAAGAATTGTCTTTTTGGAAAAATTCTGACCTTGGGCAAGACGATATTCAATTTTTGAGCGACAGTGCCACAGAAGAAAGCCTTGCCTCAAAAAGAAGCAACATTTTAAAACTTTTGTCGTCGGGTGTGTTGCACAACAACGACGGAAAACTCGATGATAGTGTGAAGTTAAAAATTGCCACTTTGTTTGGCATTAATTTATAGAAGGAGAAAAAAAATGAATGATGAAAATTTGGAACAACTAGAAAATTCGGAAATTGAAACTGAAAATGACCTTGAAAAAACGCAATTTGATGGCTCCAAAAAAGACGAGCAAATGTCTTTTTTAGGCAAGTTTAAAGATGCACAAAGTCTCTTTGTTGCCTATAATAATTTGCAAAGTGACTACACCAGAAAGTGTCAGGCACTATCTTCATTGCAAAGGAAATTTAAGGATAAGATTGACGAATTAAGTCCTGAAAATTTTGAGAAAAGCGGTGAAGAAAAAATTGTGAAAGAAAAGTTGTCAACTCTCGAAAAGGACACACTTTTACAAGAATACATATTTTCAAATGAGGACCTTAAAAGCAAAATTTTGACAAAATATTTTGATGAAATTTATTTGCCAAAAAGCCCAAAGTTGATCAGTGGCGACAGGGGAAGTAACCCAATTTTGTCCCCGATATCAAAACCAAAAACTTTGGAGCAAGCACAGAGCCTTGTTAGAGATATGTTCGACAAAAAATAAACTTTTTGGAAATGTTTTATATTTTACAATTATTTTCAAAAAGACTTTTTGTTATTTTAAAAATAATATAAAAAAAAGGAAAAATAAAAATGGTAACATTAACAACTGCAGAGAACGCTCTTAAAAGCGTTTATCTCAATGTTTTGAGCGAACAATTAAACATAAACGCAAATGCTTTTTTGTCAAAAATTAAGCAAACAAGCAAAGATGTTTTTGGAAAAGAAATCATAAAACTTGCACCTTATGGATTAAACGGCGGGATCGCTGCTTTAAGCGAAACGGGAACTCTCCCAACTGCAAGCGGACACAATTTTTTGCAATTTAAAACAAGTCTTAAAAATCTCTATGGCAAAATCTGTCTTTCAGACAAAGCAATTCGTGCAAGTGCATCAAACACTGGTGCTTTTGTGAATTTGCTTAATGATGAGATGGAAAGCCTCATAAAATCGAGTGCTTTCAATCTTGGAAGAATGATTTATGGCGATGGCACAGGACTTCTTGCCACAGCAACTGTGACAGAAACAGTTGTCACTTTTGACACTGTGAAAAGTATGGTGGAAGGAATGAAAGTGGACGTCTTTAACAGCGCAACTCCCGTTGCTCTTGGCGCAACTATAACCTATGTGGATAGACAAGCAAAAAAAGTTACTTTTGACGCAGAGATTGCTTTTGTCACAGGCTACACTGTGTTTGCAAGTGCTTCAAAGGGCAATGAAATCACAGGTATAAAAAGATTGTTTGACAAAACAGAAGCAAACAAATTGCTTTATGGTGTGGACAGGACAGACTATGCTTGGCTCTATCCATACATTAACTTAAACGGCGGAAGTGACAAAGACATAACCGACGCTATGATTCAAAACGCTATTAACAGCATTGAAGAAGAAACTGGTGCACAGCCAGACTTCATTGCTGTGTCAGGGGACGTGAGAACGGCATATCAAACATATCTGAACACAAACCGAAGAAATATTGACATAGCCACCCTTGCAGGTGGATATAAGGCAATGACGTATGCGGGAATCCCTGTTGTTTATGAGAGATTTGTGGAAGACGGCGAAATGTATTTTTTAAATTCAAAAGATTTCAATCTTCATCAACTTTGCGATTGGGAATGGTTGGAGGGCGAAAATGGAAACATTTTAGTTCCAAGTTCAACAACCCCAACATATTCTGCAACGCTTGTGAAATATGCCGAACTAATCTGCGACAGACCTGGTGCACAAGGAAAAATCTCAAACATTAAGTCGGTTTAACAAAGAAATATTGTGAGAAACAATGGAGAGTCAAAATGAAAAATTATAGGATAGAAATTAAAAATGACGTGCTTTGCATTTCAAAAAGGATAAAGAAAATTGATAGGAATTATAAAATTTTTTTCAATCAAAATTCTGGGAATTTTGAAGTGTGGCACAAAAAAGAACTATCACTTGTGTTGGGAAAAACACTGGACAATTTGGCTCTTTTAAAAACTCACAAAACAAACATCAGAAACTCAAAGACACTGCTTCAAAATATGGAAGAAACAAACGAAAAACTGAAAATGAATGAAAATGACGACCTTGAAAACAAAAATAAGGCCCTTCTTTCCAGTCTGCTTTCATATTTAGATAAAAAGTCTTGCGAAACTGATTTTAAAGATATTAACACGACAAAATGGTTTTAAAAAAGGAGAAAAAAATGACTGTTTTAGAATTATTAAAAAATGCAAGTTTTTATTTGAACTTGGACGATGAATTTGCTCCTTACTTCGACTCTTCTTCGGTCACTCCAAATGACGAAACAAAAAGAGAGTGGGGTAAAATGCTCTGTGCTTTCAATTCTCTCATCAAAAGCATCGCAACCGAAAGAATTCCTCTCACAAAAGAAGAAGAAATTGCGTTTGATTGCAACGGCGAATTTTTGCTAAACACTCTTGCAGAAAAATTTCATTCCATTCAAACTATCACGGGCTACAGCGGTTTTGTGTTCGCAAGTTCTTCAAATGACGGAAAGTTAAAGTCGAATTACAAGGGACCTGCCGTCTTAAAATATGCTTATGTCCCAGCAGACTTTGTCGTTGAAGATGAAGTCAGCGTGTTTGATGGGGTGCTAAATGATTTGGTCTATTCCTATGGAATTGCCTACATCTATTGTGAGATGTACGCACTTTATGACGACGCACAAATGTGGAAAGAAAAGTTTGAAAAGGCAATCAATGATTGTATGAGTGGAGTTGTGCGGGAGCGGGTGATGAGAGTTAGAAGGTGGCTAAACTAAAATGACGAAAAAAAGTTACACTAAAAAAAGGCTTTTCATCGACAATTTTTCTTCAATGCAAAACAAAGATAATAACGAATATGATCTCGAACTCTGTGAGCCAAAAACTTGCTTTAATGTGAAAGAAAATCTGGGAACTCTTGTGTGCACAAATGGGTTGATTCATCTAAAATTACCAATCTCACAAAGTTTTGTGTTTGAGACAAATATGAGAGAATTGTCTGGCATCACTTTTTCTAAAATTTGGCACTACAAATATTTTAGTCGCATAAACAACAGATACGAATATATTTTGGTGGCTTATGCAAGTGACAAAAAACTCTATTATACAAACATATTTTTTGCCGATGACTCTTTTCACAAAATTGACATCACCGTTAACTCCGAGCCTTCTGCGATAAACTTTATTGTTTCAGGCGACGATGTGATTGGCTTTTCTTCGCTGGAAGATGACTTTTTGGTGTGGTATTGCGATGCGAACCCCTATTCCGTTACAACTGCTCCAAGGTTTATATCGATATGTATGCACAAGCAAAGGTTGTTTGTCATAGACGCAGAAAACGACAATTTGGTGCGTTTCAATTCAAAAACTGACCCAATGGAATGGACAACTTCAAACGATGGGGAAGACGCGGGAACGATTGAAATGAATGACTATAAGGGACACTTGAAAAATTTGCTCTCTTTTGGCGACTATGTATATGTTTTCAGAGATAATGGCATCTCAAAAATAATTTCATATTCTTCCGATTCACTATATTCCGTGAGCAATGTCTATTCGAGCAGTAGAATAATCTATTGCTCCACGGCTTGTGTCTGCGAAGACAAAATATATTTTTTGCAAGAGGACGGACTTTATGAGTTTGATGGCTCAAAAGTTGAAAAAGTGGATTTGAAATTTTCATCAATGCTTAACGGGAACTCGCAGGAATTTGCTAACACTTGTTTTTATGATGGGAAATTATATATTTCGTGCAAGTTGAATTTTGACGATAACACGACAGTAGGTTGCGAAAGTGGGTCGTTCAAAAACAATTGCCTTATGGAATTTGATCCAAAAACAAAAAAATATAACATCACTCGTGGCGTGGACATCTGTTGTATGATTGGCTTAACCGATTTGTTTGTGAATAAACTAATTGTTTTGCAAAATAGCAGTTCTTTTCTTTGGCAACTTGATAAAACGGGGATTTTGCACAACACAGTGCTCCCAAAAAAATGGGAAAGCGGGAAGATAACTTTAAGCAGTTATTCGACAAACAAAATCCTTAAAGAAATTAGACTGAAATGTTCTTGCAGTTGCAACATTAAAATCGAGTGTGAAAACAGAATCAAGACATTTTCGCTTGTGAAAAGTGAAAAGATAACAAGACTAGTGTGTTTGCTTTCTGGGAAAGAGTTTAAACTGACTATTTCGTCAAATGATAACGAACTTAGTATTTCAAATTTGGAGATGATTTTTATTGAAGAAAGTTAATAGAAAAACGAGTAAAAAAAAGGTGTTTTATGCAAAAATAATAAGGGAAGAAGACTTAAAAAACGGCTTTAAAAAAATTCTAAACAGCAAGTAAAAAATTATGTGGGACGAAATTTTCAAAATGGCTCTTTCAAACGGCATTTGGGCAGTTCTCTTTGTGGCACTTTTGATTTTTCAACTAAAAGATAGTGCAAAAAGGGAAAAGAAATATCAGGAAACAATCGCAAAACTCAATTCTCACCTAGATTGCGTGGAAGACATTAAAGACGAAATCAAAGAAATACGCTCGGCAATCTTAAAAGGAGTGAAAAACAAATGAATAAAGACAAAAAATCACTGTCATTTTGGCTCGGATTTTCTTGCTTTGTTTTAGGGCTTTTGGAGACAATACTCTTGTCTTTTGGCATCGACTTTATCATAAATATCATCGTGGAAGGAGTGGCAATCTTGCTTTTTGTTCTCGTTTATTTTGGCGTGTTTAAAGCAAACGAGGAAGAAAACATTGAGGAAACTTATGAAAACATTAAAAGTTGCCTTAAAAAATCACTCAAAGACAAAGACAAAAGCCTTGATGACGACGAAAAAGAGGACTAGATTTATAATTTATCTTAAAAGAGCACCAGAAAAACTTTGGTGCTTTTTTTATTTTTTTGAACTTGAAGATATCAAAAGTTTTTCGTAATTTCAAAAAAACAGTTGCATTTTTTTTTGTTTTAATGTATTGTTAGTAACATAGATTGAGTTTTTGTGTTGCAAAATTTCACTGCTAGCGGGAATATTTTAGTTTACAATTCGTCTTTTGACGACTATATTTTGAGGAATATATACAATGATTTTTAGAAATTCGATTAGACTTCTACTAACCAACTTCTCAACAGTTTGGAAAGTCCTTGTTTACTATCTAATATGTTTCACGGTGACTATTGGTGTTTGCTATTTGCTCGCTGAACCAATTGTTCAAAAATTGACGCAAGCAAACATTTTTGAGGACGCAATTGCCATAATTAACAACATTTTTTCAAGCAATCCAACCACCACTGCCTACACCGCAAGCGAACTTTTAAGTAAGGCATGGACGATAATAATCACAAACTTTCAGTTCAAATTCAATTTTATTTTCCTCATCATTTGGCTTGTTTTTGCTTTTCCATATTTGCTTAACCTTTGCCAACTTGCAATGGGCGACCTTCTCTATGGATATATGACAAGTCAAGTGAAATATTCTTTTTCTGGCAGAATGATCATCAATCTTGGCAGGAGTGCAGTGTTTTCGCTCGTCAGATTTGTTGTTATGTTAGCGTTTAATTTGGTAAGTATAGGGCTTTTTGTGCTTTCGGTGTCGCTGGCAATCACTGGGGTGATATCAAACATTCTTTTGGCTCTTGGGGTTCTCACTTTGCTCATTTGCTTCGTTGCCTTTAAACAAACATTGTTTTCTTGCTGGATGCCCGCATTAGCGGTCTTAGGCGTCAATCCTTTTAAGGCATTAAAACGAAACTTTAAAGCAGTTTTTCAAAACTTTTTTGCTGTCTATTCCAATTTTTTGCTTCTTTGCTTTTTAACTGTGGTTGTGAACTTATTTTGTTGTGTTTTCACGGCGTCCATTTCTCTCATCATCACTTTGCCACTCACTGTCTTTGCCTTTTCGGTGTTCCAAATGGTGACTTACTTCACTTCCCAAGGAATGAGATTTTATGTCTATCCAGACCTGTTCATTTCGCCAAAACACTTTGAAGAACAAGACAAAATTAAGAGAATTAAAAATCTTTTGTGAAAAACAAAAATTTTTAGCAATGTTTTTGATAGTAAAGTGTTATTTCCTGCTTAAAATTGCGTTATTTGAAAGCAAACAAAAACAAAGATATCATAAAAAAACAAGTGAAATTGATTTCAAAAGATAAAAAACAAATTTGATATAAAAAGATTTATTAATTTAAAATGCTTTGCGTTTTATTTGTAAATGTGCAAAATTACATCTTAAATTAATAAGTTTTTTAAAAAAATACTTAAAAAAATAAAAATATCTTAAGGAGATAAAAAAATTAATATGCAAAATCTAAAAGTAAGTTTTCTAGGGGGAATCGGCGAAATCGGCAAAAATATGACCGTTCTTGAATATGGTAAGGATATGATTGTCATCGATGCAGGGCAGGCGTTCCCAGATGAGGCAACTCCGGGTGTCGACACGGTTGTGCAAGACTTGACCTACCTTGAAAAAAACAAATCAAAAATCAGAGGACTTTTCATCACTCACGGACACCTCGACCA
>SAAW01000045.1 GCA_009929275.1 Clostridia bacterium
GCTTCGGCAGTGGCATCTTTTTCACTTCCGCCTGCATAATGGTGTCCATTAGGATTGGCACCAACTTCTTCTCTCCAAGAATTTAGAAAATCTGTGTTTTCAGTTTGATTTAACATAAAAATTTCCCCTCTTTTTTTAATTTATTATAAATCCAAAATATTTGACTGTCAATAGTGATTATTTTATGCCTTTTTTTCAATCTTTGAAAAGCCTGTTAATTTCTGCAAAACTTCGGGTATGAGAATGCTTCCGTCTTTCTGCTGATAGTTTTCCATAATCGCAAGAATGGTGCGAGTGAGGGCAATCGCTGTGCCATTAAGAGTGTTTACAAACTGCTTTTTGCCGTCTTTATCCGCATATGTTATGTTTAATCTTCTGGATTGGAAAGTTGTGAAATTGCCAACAGAAGTGACTTCGCCATACTCTCCATTTTCCCCACGCCCCGGCATCCAAGCCTCTATGTCATATTTTTTATAAGCTGGAGCCCCCATGTCTCCAGAGCAAATACGCACAATGTGATATGGAATTTTGAGTTCTTGATATATTTCCTTTTCAATGCCTAAAAGTTCTTGCAATGCTTTTTCGCCGTCTTCCACAGTTGTGAATTGATACATTTCCACTTTGCTGAATTGGTGGACGCGATAGAGCCCTGCGTCGTTTTTGCCCGGAGCCCCTGCTTCCCTCCTGAAACAGTGGCTTAAACCAACATATTTGAGTGGCAAGTCAGAGAGTTTTAGCATTTCGCCCGAATGAAAGCCCCCGATTGTTATCTCGGCAGTTGCAATCAAATTTAAGTCAAGGTCTTCGAGTTTATAGGTGTTACTTTCGGCTCCACGAGGGTTAAAACCAGAACTTTGCAAAATGCTTGTGCGGGAAACGTCTGGCGTAATAAGAGGGGTATAGCCCTTTTTCACTAACTTATTTAAAGCAAACATTTCAAGTGCTAGTTCAAGCTGGACAAGTTCGTTTTTAAGATAGTAAAACTTTGGTCCTGCCACTTTTGACGCCCGTTCAAAGTCTATTAGGTCAAGGTCTTTGCCAAGTTCGATGTGAGATTTTGGAACAAAATCAAAGGTTGTTGGGGTTAAAAACTTTTCAATTTCAACATTTCTCAAACCATCTTTATCAATTGGGGTGTCGTCTGCCATTATGTTTGGAATAGTGAGGGCAAGTTCTTCATATCTTGCTTTAGCATCTGCCAAATCATCGGCAAGTGATTTTGCTTTTTCTTTCAAAATTTTCCCATTAGCAATAAGGTTGTCCACATTGCCATTTTTCTTTTGAGCGATGACTTCCTTTGTGTTTTCATTCATTTTTCTGTTGTTTTCGTCCACTTTTTGCACAAAATCTTTATATTTCTTATATGACAAAACAACCTCGTCAAGATTACATTCAACATTCTTGTTTTTGATGTTTTCCTTCACCAAACCAATATTTTCTAAAATAAAATTGATGTCTAACATTTTTCCCCTTTTCTAACATATCATCAAATCAAAACAAAATTATTAATATGTTTTTAAAAATATTATTGACATTATACTCCGCAAAGCCCACTTTGTCACCTTTTTTGGGGAAAGTTTAGAATTATAATTAATTTGGAATAGAGTTTATTTGACTTGTTTTTACATATATTTTATAATTTTTAAAGATAAAAATTTTAAAGGAGATTATAAAAAACACTAAACTTTTTGGTGTTTTATAAAAAAATATTATGGAATATAGAAAATTCATTAATAAATTTGTTGTTAGAATTGATAAGGGAGAAGAGATTTTAACAAAAATAAAAGAATTGTGTAAAAAAGAAAATATTAAATTGGGTCAAATAACTGGTCTTGGCGCAACAAACGATGTTACAATTGGCTTGTTTGACACAGAAAAAAAAGAGTATTTTTCTCAAACTTTAAAAAAAGAATTTGAAATAAGCAGTCTAATTGGAAATATTTCAACAATGAACGATGAAGTTTATTTACATTTACACATAAATCTTTCAGATATAAATGGCAATACATTTGGAGGACATTTGTCGAAATGTGTAATAAGTGCAACTTGTGAAATAATTATAGATTCAATCGCAGGCGAAGTTAAAAGAGAACTAAACAAAGAAATAGGACTTAATTTATATAAATTTTATAAATAAGCATTAAACTTAAAATATACAATTTATTGTGTTTTTATTTTGAATAATTTTTCTTATAAAAATAAAAAAAGGATTTATGCAAAAAAAATAGCCGTTAGTCACAATGACATACAGCTAAATTCTACAAGTTTTTATTTTAATTTTGTCCCACATTTTTTACAAAATTCGTCTTTTGTGGAACTTATATTCTTACATTTTGGGCATTCTATTTTTAAAGCAAAACCGCATTTTGAACAAAAAATTTCATCTTCACTTATTTTATTTTTGCATTTAGGACAATTATTTCCTACCACACTATCAGCAAAGTTAGATGCATAGCCTGTGATAATTATTTTAAGTCCCAAAGAAGTTATTTGTGAACCAATCCAAGCAATAAAGGCACAAGGTATTGCTAAAATAAATGGGAGTAAAAAGTTGAATGCTCCTCCACTAGCACCGAATGATTGAACCATAGAAAAACCTGCTGCTGCAAACATAAAAAAGCAAATAAAAACTCCAACATACCCCAAGATTGCAAGTGGCAAACCAATCAACATTAATTTTTTCTTTAATTTTTTTGCTTTTTCGCAATTCGTGATATTTTTCAAATCCGCATTCAATGAAACAATTTCATCTCTTAATCCTTTAAACATATTTTT
>SAAW01000046.1 GCA_009929275.1 Clostridia bacterium
AACGGTTATAATATCTCGCTCCATAATCTCGCCTCCCACGGCTTTTTATGGAGTCTAAAGCAACTTTCAAACCATATTTACAACTAGCAGTTTGGGTTAAAGTTATAAAAAAGAAGCTTTACATGCATGCTAAAACAAGAAGAGAGATAGATAGCGCTGAAAAAACACTAAAATAGATTTTGAGAGTTATACTTAATTCCGAAAGTGATAAAACAAATTTATTGAAATATAGAATATCAATGATTTATAAAAAAGGACTAAAAATGCTCATCAAAGTAAAAATAGCTCCTGATAATAAGATTGTAGGCGATATGGGAACATGTTATATTCAGAGCGAACACAAAGGCTTTATTGAGGTTTTGGAGAGCATCACAGACTACAAAGTGATGCCATTTTTTTTAGATGATAATGAACACTATTTCACGGAGCTTGTGGAAACTCCTTTGGATTTCGATAAAGAGATTGATTTGAGTGAGCAATGTGTGAAAAACATTAAAGACGACATTATGCCTTTTAGGGATAAGATAGCTCGAAGAGAAGATTTGGTTATCCCAAAGGTATTAGGATAAAAAAGTGGCTCTCATAGACATATTAAGCGATACACACTTTGATAATTGGTTTGGGTATCCTCATCAAGGGAACAAAAATAAGCTATCTCCACCCAAAGATGCCATTGTTGGGTTTTGGCGTAAACTCAAACCCCAAGGCGATTACCTTATTTTAGCGGGCGATATTGGTCATAGTATTGAACAAAATATCAATATTCTAAAAATGCTCAAAGAGCTTTACTATAAAGAAATCATCCTCACAATGGGAAATCATGATTATTATGTTGCAGATAGTGAATATAAATCACTCTTTGAAAACGGTATTGAAAAAGCAACAGAAGCAAAAATGAGGTATCAAGACGCTGGAATGATTGTGCTTGATGGCACAATAGAAGAGATTGAGGGAATTAAATTTGGCGGCGCTATGGGTTGGTATCATAGTGCCTATGTGCATAAAAATCAAAAACTTCTTAGGGAAATGCAAAGCGCTCATTATTTTCCTTCCTTAGAAGCATTTTTACAAGAGCTTTGGGGTGATTGCATCAACGATAAACGCTATACCAAACTAGATGTTTTTGATGAGTTATTTGAGGAAGAGTATGCCAAATTAAAAACAGTGCACCAAGTGTGTGATGTGATGGTTACCCATTATAGTCCTAGCATTGCATTTGAGCACCAAAATATGTCCTACGCACGCAATCCTAGTACATCGTTTTTTTGTTTTGATGGAGAGGATTTAGTAAAAAATATGAGTGGAAAATTATGGATTTATGGTCATACGCATGAGAGCAAAAGTACATCATGGCACAATAAAGAGATTATCACTAATGCATTAGGGTACAGTCATGAGTGGTCAAATCCTTGCCAGATAGTTACCAAAGAAATTATTATTAATGAAAATTTAAAAATAGATGAGCGCAAGGATTGAGTTAATGAAAGCATTAAGAGCAAAATTTGTTAAATCAACAAATTTGGAAATAGACAAACATATCCCAAAAGATGTATATGCAAATATCTCTTTTTCTGAAATAGTATCGTGGACTTTAAATAAAGAGATTTGGTTCAAAACATCTGCGATTGAGCGTTTTTCATTTGATGATAAAACAAAGTTTTTGAGTGTCTATACAAAAAATAATCGGTACGATTTTGAGCTAGAGTTTGAGTGTGAGGTGAAATTTAATCAAGCAACAAAATTACATGAAATCGCTATCAAAGAGATAGTTTGCTTGTGAAGATGAAATACATTACGGCGGTTTCAGCGTTAAACATTCCCTGTAATGGCGTTCAGTGCGATTGGCTTTAGGTTGAGATGTTAAAAAATAAGTTTTATCAAATTCACAATAAATGGCGCAAGTCAAATTAATTTTAAATCGCTTGGTTAAACACGCTGGTGCAGCTCTAAAAGCTGTGACTCCAAAAGTCACCGATAGTGACTCAGGAAAAACGCGTGCTTAACCTAACAATAAAGGCTGAAAGCAAAAAGTTATCAGCAAACCAAAACCTATGTGAAAATTATATCATATTTAGAAAAAATCTAGTGAAAAATCAGGCTAAAAGTCTTGTGCGTGTGCTACATAATATCGGGTTAATTTGCTTCGTATCAAATAGCAAATAGAGGAAGATACAAGTTAAAACTTTAAGGCATTGTAGGCATAAAGGCGAAAAATATCTGTGTAATAATAATATCATAAAAATTGCCTTTATGCAAACGCAAAAGTGCAACTTTACTGACCATTTTTTCTAAAATTTAAAAATTTCAAACTCTTTGTTCTTTTTTTAATTAGCTAATTAGACTATAGAAGAAGAATCTGCCTTGTTTATCAAATTTAACTATTAATCTCTAATGAGCATTTAGGTTTTCCCAATGAAACAATAAAGTGCGCCTAGCAAAATGCAGGCGCACTTTATTGTTTTTATTATTTTTGATTTGAGAATTTTTTTGAAAAATTATTGAGATAATTACTATTTTTAGTAATATCGAAATCTTTTTTGTAATTTCTGCAAAGAAAATTACAAAAAACGAGGTGTTAACTGTGTGTATAAATTGCGTAGAAATTTGTATGCACAGTTGGCAAACTCGCTTACCCCCATTTTTCATAGTTTTTTTACCATCTTTTTTAAACATTTTAAAAGAAAAAAAACAAATAGGAGTTTTACACTCAGAAATCTATAAGTTTGAAGCTAAATCTTCAAACCAAAGCAGTCAAAATCCAGAGGTGGTTTAA
>SAAW01000023.1 GCA_009929275.1 Clostridia bacterium
CATTAAGACATACCTCATTATCTATATTAAATATATCTTCATCATTTTCACTATATTCTACCATTTTTTCTTTTTTATCAAAAGGTTTTTCAAGTATTTTGTGAAAATTATAATCAGATTTATATATGTCTCTTGCTTTTCTTTCCAATTTTTGAATAGCAACTTCATTTGATATGCGTTTTGTAAGTTTGAATTCTTTTCTAAAGTTCACTAAATAATCATAAAACTCAACTTTTTTTGCATATTGCCAGAAAAATCTCTCAAATTTTATGAAATAGTCTGTCCATGGTTTTTTGAAAAAGGCATAGTGAACGATGTTTGGTTTTTTGTTGTAGCCATCTCTCAAACAATGTTTGTTCCAACTGATATCAATATATTTTGTCTTTCCTTTGCAAAGAAAATTGAGGTAGTCTTGGTCTGGAGCAATTGTATTAAAATTATATTTTTTTAATAATGAAACAAAATTTTTCTCAATTTCATGTTCTCTATAAGCATCTAAATTCATTACTAAGATTCCGGAAGTAAAATATTTTTTATAATCAAGGCCAAGTGCTTTTTCAGAATAATCACGATAAACTTTTCTGCTTGCAATAATTTGATCGGGACTGGCTCCCAAAATATTATCGCCTAATTCAGTAAAATAAAGTTTTGAAATATCGCCTAGAACAACAATATCACAATCGAGATAAAGTGCTTTTTTAAGATTTTTAAACATTGAAGCGATGAAAAGTCTGAAATATATGGCGACAGTGTAGTAATCTCTAAGTCCTAAGTCTGCGATAAGTGGCTTAATTTTTTCACTTACGTCAACGAACATAATTTCAAAATTTTCATTTTGCATTCTTAAAATGATGTCTGCCTTATCTTTGCTGACGCCATTATTCAAAATGTATATTTTATAATTATAATCTTTCGAAGCATTATTAATCATAGAACGAAGTGCCACTGAAAGACAAGGGAGGTAGTTGTCGTCTGAAGCAAAGAAAATTGGAATAATTTCCTTACTTTTATTTGATATTTTTTCTAAAATCTTTTTTGTCATAATATAGTTTCTCCTTTAATGCACATCTGCATGCAATATTTTTAACATTTTTCAAAAGGAAAATCAAAGAAAATAACACTTTTTAACTCCCGAGTTAAAATTCTAAAAGTAGAATTTTTAAAATAGAGTTCTACAAATAGTAGAATTCACTCTCTTATGAGTAGAGTTTTATCTTTATTAAAAAACAATTGTTAAATTATATTAATTTATGTTATTATCTTATATAAAATGTGAGAGGGAATATTATGAAAATGACACCTGTTAAAGGCACCAACGATTACTTAGTGAAAGAAACAAAACTGAGAAATTATATGCAAAACATAATATGTAAAACTTATGAAAATCAAGGGTTTAATAGAATTTTCACTCCTATCCTTGAAGATATTGAAAATCTCGAGAAAAGTGATGGTGGAGAAAACTTAAATCTTATCTTTAAAGTGCTAAAACGAGGAGATAAACTTGCAAATGCAATTGAAGAAAAAGATTTTTCAAATCTGGCAGATTTAGGGCTGAGATATGACCTCACTTTGCCTTTGTCAAGATTTTTCGCTGGACACAGAAATGATTTACTAATGCCTTTTAAAGTTATTCAAATCGGGGAAGTTTTCAGAGCGGAAAGGCCTCAAAAAGGACGAAATAGAGAATTTGTTCAATGCGACATCGACATCATCGGCACGAAGAGCGTTGACGCCGAGATTGAGTTGATTGATACAACTGCTCAAGCACTGCTTAATTTGGACCTTAAAAATTTTACAATTCGCATTAATGATAGAAGAATTTTGAAAGGTGTTTTATCCTCAATTGGCTTTAAAAAAGACGAACTTGATAGCGTTTGCATCACTTTTGACAAACTAGACAAGATTGGAACAGAGGGTATAAAACAAGAACTTTTGGACAAAAACTTTTCTGAAAAAATTGTTTTAAAATTTTGCGAACTAGTGAGCAATCTTCCAAAAAATACTTCTGAACTTCGGAAATTTTGCGGTTCGATGAGTGAACTTGATGAAATTGAAAAGATTATTTCTGACATAGATATCCTTTCAAACGGAAAATATAAAATTAGATTTGATTTATCGCTTGTGCGTGGACAGGGGTACTATACGGGTGCGGTGTTTGAAATCCAAAGTGACGACTACTCTTGTTCAATTGGCGGAGGCGGGCGTTATGACAATCTTATTGGGAAATTTTTGGGTGAAGACATAAGTGCCGTCGGGTTTTCGATTGGGTTTGAAAGACTTTTTGCTCTTTTAAGTGAACAAAAGTTTGAAATTAAAAATGAAGAAAAGAGTGTCGCAGTAATATATAAACAAACTGATTTTTTGAAAGCTTTTATGTTTGCTAAAAGTTTAAAAAGACCTTTTAGACTTTTTGAAATGCAAAAAAACATTGGAAAACTTCTTTTTATGTTAGAAAAAAATAATTATTTAGGCTTCTATATTTTTAAAGAAAATGAAGAGAATTCTTTAAAAATATTTTGAAAAAGTTTAACAAAACAATTTAATCAAAAAAACGAAAAAAAGTAATTAATGGCATAAATTAGGTGAAATATATTCAATTTTTGTGCCAAAAGGAGAATTTATGATAATTATTGGTGCGGATCACGCAGGTTTTGAACTTAAAGAGAAAATTAAAAAATCTTTACAAAAAGAGAACTTTGACATTGTTGATGTCGGTGCTTTTAAAGTGGACGATGTCGATGATTTTTCCCATTTTGTCAAACTGCTTGTCAAAGTTTTTGATGAAAATAAAGAATGTAAAATAATTTCTGTGTGTGGTTCGGGCGTGGGAATGAATGTGGGACTAAACAAACACAAAGGCATCAGAGCAGTGGTTGGACACACAGTGGAAGAAATTGTGCTTGCCAGAGAACACAATAACGTCAATGCACTCTCTTTGTCGGGAAGGACAACAAGTCTTATTTTAGCAAAAAAAATGATTAATGCCTTTTTGAACACAAAAAACTTAAGTGGGAAATATGAAAAACGAATGAAAGATATCGAAATTATATAATTTTTTATAAAAATTTTTTACATTCAAAATTTAAACGGTTTATTTAGAAAGAAAAAAGTAAAAAAGTAAAATCAAGCAAGGTTTTAAAATAAAAAACTTTTTCATATAAATTAATATGAAAAAAAGAATTAAGTTTTTATGCCTTGTTTTTTTTATAATTCCCCTTTGTTTTTTTCTTTTTTCGTGCAGTCATTCACTTGAAGAACAAGTAAGCAGTTGTGTCAGTGAATACAGAGAAAACTATTTTTATGTTAAGGCGGAAAATTTCACCGCGAGTTTTACAGACGGCGAAAGGGAAAGAGAGTATATATATAACGGCGAAAAGACGAGTCTTGTGGACTATGGCATCATTGTTGTAAAGACAAATGTTTCCGTGCAAGGAAAATTAAAATTTGAACTAAGCATAAACGACGAGATTTTTGTCGGCGAAATGGACAGAAATCCTTTTGACCAAACTTTTGTGTTTGACATCGAGCGAAGGGTGTCAAGTGGCGATAACATTGAACTATATCTTGTCGATTTTGATGTGCGACTGACTCTTTCTTGTCTTTCAAAAGATTGGGGTCTAACTTGCGGGAAAGCGCTGACAAAATTCGTCTATGAAAATAAGGCAGGACTTCAAGCGTATGTGTCAAACGACTGCTTTCAAGGCGAAGTCTACATCAAACTTGTCGCCGACATAGATGACGAAAATAATATATATTATTATGTGCTTGCAGTGTGCAAAGACGGGCAAGTTTTTGGCTCTCTATTCGATGTTAAAACGGGGATTTTAGTGCAAAAATAGTTTTTAAAAAACTTTTTGTGTGCTATAATATTATATTATGAAAAATAATTTGTTTAAAACAGACAAAAAAATCGAAAAAGCATTTTTAGTGGGCGTTGCAATCAACAAAATCCACCATTCTTTTGACGATGAGTTGGAAGAACTTGCCAGCCTTTGTCACACGGCAGGTTTGGAAGTGGTGGGCCAAACATATCAAAACATTAAGGAAGAGACCCCCGCCACACTTCTCGGCTCGGGCAAAGTCGAAGAAATTAAGAATTTCGTGGAGCAACTTTCGGCAAATGTCGTTGTTGTGGACTGCGAGTTGACAGGTTCACAGATAAATAACATCAGTGAGATTGTTGGGGTTAAAGTAATAGACAGGTCGATACTTATCCTCGACATTTTTGCAGGCAGAGCCACTTCAAACGAAGGGCGTTTGCAGGTGAAACTTGCACAATTCAAATATACGTTGCCCCGCATTTCCAGTGCTTCACGAGGCTCAGACAAGTTTGGAAGTGGCGGAGTTGGAATGCGAGGCCCGGGCGAAACAAAACTGGAGACAGACAAGCGAACAATCAGAGATAACATTTGTAAACTGGAAGCAGAAATCTTAAAACTTAGAAATCAACGCAAAGTTCAAAAGAGTGAAAGAAAGAAAAATCAACTCAAACAAGTTGCAATCGTGGGCTACACAAACGCAGGCAAGTCAACCCTTATGAACACCATAACAAAAGCGGGGATTTTTGCAGACGACCTTTTGTTTGCGACGCTTGACACAACTTCAAGAGTTCTTTGGCTGGGGGATAGCAAGAGAGTCCTTTTGGTGGACACAGTTGGATTCATCAACAAACTGCCACATTCTTTCATTCAGGCTTTCAATGCCACTTTGGAAGAGACGGCAGACGCCGATTTGTTGGTGCATGTTGTGGACATTTCAGACAAAAATTATATGGAAAAGTCGCAGGTTGTTAATGATGTTTTAAAGCAAATCCACGCCGATAATATCCCTATGATTGTGGTGTATAACAAGATTGACAAACTCACAAAACCTTTTGAAGTGCCAAAGGACGCCATTTTAATTAGCGCTAAAAACAACGCAGGAATTGAAAAATTGAAGAGCGAGATTGATAAAAAACTCTTTAATTAGGTGAAAGTTTTAAAATAATAAATAAATTGAAAACATATAAAAGGAAGAAAATAAATTTTTTCTTCTTTTTTTCACACATTTTAAAAATTATAAATAATATGATGTAGAAGCAAAAGAAGAAAAATTGAAATGCAAAAGAAAAAATGAGTTTATACATAAAAAACAATTGGATAAAATTTATTTTATAAAAGGAGATACTTATGAACTTTTTTGGAAACAACTCTTGTGGTGGCGGCTGCGGCGGCGGATTTGGCGGTGGCGGAAATTGTTGCTGGATATTCATTCTGTTGTTACTTTGTAACTGCGGTGGCGGATGCGGTGGCGGTGGCGGAATGAATTCTTGCATAGATTGCTGCACATTAATTATGGTTATCCTACTTCTTTGTTGCTGTGGCGGGTGCGGATGTGGCAACCCAGCTTGCTAACAAAAAATGACCAAAATGACCACAAATGAGGAAAAGGACGGGAAAAAATCTCGTCCTTTTTTATGTTTATATGCGCTTATGTCCATATAATGAAATCCCATATTTTATTTTTAAAAAAGTTTTTATTTTTATATTTTTAAATATGATGTTTAAATATGATTTATAATTATATTATATATTATATATAAAATAACATAATTTTTATAAAAATGAATTTCCTAAAAAATCAAAAAAAATTGTCCAAAAAGTGATGAAATATGAAATATTTTGGCTAAAAATTTTATTTTTACATATTTTGTAAATATTCACAAAAAATAATTTTGTTCTATTAAAATAGGGTGTTTTAAATTTTTGTATAAAATATGAAAAATTGGAAACAAAATCTTTCAATATCGTTTGACATTAGGCTTGCTATGTTATAAAATCATTACGCTTTATATTAAATTATGCGTTCAAAGATTTATCTTGATTTTTGTCGCAAAATCACATATAATGAGAGAAAAAATCAACGGGAAAGCCTTGATTTATATGCAAAAATAGGAGAAACATTATGACAGGTATTAAAAAACTTATTATTTCAGGAGTTATGGTGCTTATCACCTCGCTAACTTTTTTAGGTTCGAGCGTGTTTAACATTTCTCAACTTCTATTCCCATATTCGAGCGCTTATGCCTCAACTTTTGTCGCGGGGAACACAAACACAACGACAGAGGGTGACGAAGCAACAACCATTTTAAATGGTGATGTGATAACAATCAAAAACATTCCAACGCAAGGGAACAAGAATGTTGACATTGAGTTACCTTTTGCAAGTGACATCACAGACATTGTTGATGGAGACATCACAATATACTCAGTCAAAACAAACGGTGATGACACTGCAACAGACAGAGTCGTAACGACTGATATTAGTGAAACAGCAACTTCTGCAACAATTTTTGTTGAGATTTGTGACCCATATGGCAACGCATTAACAACGTGGGTTGAAGAAAATGTCACTGAGAGTTTAGATGCTGGAATCATCATCAATGATGCTTCACAAGTCAAAATTGAAAATGGAAAATTATTTTTAACTCCTAATCGAGGCGGAACTTACACTGTCCAATATTATGCTCTTAACACTGCTGGTGTTTGGACAAACACAAGTATTTATAGCATTGATATCTTATCTCGTGCATACAGCATTGATATGCAGACAAACGATTCAATCGTTATGCCAACCACTTTAAGAATCGACCAAACAAACTCAACGGAAAGTTGGGCAAACACGACTGTTCAGATTTCTCTTCCTTTACTTCACGACGAAAATGGTGATTTGATTGAAGATGACATTGTTTTAGGCGGGCAACTTGGCAATTCAGAGGACGGCTACTACTATTATGTTTTAAAATATCAAGACATTTTGAACACAAATCTTAATGTTGTTAGCCCACTTTCATTAAATGCAGGGAATACTAACGAATATACAAACTATAAAACCTATACAATAAAGAAAGTTGACGGATCTTTATCCAGTCTATCCGAAGAATACTTTGTTTTATATGTTGAAGTCAAAAATTCTTCAAGTGCAAATGCAAAAGTAAACTATGGATCAGAAAATGTTTTGGAACTTGCTAATATTGACGATATTTCAAGCGAAAATTACACACCATATTACACTTCGGCCTACACTTTTACCGCAGTAGGCGGAAAAAATGTTATCACCTACAAACTTTGCAAAGAGGTGAATGGTTCACAAGACCCATCAACTCCAGATTCATGGTTGAACTACACTGTGACGGGAAGCACAAGTTATGACAGCGAGAACATCGAACTTGCAGCCTCTTTATCATCTTCTGTTAAAGCAAGTTCAACAAGTTATAAAGAAAAAGTCTATCTTCCATCAATCAGTGCAACAAATAAAAACAGTAATAACAATAGCATCAATGCTTTCTATTATTATGTTGTGAAAAGAGTTGTTAACGATGACGACGAAGACGATATTCAATATGACATAACAAGCGACAATGTTGTTATGGGGCGTGATGATGCTGGTTTCTACTTCATTCCAAACGGAATAAGCGGAAGCACATATGAGATTTCCTATAATGTTGTTGATTTTTATGGTAACACAGTGGAAGATGCAGATAACTATAATTATGAAATAACAATCACCGATAGAAATAGTCCAACTGTGAATTATGTAAAATCATATGATGTTGAGGCAGAAACACTTGAAGATATTGAAGATTATAGTTATGCAGTTGCCAGCAAATATACAATTAAAACAACATCTATAACAAAACCAACCGCACCAGTCGAAAGTAATTTTACAGAAGAAGGTGCATATGAAACGGCTCTAGAAACATACAAATCAGATTTAGTTGCATACAGAAATTCTTTAACAAAAGTCTATGTGCCTGCTGTGTTTGCAACAGATCCAAGTGGATTTAACACAAAAAAGAGAGTTTTAACTTCTGACAATTTTATTGTTGACGAAGAAGCCACTTCGGGCACAATCAGCATAAACGACAACTATGGTGCAACAACTTCAACAATAAGTTCAATCAATAGTTCTATAAATTATTTTATTTCATTCATTAATGAAGATGATGAAGATGAAATAGTTGAGATTTCAGACTACACTGAAACAAGCGGAAATGCTTTGCGTGATGCAAAACAGTCTGACGTTGCAGTTCTTTACATTGACCCAACTCTTTTCGGCGCAGGAACCTACACTCTCAGTTTAACTGTGGTGGACGGACAATACAATTCAAACAGCAAGACAAGAGAATTCAAATTTGAACTTGTGGAAGAAGAATTTGAAACAACAAGTCCAACAGTTGAGTTTGGAAGTTCAACTGTCGGCAATGTGTCAGCAGACCAAGACATCTCCATTGCTGTTCCAACAATAACAGACGAGATTAACGATAGATACACCGTAAAATATTATGCAATGATTGAGGGTGCTAACTCAGACATTAACACATTTGTTCCACTTTCACTTGACGCTAAGGGTGAAAATATTGTTTTCAACACAAGTGATGTCGTTTCTGGCACTAACACAATTTATAGTTTGGCATCAGCAAGCAACAGCAAATCCTTTAAAGTTTGTGCTTTTGTGTTCAATGGTTATGTCAAAGATATGGACGCTGTCACCGCTCAAATTACTGCTGGAACGTTTAACTTCACAGCATATAACGACGAAGATATTATGGAATATGACGATGTTAACTATGCAAATGTCGGCTTTGGCTCATACAAGATTTCAATAAAATATATTAATGACAATGTTGCTCCACTTTTTGGCTCATTAGCAGGAGTTACAATCGAAGGAACAGACTTTGACCAAAATGCACTAGTGACAATTCCAGGAATGACTTTTTATGATGACACTCCAAATGCAAAGATTTTTGTTTCAGTTGTCGACACAAAAGGTGCATCTTATTCATACAGTTTGGTGACAGGCACAAATATCACAAAACTTTCAACTGCTTTTGACGGAGAAAATGGTGATTATATTTATTCCTATGCTTTCTCTGGCATCAAATTCATTCCAACAAATGCAGATGCAGGAAACTATTATACAATCACTTACACTTTGCGTGACTCTGGTCAGAATGTTGTTTCCTATTCCTTTGTTTTAACTCATGCAAATGATAAAGAGGGTCCAACAATTCAAGGAGTCCCAGGGTCATCAATCACAATTGAACTTGGACAAGAGTTGCATCTTACAACTTTATCTGCAACTGATAATTACTATGATAAAAGTGAAATTGTATTCTTTTCAAATTGTTTATTAGACGGAGAAGTTAAAGATTATTATAACAATGAAACGAATGTTTTTGAACCAAGAGAAGTTGGAACTTTCCAAATTGAACTCACAGCAAAAGATGGATCACTAAACACTTCTGAACTTCGCACTTTCACAGTTGTTGTCAAAGACACCTTATCTCCAACGATCACAATTGCTTGGTCTGAAACAACCATTTCAGAAGACGAAATTGAAGATGATGTTTATCCAGAAATCTTCATTCCAACTGCAGATTTCAGCGACAAAGATAAAGATCTTATAAAAGATTATAATTTAGTTATAACAGAGGTGTTAATAACTACAGAAGAAAACATTACAATCAAAGCCCCTTCAAACGATAATGACGGAATAAACGAATATGTTTATGATGTAAACGCAAATCTTACAAGTAGCAGTAATAATGTGCTTGGACTTGAAAGAGTTGGAAATCAGTATAAATTTACCCCAACTGCAAGAGGAGAATATACAATAACTTATTCTTGCACAGACGGTAATGGAAATAAGACAGAAAAATCAATTTCTGTGACTGTCGGTGACACCGAGGCTCCCGAGATTGTTCTTAACTCTTCACTTAAAACAAAACTTAACAATGGCTTAACGATTGGAACAAACGACTCTTTGAATATTAACATTAGAGCAAGAATTGACGGCGAAGCAGGCTACACTTCAAAAGATTTGTATGTGAAAGACAACTATGGTTTTAATTATGACACAGAGAACAATTCAGATGTTTCATACAACTATGTTAAAGTTGACTTAACAATAACAAATTCTTCCAGTAATGAGTTGACTCCAACTTCAACAACCGATGACATTTATACTTTTGAGTTTGAAACAGCAGGAACCTACACTTTAACATTTAAGGTGACAGACGAAGTGGGAAATCAAGAAACTTACACGAGAACTCTTGTCGTTTCAGCAGCAAGTTCTTCGGGGATTAATGCAGAAACAATCATTGGAACAGTTCTTATTGTTGTTTCAGCAGTAATACTTGTGGCTGTACTTGTATACTTCATAAGAGGAACAAAATTTATCTCAAAAAAGAAAATTTTAAAGAAAGAAGTTAAAAAAGATTAATTTTAAGAATAAATTAAAAAAGAATAATAAAAATCTCAACTAGAAATAGTTGAGATTTTTTATAAAACAAATGTTCTATCACTCGTTTTCTGTTGTTAAAATTAAAATGGGGTGATATAATATCTTTGTTGAAAGACATAATAACAAAAGAAATTAAATTAAAGGTAAAAGGGAAAAAATGGCGTTTGAACTTCATTCAAACTATTCACTTTGTGGCGACCAGCCTCGGGCAGTTGAAAGCATTGTGAATGGAATCAATAGTGGCTTAAAAGAGCAAGTTTTGCAAGGTGTCACGGGCAGTGGCAAGACTTTTACCATGGCAAATATAATCAAGCAGACGAACAAACCAACACTTGTTTTGGCGCATAACAAAACTTTAGCAGGGCAACTTTGCAATGAGTTTCGTGAGTTTTTCCCAAACAATCGTGTGGAATATTTTGTATCCTATTATGACTACTATCAGCCCGAAGCATACATTGTGAAAAGCGACACATACATTGAAAAAGATGCCTCAATCAACGAAGAAATTGATAGACTTCGTCATTCTGCCACCAGTTCTTTGCTTGAAACAGACAATGTCATTGTCGTCGCATCTGTGTCGTGCATTTATGCCTTGGGTGCTCCGCAAGAATATTATAATATGCACATTTCAATCCGCAAAGGTGAGAATTATAACATAAAAGAAATTATAAAAAGACTTCTTGAAATTCAATATGAGAGAAATGACATTGAGTTTAAACGTTCAACTTTTCGTGTTAAAGGTGACACTTTGGACATAATTCCTTCAAATTATAATGAAAGAGGTGTGCGAATTGAATTCTTTGACACAACAGTGGAGCGAATTTATGAATTTGATGTCCTTTCAAACAAAGTTGTCTTAGAACTTAAACATATTGCAATTTTCCCAGCCACCCACTACGCAGTGAAAAGCGACAGTTTAAAAATGGCTTTGAAAGAGATTGAAAATGACAGAGATATGGAAGTGCAAAGATTTTTAGACAAAGGAAAGCTCATTGAGGCACAACGACTGAAAGAACGAGTTAGTTATGATTTGGAAATGATGCGTGAGATTGGATATTGCAGTGGGATTGAAAACTATTCCCGCTATTTTGATGGACGCAAGCCGGGTGATGCACCCTTCACACTTCTTGACTATTTCAAAAAGGATTTTCTTCTTTTTGTTGACGAAAGTCACATAACTTTGTCGCAAGTTCGCGGAATGTTCAACGGGGATCATCAGAGAAAGGGCAGTTTGATTGATTATGGGTTTAGATTAAATTCGGCTTATGACAATAGACCTCTTAATTTTGAGGAATTCAATTCACGAATAAATCAAGTTGTCTATGTTTCGGCAACTCCCGCACCTTATGAACTATCTCGGGCAGAAAATGTTGCAGTGCAACTCATCAGACCCACAGGACTTCTTGACCCAAGAGTGGAAGTGCGACCATCAAAATTTCAGGTTGACGAACTGATTGAAGAAATAAATATTGTGGTGGAAAAGCAAGGCAGAGTTCTTGTGACCACTCTCACAAAGAAAATGGCAGAAAGTCTAACTGAATATCTAAATAATTATAAGATAAAAGTGAGATATATGCACTCCGACATAGATGCCCTTGAAAGACTAGACATAATCAATGGCTTAAGAAATGGAAGTTTTGACGTCCTTGTTGGCATAAATCTTTTGAGAGAAGGGCTTGATTTGCCAGAAGTTATGTTAGTTGCAATCTTAGATGCGGATAAAGAAGGCTTTTTGAGAAGTGAAACATCGCTCATTCAAACAATCGGCAGGGCTGCAAGAAACAGCGAATCAAAAGTCATTATGTTTGCAGACACAATCACACAATCAATGAAAAGGGCAATGGATATCACCAGCGAGAGGCGAAAAATTCAACAAAAATATAACGAAGAGCATGGGATTGTTCCAAAAACAATTATAAAAAAAGTGGCATCTTCGTTTGCAATTTCAAACATTTTTAAGAAAAATAAAGAAAAAGGTGACGAAAAAATAACTAGAAAAGATATTTTGCAGGAAATTGAGCGCTTGCAGGCACTTTTGAACACTTCCGTCAGAAGTTTGGATTTTGAAAGTGCCATAAAATTGCGAGATAGAATTGCAGAATTAAAATTAATGCTAAACACATAGAGGTAAAAATGAAAGATGAAATTATAATTAAAGGTGCAAAGGAAAACAATCTTAAAGATATAAATTTAACTTTACCACGCAACAAATTTATTGTTTTCAGCGGTGTGAGTGGCAGTGGAAAATCCACGCTTGCTTTCGACACAATTTTTGCAGAGGGACAAAGGCGATTTATTGAGTCGCTTTCTTCCTATGCTCGTCAATTTTTAGGGCAAATGTCAAAACCAAATGTCGAAAGTATCGAAGGACTTTCACCAGCAATTTCAATCGACCAAAAAACAACTTCACATAATCCACGATCAACAGTGGGCACAGTAACTGAAATATATGACTATTTCAGGCTTCTTTTTGCAAGGCTTGGTGTTCCATATTGCCCAAATTGTAAAAAACCAATTTCCTCAATGACAGTTGATAACATTGTTGACGCAATTTTGAGTTTTGAACAAGAGTCAAAGGTAGTGTTAGTTGCTCCCGTCATCAGGCAAGAAAAGGGAAGTTTTCAAAAACTTTTTGAAAGTTTCAAAAAAGACGGATTTGCAAGAGTGGAAGTCGACGGCAAGATTTTGGAACTCACAGATGAAATCTCTATTGATAAAAATTTAAAACACGACATAAGTGTCGTTGTTGACAGAATTAAAGTCCGAGAAGAAAATAGAAGTCGCCTAACTGAAAGCGTTGAAACGGCACTAAAACTCTCAAAAGGGCTTGTTAGGGCACAGATTGAAGACAAAAGTTTTCTTTATAACAACTCCTATTCTTGCAGTGAATGTGGTTTTTCATTTGAGGAGATTTCTCCACGACTTTTCAGTTTTAACAGTCCTTTTGGTGCATGTCCAAAATGTGCTGGGCTTGGTTTTGTGAGTGATATTGATGAAAAACTAATTCTTCGTCACCCCGAGAAAACTTTGAGAATGGGAGGTCTTAAAATTTCCACTTGGACGTCTGAGATTTCTTCCATAAACGAAATGTATTTAAAAGCACTTTCAGAAAAATATAATTTTAGTCTTGACGTTCCCGTAAAAGATTTGCCAAAAGATATTATGAAAATTTTGCTCTATGGAAATAATAATGAACAATTAAAACTAAAACTATCAAATTCAAAATTTTCGGGCAGTTATCTCGGCAGTTGGGAAGGGTTAATCCCAAATTTGCAAAGACGATATATTGAATCAAAAAGCGAATATGTAAAAACTGAAATCTCAAAACTTATGAGAGAAAGTGAATGTAAAATTTGTGGCGGAAAGAGGCTTAATGAAAAGGCACTCAGTGTTTTTGTGGGCAGAAAAAACATTGCAGAACTAATGCATATGTGCGCATATGACCTCAGGGAATTTTGTTTAAAATTAAAGTTTTCAGACTCACAAAAAAATATTGCAGAACCAATTATGAAAGAAATTAATGCTCGTTTAACTTTTTTGTGTGATGTGGGACTTGATTATTTAACATTGGACAGAATTTCACGGACACTCAGTGGAGGTGAAGCACAACGAATTCGCTTGGCAACGCAGATAGGAAGTGGACTTGTCGGGGTTTTGTATATTTTAGACGAACCAAGCATCGGGCTTCATCAAAGTGATAACGAAAAACTTCTAAAATCTTTAAAGCGACTGCGGGACCTCGGTAACACGTTGATTGTCGTGGAACATGATGAAGACACAATAAGACAAGCAGATTATATCGTTGACATTGGCCCAAAAGCAGGTGTGAATGGCGGGGAGATTGTGGCACAAGGAAGCCTGCAAGATATTATAAAA
>SAAW01000047.1 GCA_009929275.1 Clostridia bacterium
CCGCAATGATTAAGTCTGTGTCGATGTTGTCACCAAAACACCACACTTTTCCACTAATCGTACTCATGATTATCCTTCGTGCCGTTCTTAGATTATGGGGATGATTTTATCGAAATGGGGTTGTGAAAAAGTTTAATTGCCAATGCATAGGGAAAATTTGCGCTTTTTTTCATGATTCTCGCAAACATAAAGTCTAAATCTGAAAAATGAAAATTATACGCTTTTTTGGTAAAATGAAGCTAGATTTTAAGGCATAACATAAAGGTAGAAAAATCATGCAAACTTCTGGTTCAAAACTTCTTCAAAAAGAGGATATTTTAGCAACACTGCGTGAGCATAAGGCATTTATAGAAAAAACGTACGATGTTGAAAAAATAGGTCTTTTTGGAAGCTTTGCGAACAATACCCAAACCACACAAAGTGACATTGACATCTATGTCGAATTTAAACGCAAAACCTTTCGAAATATCGCTGGTCTTTGGGTTTATCTTGAAAAATTATATCAACGAAAAATCGACCTACTTCACAAACATAAACAAAGTCAAGGCGCCATTTTTGAAAAAATCCAAAAGGAAGTCATCTATGGATAAAGCAACCACCAAAGAGCTTTTGGACTTTATTTTGGAGAGTTTGGCATTGGTTAAAAAGCGTTTTGAAACTATTCACTCTAGTGATGATTTTTTGCAAAACGACGCAGGGCTTGAAAAACTTGATGCCATCGCTATGCGCCTTCAATCCATCGGCGAAGCGCTTAAAAATCTGATGAAGCGTGAAAAAGAGCTTTTGCTCAAAGTAGCAGATGAGACCTATTGGAGTGAGATTATCAAAACACGTGATTTTATTTCCCATCACTACGTGGCGATTGATGCAGAAATTGTATTTGATATTTGTAGCAGTGAGCTTGAAATGCTAGAGAAAAAAATAGTCGCATTGCAAGATTTGGTTTAGTCTCTATTTTTATTTTTTTTGTTATGTTATAGGAGCGCAATTTATTATGCTAAGAGATATTTTTGATTATAAAGGTGAAAGTCGATTCAAATTACTCAAGTTAGCATTGAATAAATATCATATTCAAACGACTCTTGACACTTTCAATAATAAGTCTCAGCTTGATTTATTTAAAGACCTTATTTATCATTATTTTATTCATAATAGCGATATAGATTTAAAAAAATTAGCAGAATTTTATTTTCAAAATAAAGACAACTATTCTTATAACAGCTCTGAACAAGGTCTATTAGCTATTGTTTTACGATGGGAAACAGATGTTGGCTTAGCTTTAATAGAAGAAATTAAAAAACATCGAAATATTGATGGTAAACAGCTTAATTGGTCATCTAATGGATTAACTTATAATTTAAAAAAATGGCATTACTTACACAAAGAAATTTTGAGTTATATGCTTAATCAAAAATTTATTTACGAAAATTTGATAACAATAGATTCTCTTATAGAAGATTATCTAAATTTGGACTTTATACCTTTACATAAATTGGCAGCAAATCATTTTGAAGAACTTAAAAATTTATCTCTCGATAATGCCTCAATACAAGTTTCAATGTTTATATGTCCAGACCTTTCAAATATTGTTTTTCATACTCTACACATTCATAACTCATTAATTCTAGGGCTTGATTTACAAAATGCAACATATGCTAAAAATATTATTTTAAACAATTCACGTTTATTTAAAGGCTCTTTAATCTCTCCAACAGATAAACAGAACAATATTAATCTCATTTTTAAAAAACCTAATATATTTGAATTACTCAAAAGTCTAGCGTATGCTAAAAAAGCACTTTTATTTCAAGAATTAGAGTTGCTTCCAGGTACAACATTAGAATCAAAAGAATTGTATGATTACTATAATTGGTACATCTATTATGTGGTAAATAATCGAAAAAGAAGCAAATTAACTTCTTTTTTTGATTTGGTTATGAGCAAATACTATACATCGTTTTTTTATGTCTTTTTATGGTCTGTTATTTTTATTGTCGGATATGCTACTGCAATGTACTTTTTAAATCACATTGGCAATTTTTTTACTTTTAAAGAAGGAATAAAAGATGATTTTCCAACATACTTATTTATGAGTTTAACAAACTTTACAACATTAGGATTTGGTGAAATTGTACCATCTCATTGGTTCTCATATATTGTTGTTACAATGGAAGTATTTACTGGATACTATATGTTAGCTATGTTAGTTGCAATAGTTGCAAAACGAGAAATGAAATACTCTTAGCTACTAAAACTTAATATAACGAATAGCAGGACTCAACTTTTAACTTTCTACTTATCCGCATAATGCGTTTTGCACTATACGACTTCGATGCTCTCTTCCACAATGCGGTAAACGATGCGGTTTTTTTCATCAATTCTACGACTCCAATACTCTGACAAATCGCCTCTTAACCGTTCAGGTTTGCCGATGCCCGTGTTGCCATTTCGCATGATGTCTGACAAGAGTTGATTGATGCGTTTGAGCGTCTTTTTATCTTCACTCTGCCATGAAAGATATTCGTCCCATGCCATTTGTGTAAAAACGATTTTTTGACTCATTGAGCCAGCTTTTCTAACGCATCAAGGCTTTTTACCGTTTTGTCGGTACTGGCGATGGATTCTCGTAGTTTTACTTGATTGTATGGGCTATAAAATGCATCTTTACGCACCACTTCAAAAGGAATGCCACCACGGTTGAGTGCTTGACGTACAAACATATTAAACGCTGTGGTCATGT
>SAAW01000048.1 GCA_009929275.1 Clostridia bacterium
CATATGCTGTGGGATAACTAAAATAAGTTTGAAATCAGCAGTAAAAAAATCGAACATGTTTTTGAAAAAAGAGAAAATCGATGGATATATTTTGAACCTTTGATAATGGAACTTTTTTTTGTTACACTTAACCGGGTGTTATAAAATTTTATAAAGATAGCAAAAATGAGCATTGTTTTTTCGAGTCCAATATTGCAAGATCTCAATTTGAGAGGTTTTTTGTATCAGTTCACAGATGCCAAAGCCATAGATGATTTATTTTGTAGCAAAAAAGATGTTGTGTTTTATGTTGGGTTCGATGCAACGGCAAAGAGCCTTCATGTCGGACATCTTCTCTGGATAAAATTAGTAAACAAACTTCAAAAAGCTGGAGCAAAACCAATAATAATAGTTGGGGGAGCAACTAGCAAGATAGGAGATCCAACATGGAAAGACACCCAAAGAGCAATGCTGGATTATCAAGATATCTTGAGCAATATAGATTCAATAATGTTTAAGCTAAGTAGGCTTATAAAATTTGGAGAAGAGAATAGCTCTGCGAGATTGCTCAACAATGATGAATGGATTTCTAAAATCAACTACATGGAATTCTTGAGGGATTTTGGCCCATTGTTTTCTATAAACAAAATGCTTGCAATGGATAGTGTCAGTTCAAGGCTAGAAAGACAACAGCATTTGAGCTTCCTAGAATTCAACTATATGCTCCTCCAGGCCTATGACTTCTTATATCTCTATGAAAATCACAATTGTGTTCTGGAAATAGGAGGGGCTGATCAGTGGTCTAATATGATATCCGGAGTTGATCTCATCAGAAGGAAAACAGGAAAACAAGCTTTTGGAATGTCTCTGAGTCTTTTGACAAACTCAGATGGAAAGAAGATGGGGAAGACGGAAAAAGGAACTGTTTGGATAGATGAAAAATTAACTTCTCATTTTGATTTTTGGCAATACTGGAGAAATGTTGATGACAAAGATGTTGTGAAGTTGTTGAAATTGTTCACAGATGTTGAGATTTCAGAAATAGAAAAATTTGAAAAACTTGTTGGAACAAAAGAGATAAATGAAGCAAAAATTCTTCTGGCTGATGAGGTGACAAAATTTGTTCATGAAGATGCGGATATAGAGTCAATTAAAAAAACAGCAAGTGGCTTGTTTCACGGAACATCAGATCCAGCTGAAAATATAGAGCATTTTGAAATCGAAAAAGGAACGTCAATTGATAAGGCCTTGGTTCTGTTGAACCTTTCTAAAAGCCAAACTCTAGCAAAAAGATTGATTGAGGGAAAAGGGGTGAAATTAAACGGCACAATTATTGAAGATTTCAAATATCAAATTCAAGAAGGTGGCATTATTTCTGTTGGAAAGAAAAATTTTGCGAAGATAAAAATAATTTAATGATTTTTGCGAAAAAAATATTTGCAGCATCAAAAAAATTAATCAAAAATTAATATTTTAGGTGTAGAATAATGTGTAGATGGGAAAATTGAATGCCCAGAATTTTTAAGTTTTTTGGAGATTAAATTATGATGAAGAAAATCAGCCTTTTGGCATTGATCGCAATGTTCGGATTAGCACACACAGCAGTTGCTGGCGATGAAACAGAAAAAAAAGAAGTTGCAGAGCAACAAGATGTTAAGGCAGCTGAAGAAGCAAAAACAAAGATAGAGGATGCAAAAAAAGCTCATGAAGATGCTCTAGCTGAAGAAAAAACAGCAAAAGAAGATCTTGAGAAAGCTGAAAAAGAACTTAAAGATAATTCAGATGATGCAAAAAAAGAAGAGCTAACAAAGGCAGCTGAAGAAGCAAAAACAAAGGCAGACGATGCTGCAAAAAAAGTTGAAGAAGCAAAAAAAGCTTTTGAAGATGCTGAAAAGAAACCAGCCGAAGAAAAAAAGTCAGATGAGGAAAAGAAATCCGATGAGGATAAAAAGCCAGCTGACGAAAAGAAAAAAGACAAGGACGCAGAATAAAATATTTTCAATGCGGATGGGCAGGTGTTTTTCCCCTGCCCAATTTTTGTTTCAATAATTTTAATTAAAATCCAGGAATGAAAAATAGACTTGTTTTGCAGTTTATAATCAATTAGTTTGCCAAGGGTTTTTTATTGAAAAGATAGCTAAAGTGATTTTTGTGATTCTGTTTTTTTTGTTTAAGGTGCAAAAAAATTGTGTGATTATAAATATATTGCAAAAAACTCTTGAAATATTTGAAAAACAGTTTATCATGATATATAAGTTTCAAAAGGGCCGAGTGGCAGAGTGGCTATGCAGAGGACTGCAAATCCTTGGATATCGGTTCGATTCCGGTCTCGGCCTCCACAAATTTAATTGTAGTTTATGAGCGTTGTTTTAGGTTTTGAAAGTCAAGTTCTAGCAATTGAAAAGCAGATAAAAGAGCTTAGAGATGCTTCTAAAATAGGTGACATAGATGTTGCATCTGAAATCACTAGGATGCAAACAAAGGTTGATAGACTTATAAAACAGATTTATCAAAAATTAACACCTTGGCAAAAGGTTCAAGTTGCAAGGCATCCTGCTCGACCTAAATTCATGAATTATTTGCAAAATATGTTTACTGATTTTGTTGAGTTGGCGGGGGATAGATCTTTTGCAGATGACAGTGCGATAATCGGTGGGTTTGCGAAATTGAATGGAATTTCTTGCATGGTTATAGGTCAAGAAAAAGGGCACGATACGGAATCAAGGTTAAAACATAATTTTGGAATGCCTAAGCC
>SAAW01000049.1 GCA_009929275.1 Clostridia bacterium
GAAGGTCGTTTAAAACTTGATCAATGGACAGACCAAAGTGGTGCAAAACGAAGTAAACACTCTATTACCGTAGAGACACTTCAAATGATTGACTCACGTGGAGGACAAGAGAGTGGTGGTTCAGATATGGGTGGTAGCTATGGAGAAAATACTTCTTCTATGGGATATAATCAAAATCAGCAAAAGCCAACCTCTTATCCAAAACAATCGGCTCCTGAATACAGTGGTCACGACATTCCAAACATCGATATTAACGATGATGAGATACCGTTTTAGGAGAAAATATGAAGAAAAAAATTGAGATGTCGACCAAATATTTCTCCCTGTGGTTTTCGTGTCTGTTTATGCTATAATCAAAGCAATAAAACTCGAAAAGGAGAGTAAATGATTAGTTCATTTGTTTCTTTAGCCTTGGCGCTAGGGGTTGCTTATTACATTTTTCTCTTATCGGAAAAAAATAAAGCTTCTCGCAAACGCACTCACTAAAATCCCTTAAACTTAACTCTGTTAATTTTCAACACCGATTCAGTTCGGAGGGTGTTTTAGTGTCTAAAAAATAGTTGCTCATTTAGAGCTTACCCACTAGGGAATAGAAATTATCCCTAGTAGGGATAGTTCTGTTCTTTTGGTGGTTTTTTAAAACCAGAAAAGGATATAAATGAACATCGATGGTTTTTGGTGGATTGTCGGCTTTTTTGTTATGGTCCACCTTATAATTTTCATAGGTGTTATGGTGGCTAGAAAAGCCAGATTGAATGATATTCTAGTTTTCTTTGTTGGGATGTTAATTGCGCTTTTGTTTGAGCTTGGAAAAGCTTTATGCACAATTGCTCTAATTGGTATGTTTTTTATCAAAGATGCTAAACATGCTGATTCCTTTACATACGCACTTGTTTGGGGTATAATTTTCTTTGGATTAGGATACTACTTTAACGAGAAGGGGGAAAAATGAGTATCAACACTCTAGTTTTTGTAGGTCTCTGTATTGTTGCGACGATTTTTTCGTTAAAAGTAGCAATAAGATACCTTGATAAAAAACACCAAACACGCACATAAAACTCACTAAAAACTAAAATCCCTCCAACATATCATTGTTACATGTAACACTGGTTAAGTCCAGAGGGATTTCTATTGTCAAAAAGTTGCTCATTGAGCCTACCCAAAGGGGGATTTAATTTATCCCCCTTGGGGATAGGTTTGCCCTCTTTACTTAACAGTATGTGAGGTAAAAAATGTCAAGTAATGAAACAAACAGAGGTTTATTAGACGATGAAAACCTTTATGGTGAAGGAGATGTGGTTGTTGATGTAGAGGTTTTAACAGAAAAATCTGAAGAGATTTCGGTTGAAAAGTTAGAAACCATGATTAGCATTACAACTCAACTGCCTGTTATTCAAGAAAATTTCCAAGTTATCAAAGAACATGTTTTAGCCAATCTCAAAAAATACGAAGTTGAAGTAACTCTCGAAAATATGGAAATGGCTAAAACTTTGGCAACGTCTTTGAATCAGTTGTCACTTCAAGCAGAAAAACATAGAAAAAATGCGGTGAAAATAGTTTCTGAACCAATCAATGTATTCAATGCTAGATGCAAAGAAATTGTTGATTTGATTCAAGAGAAACGAAAGTTTCTCCTTGATCAAGTTGAAGTATTCAATGAAAAAACACGCAAGGAGTGCTTAGAACTTTTGAAGAGTACCCTTGCTACAGCGTATTTTAACTATGGTGTAACAAGTGAATATAAAACTGCAAAAGTTGATGATTTGGCCATTGTGTCTAATAAGACAAAAACAGGTATTTCATCAAAAGCAAAAAGCACTGTTGAGGCTCGTGCACTTGAGTGTAAACGATTCCAAGAAAAAATCGAGCTTCGTCTTAATACACTTGAAGGAACTTGCTATAAAGCAGGACTTGAAGCACCGCTTGTTAGACAAAATATCGAAAGCTTTTTAAAAGTGGAAGATGAAGTAATCTATCAGCAAAAGCTTCAAGAACTCATTCAAAGCGAAATTAAACGCTTTGAACAATTAGAGCAAAAACTCGCAGAAAAAGCACAAAGGGAAGCTAACGCAAAAGCAAAAGCAGAACTCTTAGCTCAACAAAGAACACAAACACCAACAACGGTTCAAATTGAATCAAACACTCAGCCATCTCTCACTATTGCAAAAGCTCCAATATCTCAATCCACTCATGTTCAACCTGTAGTTAAATCTACTGGGAAAATAAAGACTTATGTGGTCACTGCGGTATTTGAAGTAACAGTAGATGAGTCTCTTGAAAGTAAACTTGAAACACATTTGCTCAAAAAATTTGAGCAGGCGTGCATCAAAAACAAGCCTACTATCACTATTGCTGAAAAAGGTGCTGTAAAAGTACCTGAAGCAAAAAAAGAGAGTCGCTCAAATTTAGAAGAGGGTAGTTTGTTTTAATTTGTAAATACACTTCCTAAGAGGGATACATATTATCCCTTAAGGGATGATGTATTTTCTCTTAGGTAACACTTGGAGGTAACAAAATGTCAAGTACAACACCTTTCTTTGATGCTGTCGAAGAAGGATTAAGAAATACAGATTCAGGGCTAGGTGATCGCTCACAATATGTTGGCGCTTCAGATATCGGTCAATGTCTAAAAAAATCGTATTTATCAAAGTTTGATAAAGA
>SAAW01000024.1 GCA_009929275.1 Clostridia bacterium
CGGGGTTCTTTTCACCTTTCCCTCACGGTACTAGTTCACTATCGGTCACTAGGTCGTATTTAGCCTTAGGAGATGGTCCTCCCGCATTCACACCGGATTTCTCGTGTCCTGTGCTACTCTGGATACCTTTGAGTGTTTATTGTTTTCACCTACGGGACTTTCACCCTATTCTGTCCAACTTTCCAGAAGTGTTCGGTTAACAATATTCATGCTCTTATGAGGTCCTAACCCCATTCAAATTTCTTCAAATGGTTTGGGCTCTTACCCTTTCGCTCACCACTACTCAGGTAATCATTAATTTATTTTCTTTTCCTCCAGGTACTAAGATGTTTCAGTTCTCTGGGTTCCCCTCATAACATTATTTTATTCATGTTATGATACTAAAGGATTAACTTTAGTGTGTTTCCACATTCGGACATCTACGGATCATAATCTATGTGCGATTCCCCGTAGCTTTTCGCAGCTTGTCGCGTCCTTCTTCGGCGCCTAGTGCCAAGGCATTCACTATATGCTCTTTGTAGCTTGATCTTTTAAGATCAACATCAAACATTTTAAAAAATAATCTTAAAATGCTTATGATAAAATCTAATTTTTGACATTTTCTTGTTATTACTCAGCGTAATTGAATTTACATTATAATCGGTTTATTGATTTAATTGAAAAATACATATTACACGTAAACGAAAAAACTATTTGTTTTAATTAAAAAACTAAGAATTTTTTGTTTTTATTGCGTTTTTAAATATTCACATAAATGCAAATATTTAAACTCGATATTTGTCTACTCTAATATATTTTATATGCAGTTGTGATGGTGCTAGTTTTTGTGCAAAAGCACAGTCACCTTTCGTCAGCGACGTTGCTAGATTATCACACTGAAATTGTGGTGTCAACAACTTTTTTTGATTATTTTTAGTCTTTTTGCTTTATTTTTATTTTTCTTACGAACACCCTACCGAGTGTTTACTATTTTTGTCACTTTTTCAGCATTTTTATTATATATAAGTAAAAATGTATTATATTAATAATAAACAAATAAAATATTGCTAACAACTTTTTTATTTGTTCAAATTTGCCTATTGTATATTTTTTTCATTGTGTTATTATATAAATATAAAATTTACAAAGGGGAAAAAAATATGACAAAAATCACAAACACCAGAATAGAAAGATTGGAAAATTACACCTTAAAATTTGAAGATTCGTTGAAAAACACTGGAAAATGTGCCGTATATCATTGGCGAACAGATGAAGATGACAGAGAAGAGCTTATAAAAGTGTTTTTTGAACTATCTAATGCAAAGCATTACTTTGAAATTCACAAAAATAAAATAACAGACGTTTCAGCCCTTGAAATATATTTGATGGATTCAAGCATAAGAGATGAATATGACTCAATTACATCTAGTATTAAAATTCATCAAGATTTGTTAAAATTAGTTAAGAGCATTGATATGCCGTTTGCAGAGGATAAACTAAACTTTTTTGCAGATATATTGCCAAAAGAAAAAGCTATAAGTTATGGTGATGAATCTGATTGCTTCATGGAAAAACTTGGAAGAAACGAGGAGTATCTCCTTAGTAGCCAAGAAGTGCTTGCACAATAAAACTTTTGAAAAGTTTTGAGAAATTTTTAAGTTAATTTAATCATATAATTACTCACAAATAGGAGAAAGATTATGAAAAAGAAGTTACAAAAAAAAATTGCAACCATTGAAGTTTTTGAAAAAAATTATAAATTAGCCATTGAGAAAATAAGAATAAGAGACGGTTTTGATAAAGAATTTAATGTTGACAATGCGTCCATTTTAATGGAATATTTCAACTATATTGAAAGATGTCTTAAAAAAACAAACAAGGTGGCATTATATCATTGGGAAACGGAAAGAGAACAAGACGGAGATAATATATTTTGCTTTTCGGATTTTGATTTTGCAAAAGCTCATTATGTTAGAAAGCATTTGTCTGACGCTAGTGCTATTGAAGTTTACTTTGTGGATAAAAAGTCATTAAATGAATGTAAAACAGAATTTGCTCGCACTTTAGTTCCAACAAGTTCACTTGAACTTGTTATGAGCCTTGATATGTCTAGAGCAAAAGATAGACCAAATTATTTTGAAGACATTAAGTTTATAGATGAAGAGAAAGAATATCAAAACACGCTTAACTGCTCAATGTAAAAAATATCTATTTATATCAAAAGCCTTTATAAATATTAATATTATTAACAAAAAGGCTTATATTTTGCAATAAAATTCTTAATTTTAATCAATTAAAAGACTTTTGAAAAAAAGTCTTTTTCTTTTTTTTAGAGTTGTGATAGAATAATTTTCAATAATAGGGGACTTAAAAAATGAAATTAACCGACATTAAAAAATTATATTCTCAAAAACAAGACTTTCAAAACACTGAAGTGGAAGTCGGCGGTTGGGTGAGAAGTGTGCGTGACAACAAGAATTTTGGATTTATTGACCTGAACGACGGCACTTGTTTTAAAGGAGTGCAGGTTATTTTTACACCTGAAAATTGCAAGAATTATGATGAGATTGCCAAACTTAATGCCGGCAGCAGCATACGTTGCGTTGGCACTTTTGTGCTTACCCCTGAAAATAAGCAACCTTTTGAGATTAAAGCAAAAAATGTGGAGATAATAAGCAAAACAGGCATAGATTATCCTCTTCAAAAAAAGGGACATTCCCTCGAATTTTTGAGAGAACAAGCCTATCTTCGCCCAAGAACAAATCTTTTTAATGCAGTGTTTAGAGTGAGAAGTGAAGTTGCTTTTGCCATTCATTCTTTCTTCAAAAAAGAAGGGTTTGTCTACACTCACACCCCAATTCTCACAGGAGCAGATTGCGAGGGCGGGAGCGATGTTTTCAGAGTGACAACCCACAATTTTTTTGACAAAGAAAAAATGAAAAATGCAACACCTGAAAATGATTTTTTTGGAAAAAAAGTTTTTTTGACCCCAACTGGACAACTGGAAGGTGAGGCGTTAGCCCTTGCTTTTTCAAGAATATACACTTTTGGTCCAACTTTTAGGGCTGAAAATAGCAACACCACGAGGCACGCAAGTGAGTTTTGGATGATTGAGCCCGAGATGGCATTTTATGATTTGAAAGACAATATGGAACTCATTGAAAAAATGGTGAAATATTTAATTCAATATATGTTTGAAAATTGTCCTGATGAACTTGAATTTTTCAACTCTTTTGTGGATAAGGACTTAAAAGAAAGACTAAATCACGTTTTAGTCAGCGAATTTGTTAGACTTCCCTACACAAAAGCAATTGAAATTTTGGAAAAAGTGAATGACAGATTTGAATACAAAGTGTCGTGGGGAATTGACTTACAAAGCGAACACGAGAGATATCTCACCGAACAAGTCTACAAAAAACCTGTTTTCCTCACCGATTTTCCAAGGGATTTCAAAGCATTTTATATGCGTTTAAACGAAGACAAAAAGACTGTCGCCGCTTGCGACTTGCTTGTGCCAAACATTGGTGAGATTGTGGGCGGAAGTCAGAGAGAAGAAAGACTTGACACATTGCTTGAACAGATTAAATTTCACAACCTTAAAGAAAAAGATTATGAGTGGTATATCAATCTTAGAAAATATGGCGGAGTTGTCCACAGCGGATTTGGGCTTGGCTTTGAAAGAATTTTGATGTATCTCACAGGCATTTCAAACATTAGAGATGTGGAAATTTTCCCCCGAACTCCAAAGAATTGCGAATATTAAGACAACTGGGGTGGCAAACTGGGGTGGCAACAAAATAATTACGCAAGTCAACATAAAAAAATATCTCATTTTGAGATATTTTTTTAACTTTTTATTTTAGGTTGATTTTTCTTTTATGGTGTTGGGACTGTAATGTTTGCTATTTCGTTAAACAAATCTTTGTAATAGTTAGTTGCAGGGTGAGTTCCAATGTATTCTGTTCCGTCCACATCAAAAGTTGGAAATTTGTAGGGGTCATTAACTAAAATATTTTGAACTAGTGCTTTGCCATAATCTTCTGATAATCCGTCAATTGCAGCCGCTTCGTCGCCAATGTATTCTTTTGCTTTGTCAATGATTAAAACTGCCAACGCTCTTGCCACATATTTATCACCTGCAATCGTCATATTTCTAACATCGTCAATATCTTCGCCAACACCAGTCAAATCGTCTTTGTCTGAAACGCTCTGTAATGAAGTAAAATAATCTTTCAATGAAGATAGTTCAGCAAACATTTTTTTATAGTCATCAATATTTGCATTTAGTTCTTTTGTTGTTATGTTTGTTTTAATTAAGGTTATGATATCATTCGCTTCAGTCCAACCAACATCAACTTTTGAATCAATGAACAACACAACAAGTTGGTCAATTACACTATCTGTTATAAAATGAGAATTTCTCTTTCTTACATCGTTTAAAGTAATTCCAATATCTTCAAGTGTCGCCGTGGAATCTTTCATAATATCAACAGTATTAAGGAGTAGTTCAAATTCAAGTCTATAATTCGAAATGCCAAGGAGATTAACATTGCCCTCTCCCGGAATACCTTGAATGATTGCGTTCAAACTCTCATAATCTTCCACAGTGTTTTCAACGTTAAACGATTTAATATAGTATGCCAAGAATTGATTGATAACCGTCTGCGTCAAAAGTTTGCTCTTATATTCAGTCACCACTCCAGCATTAACGACTAAAAGAGTATCAAGTTCGTCGCCAATTGCATAAAATTTAACTCTTTCAGCACTTTCTGTTCCGTTGGCGGAGTAGGTTGCCGTTGCCGTTTCCACTAAATCTAAAAGATATGTCAGTTCGTCGGCAAATTTAATTTGATATTCGCCTTCGTTTTCGCCCGTTGTATATTTTTGGTCGGCATTGATTATATTCCTGATTGACGCCAAAGGTCCTGTTTTTAAACCCGCATCTAAATCTTCAGTTTGAGTGTCAATGTAGTGAAGAACAATTTGCCTAACAATGCTTCTTTCAAACATTTTGCTATGTGCCAAAGAATCGAGAGCCTCTCCAATGTTACTATACAGTTCAACATCTGTTCCATTTTCAAAATCCGTGGCAAAAAGACTTTTGAGCATATCAAATTCATTTTCCCAACTTGTTATGTTTGAAGAACCATTATAGAAAATATTATTTAAAATCCCATTCTTAACTGTAATCGTCGCTGTGCCATTGTTATAGTCCATTGTCAAAAGACTTTCCAACTCCGCTGGGAAAGTTTCTTCTGCCATTTTATCATTTAAGAAAAATTCCACAAGGGCACGCAAGACTTTGTTAGAAATAACAAGGTCGGTGTTCGCTATTGCTTCGTCAATTGCTTTGCCAAGTTCAGCAAGTTCGGTGTTATCCTCCTGTGAAATTCTGGCGCTATCAAGTTCAATAAAAGTCGAATTAATCTTTCTGACAACCTTCAAAGTATATCTCATTTCATTTCCCCAATCTTCAATTGACGAGGATTCTGTGGTCGAATTCCAAATGTTATCCAAAATAAAGTTCTTTAATGTCTTATCTCCCACCATTATGTCAAGATACTCGTTTATAGAGTCCTCTTCATCGATTGTTCCTAACAATGATGAGACAATGCTCCTTATATTTTTGTTTGTAACAAGTTTTGAATTTGTGCTTGCGATAACCTGTTGCAAGGCAGAACCGATATCGTTTAGCTGTTCAAACTCTTCAGAAAAGATATTATCAATGTCAAAAGTTGTGCTGTATTCCAATCCATTCACATTTTCATTTTTATTAACAATTTTGATTATTGTTGTGTAAAGTGGAGCAAAACCTCTTAGTTCTGTTCTCCAACTCACAATATTTTCAAGTTCATTAATTACTGTGGATAAATCTGTAAATTCAGTCGTCTGCTCAATAATTTTGTCTTGCAAAAATTGCACAAGGGCTGTATAACTTGCACTGGAAAGTAAATCATTTTTGCAAGTGTCAAAAATATCCCCAAGATAACCAAAAGTCGCCATTGTTTTCGCCTGCGTTCCAAAGTCAAAATCTTCACTATCATTATAACTTTTAACCAAATTGATGCTATTTTCAATCAATTTAATCAAACTTGCTTTTAAAGTTGTATCAGAGATTGCGTCCAAATTGCTTTCAAATCCCTCAATCCCAATTTCTTCAAAAACAGTGCTGAGAAGTGAATCCACAAGTTCCGGGTATTTATATTTAAACATAGTCACATCATAAAAATAATTGACTAAACTCTGAGTGAAAGTCGCTGAATTCACAATGCTTGTGGACAGGAGTGAGGCTATGTCTGTAACTTCACTAATTTCATTATTCATAAGTGGCTCAACAAGCCCGTTTGAGTTAAGCAAAATTGCAATGTCAAAGAACGCTTCCACTTGCGCTTTTAAACTTGCAACATTAACAATGTTTGAACTCTGATAGTTTTGATAGGCTTCTTTTAACATTTGCGCATAGTTTTCGCCACCAAAATCAATGGTTATTTCATCATTATCAATAAATTTTGTTTCTATGAGATATGGCAATAATTCATCACCAAAAAGATAGAGAGCATTACTGTCTTCAATAATTAAAAAGATTTCTTTAATTTGCGCTAGTGCTCTTTCTAATGAATCTTGTGTTACATCTTCAAAATTTTCCACAAGACTCTGAATTTCCATCACTTTTTTAAAGACTCTCACTCCCACCTTAACTTCGTTTGTAAGGCTAACACTTTGCCCACCCACTTCAACTTTTGCCATAGAGTCAAAAATGAAGTTGGACAAAAAACTCATGCCTGAATATGTCATAATTTTTGAGGCGATTGAATCCTCATAACAATTTATGTAGGCAGATGACTCTTCGTCAAGAACCGTGGAAAGAAATGGAACTTCTTCATTTTCTTCGTTTGTTGTGGTGACACTGGCATAAACTTCTTGATAGATTGAGTTTATTCCCACAATTGGGAAAAGTGTGGCTGCACAAATGAGTAGCCCAAGCATAAACCCGAAAATCATTCCTACGCCTCTATATTTGTTTGTAGCGGTGAGGATTGAAGGAGTTTCATCGCTTGTCTCGTCGATTTCTGAACCTTTTTTCTTTAAACTCTTAACTTTTTGTTTATATTTTTTCATTTGTTTGACGTCTTTGTCAAAAATCTTTGACGCAATGATGGCATATGGAATGCCCAAAATCCACTTTGTAAGCCAAAATAAAAGTATGAAAAGAATAACATTTAAGAGTGCTACAGACATATTCCCTGCAAAATCAAGGAGCGCAGGGCTATTGTTCATATATTCTTGAAGTCCTACTTCCTTAAAAAGATTAACCCCAATGTCGCTGAGATTGTTCACTTCGCCAAAAATGTTCAGTCCGTAAGATGACAAGTCAAACTTGTTTAGCCAATTTGAAACAAGAGGAGTCACAAAAATTAGAATAGCAACTGTCACAGCCACCCAAACAAACCTAAAAAGAGATTTTTTAAACCCTCGCTTGAAGCCAACTAAGGCAGAAACAACCAAGAAAAAAAGGACAAATCCAAGTAAGACATATCCAATTGTTGATGCGCTAATCATAAAGGAGTTATCGTCCATAAACATACCTCCAAAAATAGTATACCTAATTTTATATTTATAATATATTACAAATTGTTTAATAATCAAAATGTTTTTTTAATTTGTGAAATATTTCACTTAAAATGTCCATAAATTTCACAAAAAAAATATCACCAGCGCTATAAAACTTTTTGTCCTTAAAAAAATTGAAAGTTTTCTGGTGAAAATCTTAAAAAATGAAAGTGGTATGTGGGGGGGGGAAAAAAATGAAATTGCAATTGCAGAGCAAAACATCGTTTTGTGAACAATGTAGCAATTTTGTTGCCACCAAATAAACTTTTCGTTAAAAAAAATGAAAGTTTTTTTAACGAGACCTCTAAACAGAAGGGGGAGTGGGAGGGGAAACGAAATTGCAATTGCAGAGCAAAACATCGTTTTGTGAACAATGTAGCAATTTTGTTGCCACCCAAAATCAATATTCATTAAAAAAAATTGAAAAGTTTTTTTAATGAGACCTCTAAATAGAAGGGGGAGTGGGAGGGGAAACGAAATTGCAATTGCAGAGCAAAGTTTATCTTTGCGAACAATGTAGCAATTTTGTTGCCACCCCAGTAAGTGGTGGAGATAATGAGATTCGAACTCATCTCGATGCGTTGCGAACGCACTGTTTTACCGAATAAACTATACCCCCAAAAAAAGTCTTTTTTATAAGACTTTAAATAAAACTGACATTATTAAAATGCACAGCGGAATGGCCGAAATTCCAAAAGCAAGTGCAACCCAGCCCCACCACTTTCTGTTCACAATGAGTTGGAAAATGGGAAGAATGAGCGAAAAAAGTGCGAGAGCAACTGGCAAAAGAAACAGAACTATTGCAATCGTCCCTAAAAAAACAACCAAAATCAACCCTAATAATAAGATTAAAACAATGTTGCCTCCCATCGCAAGAGAAAAATTTGTGAAAAATCCACCAATTATATAATTGAAAAGTCCCAGCCCACCATAGAAACAAGGATAGACAAGTCCAACGGCCAAAATGGAAAATATTACTCCTAAAATAGCATATATTTTAACATTTTTATTTTGTTCTTTTGTTCTTCTGAAAATGTTCCCAATCTCATCAAACTTGAGGATTTCGCCTATTTTTCTTTTCTTTTTAGGAACTGAGTTTTCATCTTTTATTTGTTCGCTTTGAGTTTTGCTATCACTCACAAAACCCTCTTTTTCAATGTCAATAACAACTTTTTTCTCTTGACTATTATGCTCGTTTAAATCTTTTTTCTCTTGATTTTCTGTATTATTTTCATTTGTCATACTAGTCTCCTCTTGTCTAAAAATATATTATCACATTTATAATTTGTTGTAAATTATTTTAATTTATTAAAAAATGAGTTGTAATAATTTTATTTTTAATCAAATTAATTTGCATATGAGATTTTTATTTCAAAAATCCATTTATTATGCACTTTTCTGCCTCGTCTTTCGTGAGCCCAAGCGTCATCAATTTGTTCTGTTGCTCCTGCGAAATCTTTCCAATCGCTGCCTCGTGAATGAGGGTTGCTTCGGGGCTGAGTGCCAAAATGTTTGGCGCGGAGGAAATTTGTGCTTTGTTTGACAAGAGTCCATCACATTCCACATGCCCAAAACATTTCCCTTTCCCCGTTATGTTTGAGATGAAAATCTGCTTACTCTTTCCTTTTGCAACAGAACGCGACACCACCTCTGTTTTTGAATTTTCGCCCTTTAAAACAACATCAAAAACTGTTTTTGCAAAGTCGCTGTGATCTGTGAAAATCTTTTCTGTGATTGTTAAAGTTGAATTTTCTCCCACAACGGCCTTTGTCTTCCTCTCTGTGCTTGTAACTCCTCCAAGTTGTATTGTTTCCATAACAAAAGTGGAATTTTTGCCCATTTCAATCTTTGTGAGAGGATTGAGAATTTTGTCTGACACATAATTCCCCAAACCCAAATGCTTTTCCACATATTTCACAACGCAATCGTCTCCAATGTGGAAAGTGTGAATTCCTCTGTGTGAAGAAATTTTGTTGCTACAATTGTGAATTCCACAGCCTGCAACAATGACAACTTCACTTTTATTCCCAATGAAAAAATCGTTGTATACCTTGTCTTTAAAGCCTTCTTCACTCAAAAGCACAGGGATATCCAATTTTTTGTCTTTGGTGTTTTCTTTGATAAGAACATCAATGCCGTCCTTATTTGTTTTGCTTACTATGTCGATTTCATCGTCTGTTTTTCTTACCAAAAGTTTGCCATTTTGCCTGATGTTAAAAATGCCCACATCGGGGATATCGTGCAAATCGGAAATTTGCCTTAACAACTCAATATTAACTTTGTCCATTTAGTCCTCCTCCAGTCTATCGCATGTGGTGGCGAACAAATACTTTTTGACACTATTAAAATCGCCTGACTTTTCCACTTCACCATTTTTAAGCACAATCACTTTGTCGGCAATCTCAATGAGTCGTTTTTGGTGACTTATGATGAGGTAGGTCTTAGTTTTTTCACTAAAAAGCCTCACAAATGCGTCGAAACTCCACAAATCAATGCCCGCCTCTGGTTCGTCGCAAATGTTAAGTTCGCTATTTTTGGCGAGCAATATGGCAAGTTCAATTCTCTTGAGTTCCCCACCTGAAAGTTTGCTGTCAAGTTCTCTGTTCACATATTCCCTTGCACACAACCCCACTCTACTTAGATATTCGCAAGCACTGATGATTGTGTTTTCTTTTTGACTTGAGATGTCAATCAAGTCCTTCACCGTTAACCCTTTGAAAACAACTGGCGTTTGAAAAGCATAGCCAAATCCCAAGTTGGCACGCTGTGTGATGTCGAATTCTGTGACGTCGACGCCATTAAAAAAAATCTTGCCACTGGTAGGTTTTAAAATTCCCATAATAATCTTTCCGAGAGTCGATTTCCCACTTCCGTTTGGTCCAGTAATGACGACTAAATCATCTTCTTTTATTTCAAATGAAACATTTTTTAAAATATGTTTCACTTCATTGTTCTGTTTTATTTCATAACTTATATTTTCAATTTTTAACATAATTCTCCTTTTGTTCACTTATTATCACATAAAAGAATATTTTGTTCAACTGTTTTTATTGGGTGAATTGTTTGACGCAGTGTCAAAATTTTAGTAGAATATGGGAAAATTAAAAGGTGACAATTATGGAAGAAGATGAAGAAATAAATTATAGATATGATACACAACTGCTTATTGAGGGCAAAGGCTTAGACGAAGACAAAATAAAAGACTATTTTAACAAAAATTTGGTGGGGGACTGCCTCCTCGTCGTGGGCGATAGTGAACTTATCAAAATTCACTTTCACACAAACGAACCTTGGGAAATGCTGAAATATTGCTCCACTTTGGGCGAAATTTATGACATTGTTGTGGAAGATATGGTGAGACAATCCGCAGGGCTTCAAGGCTAAAATTTACTGTTTTGAATTTTGTTTCATTAAAATAAAAAACAAATAAAAGTTAAAAAAATAATGTTCACACATTATTTTTTTTGTTTAGACATATTTTATTAAACTTCATACATTCTTTTTTTTACATTTTGAAAATATGTTTCGATAGTACTAATCATTTGCGAAAGAATTTCTTCCACTGTTTGATTTGTGTTAATGAAAGTTAAATTTTTATAATGCGAAGACATTTCCTTAAAATTCCTGTTAACCTTGTTTATCCATACTTTTGTGTCATAGACATCAGGGTTTGTGCCTCGGCTCTCTATTCTCTCAAACACAAGATCAACATCTTTTTCGTCAAAATACATAACAAAATATATGTCGGGGTTAACAAACTTGTCGTTGAGTTCAATCAATTTTTCCATTGATTGCTCTGGGTTTTCTTGATAGCAAACTGTTGACAATTTATATCTATCGCAGACAATTATTTTGCCTTCATTTATGGCAGGACGAATAAAAGTTTCAAGATGTTCTTCTCTGTCTTTTAAAAATAAATCAAGCACAACTTTTGGATTTCCGTTTGTCTTTATAATTTCACGAATTTTGAGTCCTAATGGTGAGTGTGTTGGCTCAAAAGTGTAGATTGCATTAAGATTTTTTTCATTCAATCTCTCCACAAGTAGTTTTGATAACATAGTTTTTCCCGTCCCGTCTGGGCCGTCAATTGCAATAAACATATCTTCTCCTCTCATTTGATTTTGCCATAAAAAAATACACTTTGCAATGTATTTTTTTATATTTTAATCTTTTCAAAAAAATTTTTGATATTTTAATTAGAAATTAAGTTTTTTTAAAAATAATATAATATTATTATTTTTTAGCAGTTTTTTCTTTCGATTTTTTAATTGCCAAAAGCACCACTGGCACCGCACCTATTAAAACAAGAACTCCAATGCCTAAAATTATCAATAATGTTGCGTTATTATAAGTGTTCTGCGTCCAACCAGCATAGAGAGTGATGTCCTCAGAGCCCATCGCAGAAATGTCTGCAACTTGTGTTAATTCTTCGTCAAGATACCACCCATTAAAAGTGTATCCGTCTCTTGTTGGATTTGGCAATGTGACGGTTGAACCGTAATTTTGTGTCAAAGCGTCAACATTGACATAATCATCTTCAAAAGAAATGGTATATTCATTGATTTCCCACATGGCATTCATTGTTATATTATATATTCCACCATCATTAGATTGAAATGTATAAGTTTCACCTGCTTGATAAAGTTCTGTTGCATCAGATATGGTGACACTCCAACATATAAATGTATATCCCGTTCTAGTCGGAGTTGGAAGTGTAATGCTTGCATCGGTGGTTTCGATTGAACTTGGAGAACAAGTTCCGCCTCTAGAATTAAAAGTCACGTTGTATTCGGAAACAACAATAGGATCGCCTCCTACGACAGAAATAAGATAATTTTTTGAAGAACTATCATCACTGTAAGTAAATTTTATTGATTCTGCATAAGATTGCGTTGTAAGAAAGTTTACCCCTCCAACAAATACAAAACTAGTCAAAAGCAAGAGAGCAAAAAACAAAGAATAAAAATAATTAGTCCTTTTTTTCACGATTTCCTCCATTAGTTTTTAATTTTTATATCAATTTATTATATAATAAAAATATAACTTTTGTCAAGAAAAATAAAAAAACTCAAGTGTTTTTGTTTGGTGAATGAGGCGGTATTCGCTTTGCTTATAATTATTTTTACTACAAAATTAATTTTTCAAACAATTTGTTTTCAAAATATTTTACACAAGGCTTTCACGCCACTCGCTAAAAAATTGCCACAGGCAACTTTTTTTACGCTCCGTTCGAGCCCCGTTCGGTTCATTAAAAAACACTCTTTCGAGTGCTTTTTTGGTGACCCCAACGGGATTCGAACCCATGATACCGCCGTGAAAGGGCGGTGTCTTAACCACTTGACCATGGGGCCACGTCTTTTATAAAATGTGCGGAGTAATTTTTCATCCCTTATTTTAAGTGACAAAAAGTTACACTGAAAATAAGTTTGGTAGGATTGAGTGGACTCGAACCACCGACCCCCACCTTATCAGGGTGGTGCTCTAACCGACTGAGCTACAATCCTATGTAATTTAAAAAATTTGTTTTCAAGTGGGGCTCGGTACCCCCCACCTTATATTTGCTCGTCAAGGAAGTTTGTTTGCAAATGGCGTTCGCCGATTTCATCGGCTCGGCATCAGGGTGGTGATTCTTAACCGACTGAGCATTTGTAGAGCAAAGCGTCACCAAGCTTTTGACGGGCATTTAAAAATTGCTTACGCTTACAATCCTATGAAAAGTATTGGTGGAGATAGTCGGACTTGAACCGACGGCCTTCTGCGTGCAAGGCAGACGCTCTAGCCAACTGAGCTATACCCCCAAACTTTTTAAGGACAAATTATAATATCACAATAAAATTTGCTTTGTCAATAACAAAATAAAAATTTTAAACAATTCATTAGAGATATTTTGTTATATATTATTTTATTTTGAATTTATTGATTTTGTTTTGAAAAACATACAACTTATTTTTATATTATTAAAATAAAATGTTGACAGCGCGAGTAATTTATTTTATAATCACAAAGCATAGATTTGGTGGCGTAGCTTAGCTGGTTATAGCATTCGGTTCATACCCGAAAGGTCGCTGGTTCGAAT
>SAAW01000050.1 GCA_009929275.1 Clostridia bacterium
GAAGAAAAGAAAAAATTATTTAGAGATCCGGAGGTAGTGCCTAAGCACTACACAGGAGCTGAGGTTAATCGTTACATACGAAAGGCTCTAAAACCTTACAAGAACGAACGAAAGCCCCTTATAGCTCGTCTAAACGGGTTTAAGAGCCGTTTAGAGCATTCAGAGGCTGAGTTGTCAGATCTCCGTCAGAACTTCAACAGAAGAGTCCAGGAACGGGTACAACAGGAGCAAAAGTTAGCAGTGGCCAGAGCCACGGCTGAGCAAGAACAAATCATTCAAAATAAAAACAGAAAAATAAAAGATATGGAGTTGGAAATAATAGAATACAAAAGGCAGTTAAAGGAAAATGCTTCAATTTCTCAGAGATATGAAAAATATAAAATTAACAGTGATGTTTTAGATCTAATACAAGAGCATAAACCGGCAGAATTTAAACAACTCTTCAATGCTGCTATTGCAGCAGCAGATGCCGAATATTCACAGAAACAGCAAAATAATAACTACACACCCCAGAATAAGCCAAAGGCTTTAAAATTATAAAGCCCGGAACGGGAAACAGTGAAAAATTTCCCGTTGGGTTTTGGTTTTTTAAGCATATCGATCCAATCTTTCATTAATGCTTTTTAAATCTGCTTCTCTTTGTTTTTCTTCTTCCTTAATTCGGATCTCTTTAACGAACCTTGCACGATCGCCATTAAATACAATTGCAGGATTTATATAAAATATGTATTTCTTAACAGACTTTGCGATCATTTTCTTTTCTAATAGTTCTTTTAATCCGCGATAATAAACAGCTTTTGAAATAGTATAATCATATTTTTCAGCTTCTTCCTTTGCTGTTTCGAAATTTAAGTAAATTTCGTCACCGCCGATTTGCTTTTGGTAAATACCCATAATCAAGAAAAATAATTTAAACCCTGTTTGAGTCAAATCGAAATAGAATTTAATTTGACCAGTAAACAGCTTTAAAAATTCCTCTTTATCTACTTCTTGGATTTGTGAAATTGTTGTAGTAAAAACTCCTTCTTCGGTTTCTAATTCAGAACCTCGATCAACAGTTAGCTTTTTCTTTTTAGTATCAATTTCCATATTGAACACGAAAGGATTTTTCTTGTGTTCAATATCAAAATCCTCACTATTTTCAGCATTGTTTAACTGTAAATACTCTATATTATTTTTCTTTTTCATAAACACCTCTCTTTTAGTTTAATTTGTATATTTTTTAAACGGGTTTTTTCTCACTCGATGAGACTCGTTTTCTCATTTTTTAACAGATTTTTGAAACTAGTCAAGAGAGCTAAACTAAATATTTTCTCGTTTTTTCAAAAAAAAACGAGACAAATAGTAACTCAGGAGAGACTATTAGTAACTCAGGAGAGAATAAATTCTCTCAGGAGAGAATTTTTTTACATGTGAGAGACTAGACCGTTAGGTTTTACGGGGGTTACAGACCCCTTAAGAATATAAGAAATATAAGATCTAAGAGGATTCAACCTAGTCCCAGCCCTATCTGCAGAACTTGCCAGGCTACGCAAAAGAAAACCCCCTTCCGGGAGATGTGTTTTCGCTACCGCTACAACAGACGTTTCCCGTTCCGGGCAATACATAAGCAATCTGCGCAGATTTCCCTACCGCGCTTCGCTTGGTCAACCCTTCACAAGCCAAAATTAAAATTTTGACTTGCTCAGCGTTCTGTCTTTTTTCTTTTATTGGAAATCGTGAGTAAGGGGAAATTTTAATTTTCCCTTGCGAGGGATTGATCCGTTGACTTTTGTTTTTTTTATTGTAGATGTATTTATAGATTTTCAATTTTGCAGAAAAGGTATACTCACTATACCGAGAAATCTCGGTGTGAGCCTGGCAGGGGCCAAAAAGAAAAAAACCTTACTGCTTTTACCGGGAGGTTTTCAAATATGGCTTATGCAATTTTAAGAGTGGAAAAAACAAAAAATACTTCAATCGCTGGAAAAAATTCTCACAATATGCGATTGAGAAAAACACATAATGCAGATCCTAACCTTAAATCCCAAAACCGAATTTTAATCGGTTTTGGTGATTTAAGAACTGATCTTAATGCAAGGTTCCAAGCAACCAATGTTAAAGCTCGTAATTCTACTTCTGTTGTTTGTAATGAATTAATTTTAACTGCTTCCCCTGAATTTTTTGAAAATAACAAAAAATTAGAGGATTGGGTAAAAGTTCAAATGGAGTATTTGCAAAATGAATTTGGGGAAAATGCAATTAATGCAGTTTTACACTTAGACGAGCAAACCCCACATATTCACGCTTTTATAACTGGAATCGAATATAAAAACGGGGAATATAAATTAAACAATAAATCTTATATGAAAAAATATGAAACAATGCAGGATATTTATTTTAAATATAATAAACCATTGGGTTTAATCCGTGGGGTTAAAAAAGAAATTTCCAATGCAAAATATAAAGAAGTTAAGGAATTTTACAGCGACATTAAAAACATCAAAAATCAAACCGAATTAGAAATCGAAAATAATAAAATTGAAAAAATTAGAGTTATTGAGACGGAAGAAAAGAAAAAATTATTTAGAGATCCGGAGGTAGTGCCTAAGCACTACACAGGAGCTGAGGTTAATCGTTACATACGAAAGGCTCTAAAACCTTAC
>SAAW01000051.1 GCA_009929275.1 Clostridia bacterium
ATCCTTCATAAAACAAAAAGAGCCATTTTTTTTCCAACGCACGGTCATAATTCCGACTGAAAAACTTATCTTTACACACTGAAAAAAAGAAAATAATTATTAGATGGAATTAAAAGAATTGAAACCAAGAAAGGCACTGAACAAAGCCTTTTTAAAAGTAAAACCGAACAGGACTGAAATTGAAGGTTTCAAGACCAATCTTATTACTTTGCTCGACAGGACAAATGATACAGAAAGCGAAGAGTTTCATAAAAACTTGGTTTCGGACTTTCTAAAAGACACGTATTACAAACAAACCCATTTTATTAATACCAAAGGTCGAAACGACCTTGTTATTCATAACGGACAAAATGCAAATTCGACTGTTGGTGTAATTCTCGAAGCGAAAAAGCCGACCAATAAATCGGAAATGATTACAAGCAAAAAACTAAACGTAAAAGCGTTTCAGGAATTGGTTTTGTATTATCTAAGGGAAAGAATAACACATAAAAACCTTGAAGTAAAACATTTAATTGCGACCAACATAAACGAATGGTTCGTTTTTGATGCGACCCTTTTCGACAGATTTTTTGCCCAAAACAAAAATCTTGTAAATCAATTCACTGATTTTGAAGCTGGTCGTTTGGCTGACACCAAAACCGATTTTTTCTATAAACAAATTGCCGAACCGTTTATTGCGGGAATAACAGCTGAAATTGAATTTACATATTTCAACATTCAGGACTTTCAAAAAACGATACGCAATACAGACAAAGCAGATGACAATTCGTTGATTGCTTTATTCAAACTTTTATCTCCTGAGCATCTTTTAAAACTTCCATTTACTAACGACAGCAACAGTCTTGACAAACGCTTTTACAGCGAGTTGTTGCACATTATCGGACTGACTGAAACCAAAGAAGGAAGCAAAAAACTGATTGAAAGGAACAAAGAAGGTGAACGAAATACAGGAAGCATTATAGAAGATGCTATCATTCAGCTTGATAGCTTAGATAAATTGAGCCGTTTGGAAAAACCAAACCAATTCGGCAACACACAACAGCTACGACTTTTTAATGTTGCACTTGAACTTTCGATTACTTGGATAAACCGTATTTTGTTTTTGAAGTTGTTGGAAGCCCAACTCATTACTTATCACAAAGGCGACAAATCTTATGCGTTTCTCAACCTCGATAAAATCAAGAATTATGACGACCTGAACAGCTTGTTTTTTCAGGTGTTGGCACGCAAATATGAGGAGCGAAACGAAGATGTAAAAAAAGCATTTGAAAAAACACCTTATCTCAATTCTTCGCTTTTTGAGCCGACCAACATTGAGCAGCTTACTTTGTTTATCAGCAACCTGAAAGACGATAAAACCATTCCGATTTTTTCGCAAACCGTGTTAAAAGACCAGCAAGGCAAAAAACGGACAGGCAATATTTCCACGCTTCAATACTTGTTTGAGTTTTTAGATGCTTACGACTTTGGTGCCGAAGGCGGAGAAGAAATTCTGGAAGACAACAAAACATTGATTAATGCTTCGGTTCTCGGATTGATTTTTGAGAAAATAAACGGCTACAAAGACGGTTCGTTTTTCACTCCAGGTTTCATCACAATGTATATGTGTCGTGAAACCATTCGCAAAGCCGTTGTTCAAAAATTCAATGAAATAAAAAAATGGAATTGTACAACCCTTGAAGCAGTCTACGATAAAATTGAAGACCGCAAAGAAGCCAACAAAATTGTAAACAGCATCAAAATTTGTGACCCTGCCGTTGGTTCAGGACACTTCTTGGTTTCGGCACTCAATGAAATGATTTCCGTTAAAAATGACTTGAAAATTCTGCAAGACCGTGACGGAAAACGACTGAAAGAATATCAGGTGGAAGTGGTTAATGATGAATTGATTGTAACAGACGAAGAAGGAAAACTTTTTGAATACAATCCAAGCAACAAGGAAAGCCAGCGAATACAAGAAACTCTTTTCCATGAAAAGCAAACCATTATTGAAAACTGTCTTTTCGGTGTGGACATCAATTCCAACTCCGTTAAAATTTGTCGTTTGCGTTTGTGGATTGAACTATTGAAAAACGCTTATTACAAAAACAGCACTGAACTTGAAACACTTCCGAACATTGACATCAATATAAAATGCGGAAACTCTTTGGTGAGCCGTTTTGCCATTGATGCAGATCTAAAACAGGCATTGAAAAAAAGTAAGTGGACGATTGACAGCTACCGAATTGCCGTTGACACTTACCGAAACGCAGAAAGCAAGGAACAGAAAAGAGAGATGGAACGGCTGATTGCCGACATTAAATCGGATTTCAGAAGTGAAATTTCTTTGAACGACCCAAAAGTAAAAAAGCTACGCAAACTTTCGGGCGAACTTTTTCATATGACAAATCAGCTACAACTCTTTGAAATGAGCAAAAAGGAAAAAGCCGACTGGAAGAAAAAAGTAGAAACCCTCACCAAAGAAAACCAAAAACTTGAAAACGAAATTGAAGAAATCAAATCCAACAAGATTTTTGAAAACGCTTTTGAATGGCGTTTTGAATTTCCCGAAGTGCTGAATGATGATGGCGATTTTGTGGGATTTGATGTGGTGATTGGGAATCCGCCTTATATAAGACAGGAAGAGAT
>SAAW01000052.1 GCA_009929275.1 Clostridia bacterium
TTGTGTGTCTTTGATAAAAACAATAAGTCCTAAAAATGAGTTTACGATTTGTGTGACATCATATGGATAACGCATTTTATCTTTTTGATGATCTTCTAAATATATTGCCAAGTTGTGTAATGTCCGTTTAAAAAATTCTTTTACAAATTCATCATTTTGAGAAGGATAATTACCCATTTATCTGTTTGCCTTTATGATATTTTCAATAAAATTGGCTGGAACTCCATCATCTTGAATAATTCCATTTTTGGAAGGAGAAAAAATAGATTGGAGAATTAGATGACGATCTTCTTCTTTAACACCTTTGGAATCACGCAATAAAGCAAGATAAGTTTTTATAAACATTTCTTTTTCTTTTGCTTCTTCTGCAAGATGCAATTTGCTGTAAAATATTTTTACAAGAATTCGCATTAACCATAAACCAATCACTGCTAATGTTCCAAATTGCAGCAAAGGATAGTAGTTTTTTGCTTCCAATGAAATGGATACATTTTTTGCCATTGATTCAAAATTGCCAATAAGCACCATCATAGCAAATAAAAAAACAATGCCCAAAATGAGGGATACATAATAATTTAAACTGCTTCTTTCACTCCAATAATCCACTGGGGCTTGTAAAGCAAGCTTATCATCATATGTATGAATCAAGGTTTTAAATTCATTTTCTCTATCTTGTCTAAATTGTTCAAATTCTTGTTTTTTAACAGTAAAGTAATTTTCAATTTCTGATTTTATTGTATTAACTTGTGTATTCGTATCATCAAAGTTGCTTTGAATATCTGAGAGTTTTGTTTCCCAATCAATCTTTAAAGCATTGAGTGCTTCTTTTTCTGAATCAACATTTCCAGTGATGCCATTTTCATATTTTAAACCTTCAAAAATAGCTCTAAATGCTAATGCATCATTTGCTTGATTGTAAAGCTTATTTGTAAAATAACCAATAAGATAGCAAGACAACAGGGAATTTATCTCTTTAAATGACAATGCAAATTTTGCTTTCGCCCCCTCAAATTTAATTAATTGTAAATTTTGATATTTAGTCGATATTTGAGAAGTTGCTCGTTGAATACTATCTTCATTCTCTGTAATACTATTTGCTAATTGAATAGCACTATCCAACTGATGAAATAAATCTTGTTTAATTGAATTTATAGTATTTTGGTTTTGTCCTTGGAAAAAAATATTCCAATATTCTCTTTCCTTTGATAAAAAAGTCAGTAGTTCTTCTTTTGATTTAAAAGTTTTTTTGCCATCAGTATGAAAAAAATCTATTGTAATTTTCATTTTCTTCTCTCCAAAACAAACGCCACACTTTGAACCACTTCACCGCCAATCTCTTCAAAAGCTCTTGCACCCAAATGCACCATCGTATCGATGCGATGGTCTTCTATAACTTTGATGCGAAGTTTTTCATAGCTACTTAAAAACATCCAAGAGTGTTGGTTGATCATCGCCATGAAACCTTGTTTACATGTAAGCTCTAAACATCGCTCCATAAAGACGGCAAAGAGGTCTGATTTGCTATCGGGGTAGTTGGCTTTGACAAAGTCACTAAGCTGTGCATTCATTCCTTTGCCTCCCATATACGGAGGATTGGTCACGACACAATGAAACTGTGAGCCGAGTATCTTTTTTTGAAGTTCGTACTCTTTGGAACTTGAAGCAAACACGCCTTGTTCAAAAGCCTCTTTGGGGTTTGGTTTTAAAAGTGAGCCATAGTTTTTGATGCCCAAAAATGCATCGCCGTACTCTTCAAGCTCGATGATGTTGGGCTGAATGTTTTTTCTAAAAAAGCGCTCATGGTATTGCCTTGCTTTCATGGTTAGGGCAAAATTGGCTAAAACAGAGGCACGGCGGTCAATGTCACATCCAAAAAGATTGTGTTCCAAGATAAGCGAGGGGATCTCACTCTTGGTATAGCCTTGTTCTTCATAGATGCGCGTAAGTAGGTCAAACGCATAAGTCAAGGTATGCCCACTTCCACAACAAGGGTCTAAAAAAGTCAATTCTTCGGGACGAGAGATTTTGACACATGTCCCGTTTTCTTCTGTGTTGTTAATGTAGTAGCGCATATGCTCTTTGAGTGAAGAGGTAGGATGGTTCAGTAACCACAACTTACCCAAAGAGTTTTCCACCATATACTTCACGATCCAGTGCGGGGTAAAAAGCTGTGTTGCGGCGGGAATGTTGCTTGGGGTTATCTTTTGGTTTTTTTTAAGCTTCGCAAAAACATCGTCTTTTTTTTCGGAGATATAAAACTGATACAACCACCCAATGATCTCAATGTCTTTACAATCCTCATCGCTCATAGCCTCAACGACTTTGGCTCTAAGAGAGCTTTGTGAGAGCATATCTTCTGGAAGTAACAGTTCGGTGTAGTCGCTAATGCGCTCAAACATCGTAGGCATAAGCGTAGAAAAGTGGTTACAAGCAGCGATAAAGAGCATCTTATAGGCTTCGTTGTCACTGTCTTTGATGCCTGAAACTTTTTTGTCGATGAGATCAAAAAAGAGCGTTTTGTTGAGCGTGAAGTTCTCTGGCACATCACC
>SAAW01000053.1 GCA_009929275.1 Clostridia bacterium
ATATAGCGGCGTTGTGTATGACCCTTGTTGTGGCACAGGCGGAATGTTTGTGCAATCCTTAAAATTTGTTGAAAACCACCATGGCAGAACAGACCGCATTTCTATTGTTGGGCAAGAAAAAGACCCAGACACTTGGAAACTGGCAAAAATGAACCTTGCCATTAGGGGAATACCGCACAACCTTGGTGCAAAAAATGCATCTACTTTTACAGATGACCAACACAAAGACAAAAAAGTAGATTTTATTATGGCAAACCCGCCTTTTAATTTAAGCCTAAAAAGAAGTGGTGAAAATTTAATTTCTGACGATTACCGCTGGGCTGGTTATAGCACTCCGCCAGACTCCAATGCAAACTATGCATGGATATTGCACATGCTTTCAAAACTGGATGTTACAAATGGCATTGCAGGCTTTTTGCTTGCCAATGGTGCATTAAAACCAAGTGGAGCAGAAAAAGACATTGTAAAAAACCTTGTAGAAAACGATAAAATTGAAGCCATTATTGTATTGCCAAGAGATATGTTTTACACAACAGACATTTCTGTTACACTTTGGATACTAAACAACAATAAAAATAAGCGCACACTAAACGGACGCAACCTTCGCAACAGACATGGCGAAGTGTTGTTTGTAGACTTGCGCCGTTGGGACAACCAAGTAGCCGAATATGTGATTGAAAAAGGAAAAACAAAAAAGAAAGTTGTGTTTGCGCCTGAGCAAATAGAACAAATTAAAAGCATTTACCACGGCTGGCAAATTGGTAACTATTCCGACACGCCAGAACTTTGCAAGTCGGTTACCAAAGCAGAAATTGCAAAACAAGATTATGTGCTTGCGCCAAGTAAGTATATAGAGTTTATAGACCACGACCTAGAAATTGACTACCTAAAAGAAATGGCACGCATTCAACAAGAAATGAAAGAAGTGCTTAAACAAGAAAAAGAAAGTCAAAAAATGCTTGAAGAGGCTTTTGCAAATTTGGGTTTTGAAATTAGCGGAGGTGCTAATGGCAAAAACTAAACTAGGTAAATACATAGCCTTAAGTGATTTAAAAAATAGTGATAATAAACTTGATGAAAACTTTGTTGTTGGTCTTTCAACAAATAAAGAAATAATTAAAACAAAAGCCGATTTAGATGGTGTCAACATGATTTCTTATAAATTGTTTCCACCAAAACACTTTGCTTATGTAGCTGACACTTCAAGGCGTGGCGAAAAAATTTCTTTAGCTTATAATACAATTGACACGACCTATCTTGTTTCTAGCATCTCAACAGTTTTCTATGTAAAAGACACAGAAGAACTATTGCCTGATTATTTGTTTATGTATTTTAACCGTCCAGAGTTTGACCGTTATTCAAGGTTTAACAGTTGGGGCTCTGCTCGTGAAGCATTTACATGGGAAGATTTATGCGATATGGAAATTGATTTGCCAAGCATACCTGAGCAACAAAAAGTGGTGGATGTTTATAATGCCATGCTTGCAAACCAAAAAGCCTATGAAACAGGACTAGAAGACCTAAAACTTACTTGCGATGCCTACATAGAGAATTTAAGACGCGAAATACCAAGTGAAAGCATTGGACAATATATTGAACAGCGAAATGAAAAAAATATTAGTAGTCAAGTAAAATTAGCACAAGGGATTAATATCAACAAACAATTTATAACTCCCCAACGATTAGGAGAAAGTTTAAACGGAGCAAGGGTAGTTCGAAAAGGACAATTTGCTTATTGTGATGTTATGCATAAACCTGATAGTAAAATGCCAATTGCATTAAGAAAAGATGAGAATTGTGTTGTATCTGGAACTTACAAAACATTTGAAATAACCAATTCTAAAAAATTATTACCAGAGTATTTAATGATGTGGTTTGAACGACCAGAGTTTGAAAGATATGCGGCATACAATTCTTTTGGAAGCGCCAGACCAACATTTGACCTTTCAGAAATGCAACTATTTGCAATCCCAATTCCTAAAATAGAAATTCAACAAGCTATTGTGAATATTTACAATGCTTATATCATGCGAAAAGAGATTAATGAAAAATTAAAAGCACAAATAAAAAACATTTGCCCAATTTTGATTAGAGGCAGTTTGAAAAAATAAGTAAAAGTGCAAAAGAGGAGAGTTGGTTATGCAAGAATTTGTAAAAGGCAGTTTTAACGAACAGGAACTGGAAAATGCAATTATAGCGCTGTTTGAACAAGAGGGCATACGCATGTTTCGGGTGACAAACTTCACCGAAAATTAACAGATATTTTACTGGTTGATGACCTCACAAGTTTTTTGCGCGAAAAATATAAGCACGAAAACTTAACAACTGCTGAACTAGAAAAAATTGTTAGCAATTTAAAACACATTTCTTCTGTTCCGCAATTTGCAGGCTCAAAAGAAACTTTTTTACTGCTTAACAACGGTTTTGATTTGGTGCGTGATGACGAAACCAAAATTGCATTGCACATTGACTACATAGATTTTGAAACGCCTTTAAACAACACTTTTAAAATTGTGAACCAATTTACGGTGGAAGGC
>SAAW01000005.1 GCA_009929275.1 Clostridia bacterium
GCAAAATCGATGACTGGGGTGAAGTCGTAACAAGGTAGCTATACGAGAACGTGTGGCTGGATCACCTCCTTTTAAAGAGAAGTGAGTCGACGAAACCAAATTTTTAATTAAATTTGGCAGGTACAAGTTTGGAAAGCAAACCAATCAAAAAAACTCTTGGAAATGACAAGTAAAAACATTTACAATCTTAACTATTAAATGGAACAAACAAAAAGACTAACGATTATTCGTTAGTCTTTTTTTTGTCTAAAATAAAATATTGTTTAATAACTTAACATGTGTTAAAATAACTCTAAAAAAGGGGAAATATGAGAACTAAAATAATAAAATTGCCTTATGGTGCTACTTTAATACATACAAGGAACAATGCAAACAAAGCAATTAATGTTCAAATAAATTTTAAAGTTGGCAGTGCAAACACCTCATACAAACCGGGTCTACTTCACCTTGCAGAGCACCTTAGGGCAAATAGGACAAAAGAACTTACAAAAGAACAACTTACAGAAGAAAATACAAAAAAAGGTATATCTTTTAATGCTAGCACAGGAAATATTTTTATCGATTTTAACTTAATCACACACAAAAAATTTTTAAAAGAAGCGTTTAGCAAACTTGTAGAAAGAATGCTTTTTGAAGATTTAACAAAAGAAGAATATGAAAAAGAAAAAGAAATCGTTTGTGCCGAAATAAATAGAGCAAAAGCAAATATTGAAAGGCAATTTTACGAAAAATTAAAAGGAAAAGTTTATCTTGATAAATTTAGGAATACAAATAATCTTGGAGAGAAAAAGGATATAAAAAGATATACAAATAGACAGATTCAAAACCACATTTCAAAAATAATAAATACAAATAACCTTATTGTTACCGTTTCTGGTAATGTTTCATCTTGCTATATAAAACGACTAATAAAACAGATTTTACTTACACAAATCCCGCACGATGAGCCCAAAGTTAAGCAACTTGAAATAGACCCAATATTCGCAAACAAAAGCAAATTAATTATTAGCAAAAATGAATATGAGGCAAACAGTCTACTTATAATAATTCCAACAAAAATTACCAATAACAAAGATTTAAGGCAACTTTTTCAAAAATCTTACATAATTTCTTTGCTTTCTGGAAATGATGGCGAAATTTTTAAAGCACTTCGATATAGAAATGGACTAATATATTCAAGTAGCACTTTTTCTAAAGACAATTCAAAGTCAATTTATATGAAGTTTCAAACAAAAAAGGAAAACATAAACAAAGCAATTTCTCTTATTGCAGAAGTTTTTAATAATCTTGCGATAACCAAGGAAAAGAAAGAAGAAATAGATAACAGAGCAAAAATACTAGACGAAATGACTTATAGAAAGAGAAATGGAGAATTAAACGATTCTTTTTTAAACTCCTTTTTATTTTATGGCAAACTAATAAAGAAAAAAGTTGGCGATAAAATAATCAAAAAGATGACTGCTGACGAGATAAACGCCAAGATAAAAGATATGATGACAGATAATAAAATTTATGTTTTGGTTGAAGGAAATGCAGATAAGAAAGATGTGATGTCAATCAAAAAGATTGAAAATCTATTTTTTGGTAATGTTGACCAAAACAATTGAATTTTTTTTAAAAAAGGATATAATGTAATATATGAATGTTTATGATTTTGATAAAACTATCTACAACTTTGACAGCCCTTCAAAATTCTATTTTTTTTGCATAAAACGCCACCCAAAGATTTTTTGGCACCTTTTTGTAAGTGCTTTTTGGGGTGTTTTAAAATCTCTTCGCATAATTGACCTCACAAGGTTTAAAGAAAAATTTTTTTCTTTCGTCCTATATTTGCCAGACTACAAGAAAGATTTAGAACTATTTTGGCAAAAAGAAGTTGAGAATATTAACGATTGGTATTTTGAAAAAAAGCAAGATAATGATGTGATTTGCTCTGCGACCCCACGCTTTATGATGGAAACTATTGTCGAAAAAATAAACCCAAAAGCAACTCTTGTTTGTTCCGAAATAGACATAAAAACAGCAAAATTTTTGCCAAATGAAACAAATTGCAAAGGTAAAAACAAGGTTAATAAATTAAAAGAATTAGGATTTGTTTCTTTTAAAGAAGGCTATGGCGACTCCAAAAGTGACATTCCAATGCTCAAAATGGCAAAGAAGAGATTTCAAATTTTGAGCGGTGGCAAGGTTGTGGAATTTGACAAAAAGTTCTTTGAATAGCAATTAAAAATTATAAAAAATATTATTATAAGAAAAAAATCATTGACAAAAGTATTAAAAAAAGATAAAATACTTTTGTTTTAATAAAAACTATTACTTAAGACAGCAAGTGAGAAATCGTAACTTTCGTTAAGAAAGGCTTGCCGAGGTAAGTTGAGATTGTTTCTTTTTAAGTTCGAAATAACCTTACACTTACTCAAGTGTAGGGTTTTTTTAAAATTTAAAAGGAGTGAAAATGTCAAAAGAAGCCATTAATGCAAAGAAAAAAATTGTTGAAGAAATCAAACAAAAGATTTCAGACAGCAAAAGTGTTGTGTTTGTGAACTATCAAGGCATCAATGTCGAGCAAGACACAAGGCTCAGAAAGAGTTTTAGAGAAAAGAATGTTGACTATAAAATTTATAAAAACAGACTAATCAAAATCGCCCTTGACGAACTTGGGATTAAAGACTATGATGCGAAAAATCTTGAAGGTGTCACATCTTGTGCTTTTGCAAAAGACGAAGTAAACGCTGCAAATGTCCTTTTTGGTTCAAAAAAGACAATGCCAATGCTAGATGCAAAATTTGGAATTCTTGGAAAAGAAGTCGTGAATGCTCAGAAAGTTGAAGCCTTGTCGAAGATTCCACCAAAAGAAATCCTCATTGCAATGTTGCTTTCTATGCTCAATGCACCTGTCACAAAACTTGCAAGAACATTAGATGCAGTTGCAAAAAAGAATGCTTAATTTAGAAGAAAAAAATAAAAAAATTAAAAAATAAAAAAATAAAAAAATTAAAGGAGAAATAAAAAATGTCTATTGAAAATATTGTTGAAGAAATCAAAAAATTATCACTTATCGAAGTGAGTGAACTTGTAAAAAAATTGGAAGAGGAATTTGGCGTGAGTGCCGCTGCTGCAATGGTTGCTCCATCTGCTGGAGATGCTGCTCCTGCACAAGAAGAAAAGAGTGAATTCAACATCATTCTTAAAGAAGTCGGACCAAACAAGATTCCAGTCATTAAAGTTGCAAGAGAAGTGACAGGGCTTGGTCTTTCCGAAGCAAAAGCATTGGTCGACAACGCACCATCAACAATCAAAGAAAATGTTTCAACAGAAGAAGCAAAAGCAATTGAAGCAAAATTCAAAGATGCTGGCGCAACAGTTGAACTCAAATAATTTTTGAAAAAGTTAAAAGATTGTTTAAATTTTTTAATATTAAAAAAATTTTGAAAAATAAAAATCTCCAAGCGAAAAGTTTGGAGTTTTTTTATTACAAATTATTTGAAAATATATTTTAAAATTTGACTAAAAAATTTTTTAAGGTATCAAAAAAGTTATGCACTTTGGAGTTTTTGAAGATGACTCATTCACCGTTATGCCATTTGCAATGCAATGTCCGTCTTTGTTAAACAAGCAATTTGCTTTGCAGGTTAGGTTCATATCTTTTAAATGCCTGTAGTTTGCAACCCGAAAGGGCGTCTCAGTGAAGATTTCTCTGCTGAAATCCTTTAAATATTTGTCCTCCCTTTTCACATATTGCTTACACTCTAATTTGTTCGAAATTTCAATGCTTTTTGCCTGACATGTTAAATTTTTATTAAATTTACAACTTATTTTGCGACATCTTAAATCCATTTTTTCTCCCAGAGGAATTATTTGCTTTTTACTTTTTTTTAATCAAAATTTGAAAAAAGAATTGCATTTGACCAAAAAGAAAATTTTTGATATAATATTTATTAGGAGAAAAATTATGAAAGTTTTATTGCTTAGTGACGTTCGTGGGAGTGGCAAGATGAACGATATTGTGGAAGTTAGCGACGGATATGCAAGGAATTTTTTGATTAAAAAAGGGCTTGCAAAACAAGCAGATGACTCACTTTTAAAGGAAAAGGCAAGTCAACTTGCGAGCAAGGCAAGGAATGTGATGCTTCAAAAAGAGGAAGCAGAGAAAACTGCAAAGATACTCAAAAACAAAACTTTTGTTATCCACGCAAATGTGGGGACAAATGGCAAAATGTTTGGAGCAGTGACGTCAAAAGAGATTGCAAGTGCAATAAATTCCGAGGGTATTGAGGTGGACAGACGCGACATTATTCTTAAAACACCTATCAAAAATGTGGGAAGTTATGTCATTGAATCAAAACTCTTTGCAGGAGTTGTCGCAAAATTCAACATTATTGTGGAATAAAATTTTTGCCAAAAAATCTTTAAGATTGTTTTTAAAGTAAATAAAATAGACCTCGTTTTTTGAAGTCTATTTTTTTTGTTTCAATATTTTTAATTTATTCAAACATTTTTCTAATTTCTGTTTCGCCCGCCCAGCACAACCAGCAAAAATCTCAAAAGGTTAAGAACAGAAATTAGGAGTGCCGCGACATAAGTGAGTGCTGCTGCGTTTAAGACTTCCTTTGTTTGTTCAAGTTCTTCTTCGTTTAAGGTGCCTGTTGTTTTAAGGATTTTTATTGCCCTTTTTGAAGCGTCATATTCCACAGGCAATGTTGCAAGATTGAAAAGCACAGCGATGCCAAACAGCCCAATTCCACTCCAAAGGAAGATGTCGCCAAGAACACCGCTTGCTGAAGTCCCAAAGTTAAAAATCAGCCCGATGATGACAAGAGGCCACAAAAGCCTTGAAACAATGTTTGTGACAGGAACGAGAATTTTTCTTATCTCATATGGCACATATTTCTCTTTTTTTTGAAGAGCGTGTCCAAATTCGTGACAAGCAATGCCAAGAGCCGAGATTGAAGAAGAATTATAGACCGCGCTTGAGAGATTAATCTCCTGTGTTTTTGGATTGTAGTTGTCACTAAGTGTGCCAGGAGTGCTTTTAACAGAGATTGTTTTAAGCCCTGAAACATCGAGGAGCCGTCTTATAAGTTCGCTTGCTTTCACTCCGCTTTGCGACATAGTTTGGCTATATTCGTTGTATGTTTTAGACACTTTCGACTGTGCGTAAAGGGCAAAAATAATTCCCGGCAAGAGGATTATGCCCATTAAATAATATTCAAAATACATTTTTTTTACCTCATAAATATATTATAAAATATTTTTTACTATTTCACAAATTTTTTTCACTAAACTTGCAAAATGTTTGAAATCTTATCATTTTCATCTTGAGAAATTGAGAATATTTTTGCAATTTTTGAAGAGTTTTCGTCGTCATAGATAAGTGCAATTTCGTCTGAATTTTTGGAAAGAGATTGATGAGAAAAAAGGAACTCACCAAAAAATTTTCCAAGGTGTTTGTCAGAAAGTTTTGCCCCCAATTCTTCAGTTAAATAGGTTCTTGCAAGGTCAAAATCTTTGGTTTTCACAGCGTCAAAAAAGGCATATGGGACAATCTCTTTCTTATGAATTAAAACATTTTCGTTTTCGTCATAGACAAGGTTTGTTTCCACCCCCAAGTTTGGAGAAAATGTGTATTCTTTTGTGAACGCGTGTCCCAGCATATCGTTTGCTCTTTTGAATGTTATTATTTTGTCTTTCCCCACTTCAAGCAGGTCGACTTCCTCCAAAGTTGTGAGACTATACTTATGGTCTTTGTGCTTAATTATGCAGACGACATAACTGTCTTGAAAGGTTTTGCCATAACAAAAAAGGCTGTTTTTTGAGGTTTTAAAATTGAGTTCTTGAATTCTTTTTGGATAGTCAGCATCGAGAAATTCGTGGGAAGCGTTTTCAATTCTCATCGAAAAAGGGCTGTTTTTTGAGTAGAAAAAATTGTGACTAATCCCAGAAAAATTGAAAGTCTTGCTTTGAATGCTGAAAGGTTTTGGATTTGCGATGAAAAACTCCCTTGCTATTAAGAGAATATTGTCGTTTGGGAAATTGATTAAGTCGACATTCGGCATTTTTGAGTTCAAACACTTTGTTTTTAAGTTCACCACAACGGTGAAGTTTAAAGACGTGTTATATTCGCTGTTTGTCGGGAAAAAAGAAATCGGCAAAATGGTTTGTGAAGTGTTGAGAAGAAAAGAGTGAATTTTATTACTCTGTAGATGTGTGGAAAGATTTTGGGCTTTGACAGCACAATCAAAAGCGGGCTTGATGTGAAAAAAATATTCCATAATATTATTCCTTTTTACATTTTATTATTTCTTTTGCAAAAATATGATTTTTGTGGGTTAAACACAAAAATTTTGGAAACAATTATAAAAAGGAATTTTTTATGGAAAATGATAAAAAAGTGAAGGAAAATATCATTAATTTTGAAAAAGTTAAGGGAAAATATAGCAAAAAAATTAGTGAAGAAGAGATTAATGCTCTCTTTTTGGGGCTTATTAAGATTGTCAAAAAATCGGCTCAGGAAGATTATGACAAAGAACTTAAAGAGGAATGTGACTCGGCGACGGAAAATTTTAGACAGTGCCTCATTGAACTAAACACTGTTCAAATGGAACTTAAAAAGGAACTTAACATAAAGCAAGTCTTGCTTGAAAGACTGGAAGTTCAACAAGAGCAAATTTGCTTGCTTTTAAAAAAGTTGACATTAAACGGCAGTTGGAACTAAAATTTTTCAAATTTTTTTAAATGTAAAAATGTAAAAATGCAAAAAATGCAAATTTGTTTATATATTTTGAGTTTTTAAATTTTTTTGCTATTATACAAAGTATAATGACATCAATATTTTTTGGGAAAACAAGCGATGATTGCTTTTTTGATATGTTTATGCACTTAAAGCAAAATGGCGAAAAAACTCGTCACTATGTCTTTGTTGTGCCCGACAGAATGACGGTGATTGTTGAAAAACAAATTTTTGAGAGATTAAACATTGAAAGCACTTGCAACATTGAAGTCCTCACACTTTCAAGGCTTTTTTCCAAACTTGTTCATAACAAAACAATTATTTCAAAGACTGCAAGTTGTATGATTTTGCAAAAGATTTTGAAAGACGAAAAAGACAACTTAAAATGCTTCAACAGAAACGCCGACGCAGATTTAGCACAAGTTATATTTGGCACAATCTCACAGTTTAAGAGTTGCAAAGTGAGTTTTGATGAGGTTTTGGTGAAAAATACCGACAAATTGTTGGAAGACAAACTCAGCGACATTGCTTTGATTTACAGAAAATATGAAACTTTTTTAAGAGAAAACAATCTTTTTGATGCTTTGGACAAACTCACTTTTTTGTTAGAAGCGGTGAAAGATAGCGATTACATAAAAAATTCCTGTTTTTATTTTTGCGGATTTGACGGGTTGACAATGCAAGGTTATGAGATTGTTTCAAACATTTCAAAGTTTGCCCTAGATTTCAATTTTGGCTTAACACAAGCGGAAAGTTCGCTTAATGGGCACATTTATAACGAAAATTTCACTTCAAACATAATAAACATATTAAAAAACAAGAAAAACAATGTTTTTTATCATTCGGAAAAACGAACTGGGCAAAGTAAATTTTTACAAGAAAATCTTTTTTGTTTTTCTCCCGCTTGTCAAAAACTAGAAAAAAGTAATGTGGAACTTTTTAAGGCAAAAGATTTCAAAGAAGAAGTGTTATATTGTGCGCTTAACATAAAAAAAATGATTATGAAAGAGGGTTTTTCGTTTGATGATTTCATCGTTGCTGTGCCGAATTTGGCAGACAAAAAGCTTATTATTGACGATGTCTTTTCAAAGTTTAATTTCAATTTCTATCTTGACACATCAGAGGAATTCAAAGATTCAGTTGTGTTTAGGCTTATAAAGAATTCGCTAGATCTTTTTGTGGAGAATTTTTCCATAAAAAGTGTGCTAACATTTTTGAAAAATCCACTTTTAATGCTTGAAAGGGACGAACTTGACGATTTTGAAGACTATGCAATTAACTTTAACTTGCAAGACTCCTATGAGATTAGGTCATCTCATATTTTTAATTCTATATTTTTTGAAAAATTCGGCAAAATTAGAGATTTTTTATTTGAAAAGACAGAGAAAGTTACAGAAAGTTTTAAAGAAGCAAAAACTTTTTCTGATTACATAATTACTTTTAAATTGCTCTTTGAGAATTTGTTTTTAAAAGAAAAAATATCTCATTTTTGCGAAAAATTTACACTCAATAACGACTTAAAACAGGCAAGGATTTTTGAGCAATATTATGACAAATTTATTTTGATTTTGGACGAACTTGAAGATATTTTGGGAAATGTCAGTTGCGATTTTAAGACATTTTCTTCCACTCTTTTGAGCGGATTTAGTGTGGTTAAAATTTCCACAACACCTCTTTCAATCGATTCAATTGTCGTCGGCGACACAAGCACAAGTTATTTTGAGAAAAGAAAGATTTTGTTTGTCCTCTGTGCAAACGAGCAGGATTTTCCAAAGACTTTTGTCGATTGTGGGATAATTAGCGACGATGATATTAAAAATTTGTCTGAAAAATACAAACTTGAACCCAGCATTTTTGAACTAAACAAAAAGGAAAGGTTCAAAGCATATGAACTCCTTTTAAAGCCAACTGAAAAGTTATTTTTGAGTTATAATTTTTTGAGCGGTGAAAAAAGCAAAATTCTTTCTGACATCTCAAATATGTTTGTTATAGAAGAAAATGGAAAGTTTGCCCCGCTTGCCTTTAAGAATTTTGGCGAATGTGATTTTTTGACCAAAAATTGCGAATTTTCAGTTGCAAAAAGCAATTTGACGAGCGACATTCGTGCAGTGTGCGACGGGGTTCTCGACAAAAATGATAAATTAAACACTCTTTATGAAAGTTTAAAAGACAAACTAGAAAAAAATTATATAGACAATTTCAATTTTAAAAACGAAATAAAATTGAAAGAAAATTTGTTTTTTATGAAAAACACGACCAGCGTTTCACAAGTGGAAAATTTTATGACTTGCCCATTTTTGCATTTTGCTTCAAGGGGGCTAAAACTTGCATCAAAAGACGAAGGTAAGTTGGAGCGAAATTTCATAGGTCTCATTTTGCACGAGATTGCAAGGGAAGTTTTGGGGAAGGTATCTCTCCCGCAGGACGAAAACTTTGTGAAAAATGAAACGAATATTGCATACGAAAAAGTTGTCGCAAAAGACGAATATATGAGTTTTCAGTTTTCAATCTCAAACAAAATTCTTTTTAAAAATCTAAAAAATGAGGCGGAGAAATTTCTTCTTGCCCTAAACGAGCAAGCAAAGCACAGCAAATTTGTCCCAAAATATTTGGAGGAGCGTTTTAGTGAAAACGGCAAAATCAAAGGACTTAAAATCCCTTGTAAAGATAAAACTTTGAGCCTTGTTGGGCAAGTGGACAGGATTGATATTGCGGGCGACTATTTTAGGATTGTGGACTATAAAACTGGCGATGTCGACACAAATCTTAGAGAACTATTTTTTGGCAAAAAAATTCAACTGGAAAGTTACCTTAAAGTGTGTGAAAATTCGCTTAGATTAAAGCCTGCCGGGGCATATTATCTTCCCGTTAAGGGCGGTTTTTCAGACGAAAAGACGACTCTTCAAAAAAAATATCAATTGAAAGGAAACACTGTGGACAGTTTTGAAGTCGCGTGCCTTTCAGACGATAGATTTGAAAAAGATGCTCTAGATAGCGACATTTTGGAGGTTAAGTTTAAACTTCAAAAAGAGGAAAAAGTGAAGGGCGGATATTCCAAAGTTGTCAGCGAAAAAGATTTGCACAATTTTGGCAACTACGCAGTGAAGTTGATAGAAAAAGCGTGTGACGACATTAGAACACTTAACATAACTCCATTTCCACTTGTCATTTCAAGCAAAGACCCTTGCGAAAAGTGCATTTTTTCTGGGCTGTGCCGATTTGACAAGTCTTTTGGCAACTGTAAGAGAAATGTTAAATTGAAGATTTCAAAAGAGAATTTTGAGGAGGAGGAAAAGTGAAATTTACTGACGACCAAAAGAAAGTGCTTGAAAATAACAGCAAAAAACTTCTCGTTTCCGCTTCGGCAGGCAGTGGTAAAACAGCAACAATTATAGAAAAAATTGTGAGGATAATAACAGAAGAAAAAGTGGAGATTGAAAAACTTCTCTCCATAACTTTCACCGACGCTTCAAGTGTGGAGGTGAAAATTCGGCTGAAAGACGCTCTAAGAGAAGGTGCTTCAACCGACAATTTTGTCAGAGAGCAATTTGAAAAATTGAGTGTCGCCGACATCAGCACTCTTCACGGATTTTGCTCAAAAATGATTAGAAAATATTTCTATCAACTAGATTTAAAGCCAAATTTTGCAGTGCTAGATGAGAATAATTCAAAGTTTTTAAAGGTGAATGCTCTTGAGAAAACCATAGATTTTTATTCAAAAAATGAAGATGAGGAGTTTGTCAAACTTTCTTCAATCTTTGAAGGTGGGGGAAATTTCGACGGACTAAAACGCAACATTTTGTCGCTCTATGAATTTTTGTGTGCACTGTGTGATAAGGAAAATTATTTGCAAAATGTTGCCCTAAAACTCTTTAATGAAGACTTTGAAAAGAACGAAGCGTGCGAATATTTAAACAATTATATAATATCAAACTTCAACTATTTAAAAACACGGACGAAAGATATGCTTCAATCAGCACAGGAGCAAAAAAGTGAATATTTCACAATTTTTCTCAATGAAGCAATCTTAATTTTGGAGAATATTAATCAAAATAATTCCTTTTTGCAAAATCGGGAAATAGTGGCTGGAGTGAAGTTTAAAACCTTGTCATCTCGAAGTTTGAGCGACGCTGACAAAATGTTTTATGAAGATTTTAAGCCGTTTTGGAGTGAATTGAAAGAGAAAATTTCAGACATAAAAAATAATGTGTGTTTTGGTGATAGTAGCGACATAAAATTAGACTTAATGTTAGCAAGAAAAATGCTCGAAAAACTTTTAGAAGTAGTCAGAACTTTTGAAAAATACTATAACGAAGCAAAGTCGACGCGAAATGCTCTTGACTTCAACGATCTTGAAAGTTATTTTCTCAAACTTCTCAGCATAGATGAAATTAGAAATGCTTTAAACTATGAATATATTTTTGTGGACGAATATCAGGACATCAACCCTGTGCAAGAGGAGATTATTCGCTTGCTTTCGACTGCTTCAAAAGTCGTTATGGTGGGCGACATCAAGCAAAGTATCTATGGATTTAGAAACAGCACACCAGAGATTTTTGTGCAAAAAAGCCAGAATTTTATGAACGACAATTCTCAAGGGAACCTTGTTATTTTAAACGAAAATTTCAGGAGCAACCCTGTTATTTTAAACTTTGTTAATAGCATTTTTGAAAAAAGTATGAGTTTGGATTTTGGTGGTGTGGACTACAAAAATTCAGGTGCGTTTAAGGCAAAAATTGAATATCCAATTTGCTCGAATGTTCCCGTTGTTGAAGTGGACATTATTGACAGCAAAAAATCAATAGACGACGAAGACGAGGAAAGCATAGTTTTGCCAGAAGTATATAGCGTGTTAGGTGACAAAAACAACTATGAACAGGAGTTGACGGACGGCAGAAAAGAGGCAATGATTGTCGCAAAAAAGATTTTGGAGATTTATGATAAGGACATTTTTGACGCAAAAGAAAGCATCACTAAAAAAATAAAATTTTCCGACATTGTCATTCTTTGCAGAAATAATGAATATCTAAAAGAAGTGGCAAAAGGACTGCTTGACTACAAAGTGCCCATAGCCACAAATCTTGTGGAAAATGTGTATAAACAAATTGATGTGCAAGTGCTTTTGTCATTGCTTAAAATTTTGAACAATTTCCACGACGACATTTCTCTTTCCACATTTATGACCAGTTTTCTAAGTGAGTTCACCTTTGACGATTTGGCGAAGATTAAAAGGGCTTTCCCAGACGAAAAGTTCTTTTATGATTGCGTTAAAAACTATGCAAAAATAGCCAATTTTGATGACAAAAATGCCCAAAAAAATGCCGATTTTGATGAAAAAATTGTCCAAAAAAATGCTGATTTTGATGAAAAAATTGCCCAAAAAATTGATAAAATGAATGAATTTTTGGCAAAAATAAGAATAAAATCCTCCTATCAATCTATATTTGAGATTCTCTTTGAAATTTGTGAAAAAACAGGCTATTTTGACTATCTTTTGTCACTCCCAGACGGCACAAATAGAAGCAAAACTGTGAAAGATTTTGTTAGCAGTTTTTTAAACGCAGATTATAATTATGACTTGGTTTCTTTCCTTGATTTTGAAAAAAATTATGCTTCGTCAAACAAGTTTAAAACGACTTTTTCATTTGGTGAAGATAGTGTCAAAATGGGCACAATTCATTCAAGCAAGGGGCTTGAATATCCTGTTGTTTTTTTGATTGGCTGTGGCAAAACTTTCTCAAATCAGACTTTTAAAGAAGAGATTTTAAAGCACAAAGATTATGGTATTTCAATGAATAGTTTTGACTTGAAGACTTTTGACAAAAACAAAAATATTGCCAGAGCAACCCTCACTCTTGTCAAAAGAAAGCAAGAACGCTCGGAAGAATTAAGGCTTTTATATGTGGCTCTAACTCGGGCGAAAAACCATTTGTTTTTGGTGGGGAACACAAATTTGTCACAAGCATATCAAGTTAAAAATCCTTCAGAGTCACAAGGAGTGACAAACTATTTTTCTTGGATTTTGAGTGGGTTAAAGAAAAGCAATTTTATCAACCTTGTTAAAAACAAAAAGAGTTATATTGATAAAACAAAAGAATTACAAGTTGCAATTAATGTTTTTAATGACGGTGAACTCAAATTAGAAAAAAAGAAAGAAACAACTTTTGACTTCTCAAATTTTGACGAAAAAACTGCTAAAGAACTGAAAGAAATATATGAGTTTAAGATTATAAAAAAGAAAAACATTGCTCTTAAAAATAGCGTGTCAAGTTTGCTCAGAGAAAATGCAGGACAGGAAGAGAGTGTCAATTTTAGCCCTAAAAAACTTGATGTTTTTGAAAGTGAAATGTCAAATTTGTCACGCAGTGATTTGGGAACTTTATATCATAATATTTTAGAGAAAGTGGACTTTGAAAAACAGTTTAACAAAGAAGTTTTTTTGCACATTTTAAAAGACTTGAATGTGGGCGAAAAAGAGAGCAAACTCGTCAGTTTTGAAAAAATTAATAATTGTATAAATACTATTAAAAATTTGGGCAAAATAAAGACAAGGAAAGAAGTGCCGTTCATAAGTTATATCCCTTATTGTGACATTTACGAAAGTGATGAAAAAACGAAAGTATTGGTGCAAGGAGTGGCAGATTTACTCGTCAAAACAGAGGATAAAAACTATCTAATTGACTATAAAATTACGAAAGCCCAAACCGCCGACCAACTAGTCGAAAAATATAAAGTTCAATTGAAATTATATAAAATATGCCTTGAAAAAGCATTGAATATGAATTTTGATGGGGTGTATGTGTATTCGTTCCACCTTGAAAAATTAATAAAAATTTTTTAAATATATATAAATTTGTTTTTCTTTAAAAAATCTTTATGATATACTCGCATTGAAACAATTAAAAGAAGGTGTGTCCCTATGAGTCAATTAGCATTTGTCGGTTCAGATTTATTAACAACTGTGAAAGATTTTTTTCACGAAGTTGGAAAGGAAATAGCCGAACTATGGTTCTGGCCAGCCATTTTTCTTGGGCTTATGATTCTTGCCATAATCACAATGATTTTTCTAGTTCGATTTTCCTATGAGAACAGAATTTTGAAAAGCGTTAATCGCCTTAACAAATACTTTCTTGCAAAGCCATATATAGACGAGGAAAATTTAGTTGAATTCAATTTGAAAATGAAAAAAGTTCCAGAAGTTTTGAGAAGCAGTTGGCAAGTTTATATGCTCAACCGTGAAGATTCTCCAACGGCATATATTAATGTTGACTCCTGCATTGACAAACCTTTGAGGACAAGTTCCATTGAAAAGAATATGGGCAATTTCTCAATTTTTTCAGCACTTTTAGGCCTCCTTTCTTTTGCCATTGGGCTTGTCTATGCCACTCACGTTGCCGGCACAAACATTTTGGGCGACGTTATGTTTTTGGCACTTTTGGTGCCACTTGCAATTGCAATTTTTTATTCCATTTTCTTTCTAGTTATAAAGGCTTCAAAAAATGATATTTATGCTTGCCTTTATGAAAATTTTCCCCTTTATGAAAGGAACCTAACAAAAGCAGTCACAACTCTTCCTGCCTATGTGGATTATGAAATTTTGTTCACCAAAAAAGAGATTAAAGATGGCATTCCAATTCTTCAACAATATCTTGAAAAACGTGCGAAAGTGGAAGAAGAAGAACTTGAACGTGCAAGAGAGAATTCTATGGCGACCGAAGAATATGACTTCGACGAATTGGGAGTGGACGGTTCGCTTGTGCTTGAACGCTCGATGAAAGAATGCGAGACATTCATTAAAGTGCGACGTCGTATGCAAGAAGAGAGCAATGCTATTGAAGCAGAAAAAGACAATTACAAGAAGACTTTTGAACAAACACTCAAAGATATGCAAAGGAAACTTCAGGCCTCTCGTGAAAACCTTGAGAGTTTGAAAGCAGAACAAGAAGTTTCGACAAACCGTATTGAAAGCAACTACATCAGAAAACAGCAAGCAGACGAAATCAAAAAACAAGAGCAACTTGAAAAAGACATCGAACAAGCCACTGCAAAATTTAAAGAAGAGCAAGACACTCTTCAAAAAGAGATTGAAAAGAGAAACAAAGAGATTGAAGAAAAGAGACTTTTTGTGGAACAGGCAATGATCCTCGAATTCAAGCACTATGCAAACACTCTCTATGAAGCCCTAACAAACAAAGCAAAAGAATTGGGCAATCAAAAACTTGTGTCTTTGGCACAAGAGAACGCCGACCTTAAAGCATTACTTACAGACATTCACGGCGTTGGAGTGGACGAGAGTAATCTTGACCCAGAAGAAAGCCTCATTCAGCAGGGTGAGATCACAAATGAAAATCTTTATGAAATGACTTCAAGTGACGAGAGTGAATTGGAGCAAATCAGAAAGACTTCAAAACAAATGGAAAAAGAAGAAAATAAGAAGATTAAAGAAAAAGAGAAAGAAGCAGAAAAAGAGCCTGTCGTAATTGAAAATGTTGCAGAGTCTATAAAAGAGCAACCTGTCATCAAACCTCTTCAACAGGAACAACAAGAAGAGCAACAAGAGAAAACAGTGACAGCAGAGCCTGAGAATGAAGTCAAAACGCAGGCAACCTCAACTCCACCGCAAAGCGAAGACGAAACTGATGAAGAGCCTATAGATGAGCAAGAAACTTCAAAAAAAGAAAATTCAAATGAAGAATATGACAATATTCAAAGGCAGATAGACGAGGAAAGTAGTAAACTTCAAAAAGAAAAAATGGAATTTGAAAACGATTTGAATAACACTATTTCAAAAATGAACAAGGGAAATGTTTCTCAAGAAGAAATAGAAGACGAGCAAGCGGAAGAGGAAGAAATAGAAGAAGAACCTGAGGAAGAGATTGAAGAAAAGCCAGTTATGAGAAAACCTCTTAGAAAAGAAGTTGTAAAAGAGGATTTTGACGACGAACCCGAGGAAGAATATGAGGAAGAAATCCCACAAAGACAAAAAACTTCAAGGCGAGAAGTTGTAAAAGAGGACTTTGACGACGAATCCGAGGAAGAACCTGAACAAGAGGTTGAGCGACGCTCTTCCAGAAGGCCAGTGGACCGCTCTCGCAGAGAAGTCCAAGAACCAAAACAGGAACGAAAAACAAGGGGAATGTCAAGGAGAAATGTGGACAGAAGTTCAAGAAGATCCTCAAGAGATGAAAGTGAATCAAGTTCGGAACTTGATTCATTAAATGCACAGATGCAAAAACTTTTGAAAGGTTCAAATAGAAGATAATTTACAGTTACTTTTATTTTCTAGTTTACATTAAAAAATATTATTATTTCACAAAAAAGCATAGGTTTTGCCTATGCTTTTTTCCTTGAATACATTGTGAGTTCCATCAGTTTTCCGTGTTGTTTTGCGCAGTTGATTGTATTTTCGTTTATTAAAAATTCTTTTTTAATTATAATTTCGTTGTTTTGCCCATAAACTGTCTTAAACATTTTTCTTCCAAGCAGAAAATTGCTGTTACCCATAATTCTTTGAGGACAGGGCAAAGTGTTTAACTTAAACTTGCTTTGACTCCCTCCCACAATCGTTTGCGTTTCAGTTTCACCACTTTTTTCTTTCTCAATCTTTGGTGCTAAAATATACACCTTTTCCTCTGGAATATTTGGGGAAATTTTTATATGTGGCTTAAAATCTGAAATCCTAATTTTTTTGTCCTCCGTGTTCACAATAATATTGCCACCAACATTCACAATCTGGTCTTGCCTAATCCGATGAGTTTTTGTGATGAGAAAATTTAGTTTTAGGTTATTTGAAAGTTCGGCGTCACAGACTTGTCCAAGATAGTCGCCTGTCATAGAATAGACCTCAAGGTTTATTGGGCTGTTTTCATTTGGATTGCACTGATTTATCGTGGAAATCATCGCCGATGCGTTTTTAATAACAATGGCACTTTCTCCAATGGAATAAACTTTTTTTGAGTCAATCAAGAACTCATCATCATCTTCCGAAAACATTTTTAAACTCGCCACATTTGAGCACAATTCATTAAAGCACAAACTTTTTATTGTCCCTTCAATTTTGCCCGAAAAAAGATTAAGAACTTTTTTTGACACGATATTGCTAAGTAAAATCATTTTATCTCCTTATTTTGATGGTATGTCAATACTTATTTATATGTCGCTTTTATGCCAAATATTATTTGAAATAGTAGCGTTTTTTTTGGCATTATGTTAGAATTTGTTCATATATGGAATGGTTTTTTGGTTTTAAAAAGTTTTTTAATAAAAAAATAGCCTTGCCTCCAAATCAAAATGATGATTTAGTTGTTTTTTTTAAACTGAAAAAAAATATGCTCAAAATCAATTCTAAAGCAGAGGTTTTAGATGGCTATAATCTTGTTACTGTGCATTACAACAAAGTTTGCGATGTCTTGCAAGCAGGCGACTACGAACTTGATGCAAGCACTATGCCTGCTCTTTTAAAATTTTGCGAAAAAAAATTATCAAGAAAGGGTGTTTTTATTCCAACAAGGGTGTTTGCCGACATATATTTTATTAATCTAAACAAAAATTCAAACTATTCTTTTAAGACTCCAAACTACGTTTTGACTAAGGGTCAACAGGGTAAAGTGAAGATTAGACTGCAAGGTTCGTTTAAGATGCAAGTTTTGAATGTCAAGAGATTTATGCAATCATTTTGTGATGTCTATTCTGTGGTGAAAAATAAAAATGTTTTGAAAGACCTCTCCTATTATGTCGGAAGAGTTGCGGAGAAAGCATTGGACAAAACTTCGTTTGTTTTGAGCGACTTTTTGGGGAATAAAAGCAAGATTATAGACATTATTATGCAAAATCTTTCTTCACTTGAAAAAGATTTGGGCATTAAGATTGACAATGTATCAATAGAAAATGTCATTGTTCCAAGACGATATAAACTTTCAAAAGGCTTTTTGCAAGACAGCAAAAATGCGAATGATAATAGTGAATATTTGTTTAAACTTGTCGAAGACAGGTTGAACAATATTAAGGAAGATATGACATCGGTGTATGCTGGCTCTATAAGCGAAAAAAGTTCAGAGCCTAACGCACAAGAGTGCAAAAATTCTTCTTGCAATAATTTTAGTCAAAATCAAGCAAGTTCTGAGCAAGAAAATCAAGAAAATATTTTTATAAAAAATGAAAATTCAAACAACTATGATAAAACAGACTCTTATGAAAAGACAGACTCTTCATTTTCAAATTTTGGGGACCAACAGGCTCCAAATATAATTTTTAGTGACGAGGCTTTTTTTGCAAAAGATAAGACTCAAAACAAAAATGTAACACAAACAGAAAATGCTTTCAATGAGAGTAATGTTAAAAATGATGAAGTTAAAGATAATGGGGGTGAAGAGATGCCGGCAAAGGAAAGAAAAAATAAAAAATCAAGTTCTCTTGTTACTTGCCCTTGTTGTGGGGCTAAGAATTTTGAAGATGTTGAGTTTTGCTGTGTGTGTAAAAGCAAATTGTGATGATTTTGTAATGTCTTGTGAATATTATGGTAATGGCTTGTGAAGCGTTTAGTAACGGCGAAAATTAAAGAACTTTCTGAAAGAAAGTTCTTGCCCCAAAAATTTCTCAAAATTTTTGGTGTGTAAAAAGAGTTCTCTCTTTTTACAATTTTCGCCCCTATTAAACAATAAGATTTTCCAAAATAAATAAAAAATAATAAAAATACTCTTAAATGACTTGATAATATTTTTAAGATAAATTATATGTATTTTAAGGAGAAAAAAATGGAAATCAAAAAAACAACAACTTTGGGCGAAATAATGAAAAATTATGAAAATGCCGAAGAAATTTTGAAAAACTTTGGAATGCATTGCTTTTACTGTCCAATGAGCCAAATGGAAACTTTGGAAGAGGCAAGCGCTGTGCATGGCATTGATTTGGACTTTATGCTTGGGAAATTAAAAACAGACCTTATCGCCAAAAAATCAAAAGGGAAAAAATAGACTATTTATTTTAATCTATTTTATTTTAATTTTGAAAAGAAAATTGCTTCGATTTACAACCTATTATATATAGTGCAAATTTTTTATAACAATAATTAAAATTTTTTGAATAATCCCCTTTAAAAATGCCAATCTAGTTTTAAAAGGGGTAAGTATTATGAAAAGAACACCAAAGCAGGGTATTGTTTGTGATGTTAGCACTTGCATATATAATGTTGACGGCAGAGCGTGTTGCAGAAAAGGTATTGTAATTTCGACCGACACAAAAAATCAAGAGACGCATTATTGCAAGTCTTTTGAGCGAAGTTGTGGGTTTAAGGAAGAAGAATAAATTTTTAAAGCAAAGGGCATAGTTGATTTGACTTTTATTAGCGAAAAAAGGCGAATTGTAAGAACTTTTGACAGAAAATAAGAATATAAAACTCGTTTTTAAAGGCGAGTTTTATATTTTTTTAATAGATTATTAATATTTATATGTGCAAGTTGCACAAACTTATTAAATGTCAAAAAATTACCATTTTTATTGAAAAAAAGGTGTTGACTAATGGGCTTTCGTATAGTAAAATCACTTTACCTAGAAAAATGGGTTGAAGCGCAAAGTTACTGTTTTTAGCAACAAAAATAGAGAATTTGTGTGGACAAGTTTGAATATCAATTCAAGCGAACCGACGAAAATCTGTAACAAGATTTTTTTTAAAGTGTTTAATATATGAAACACACGGTAAAGTGTATTAAATGGGTCGGTATGGGTAAAGGAGAAAGAATGGCAACACAAAAAATTAGAATCAAATTAAAATCGTATGACCACAACTTGATTGATTTAGCCGCTTCCAGAATTATGGAAACTGCGATTAAGTCTGGATCTCAAGTTGCAGGTCCAATCCCACTTCCTGTGGAAAAAGAAGTGGTGACAGTTATTAGAGCACCTCATAAATATAAGGATAGTCGTGAACAATTTGAGATGCGAACCCACAAGAGAATTATTGACATCTACACCCCATCAAGCAAGGCGGTTGACGCACTTATGAAACTTGACTTGCCAGCAGGTGTTGATATCAACATTAAACTATAAAGGTCGAGAGGAGAAAGAAAATGGAAAAAGCAATTCTTGGAAAGAAAATTGGAATGACACAAGTTTTCGACCAAAACGGAATAGTAACACCAGTTACAGTCATACTTGCAGGGCCTTGCACTGTTGTCCAGAAAAAAACCGTGGATAAAGATGGATACGATGCTTTGGTGGTTGCTTTTGAAGAAGCAAAAGAAAAAAATAAGAGCAAACCAGAACTTGGATTGTTCAAAAAGACGAATGTAAGCCCAAAGAAATATCTTAGAGAATACAAACTTGACAATTTTGCAGAACTTGAAGTAGGGAGTGAAATCAAATGCTCCGTCTTTAAAGAAGGCGACGTTGTTGACGTTACAGGGACTTCAAAAGGTCACGGTTTTAGTGGAAATATCAAAAGATGGAATGGCAGAAGACTTAAAATGACTCACGGAACAGGACCTGTGCATAGACAAGCAGGACCTTCAGGAGCAAACTCAACTCCAAGCCGTGTCTTTAAAAATCACAAAATGCCAGGACAGTTTGGTGTGGACAAAACAACAAATCTCAATCTAAAAGTCGTTAAGGTTGACGAAGACAAAAATGTTCTTCTAATTCAGGGAAGTATTCCCGGGAACAAAAATGGTCTTGTGTCAATTCGCAGTGCAGTGAAAACACAAAAGTAAGGAGTGATTAGAAAATGCCAAAAGTTAAAGTTTACAACACAAAAGCAGAGATTGTTGGACAAATTACCCTTTCCGATGAAGTGTTCGGTTGCGAGTATAACGAACCACTCATTCATCAAGTGGTGGTGGCTTTCAACAATAATCAAAGACAAGGAACAAAGTCAACTTTACTTCGCAGTGAAGTGAGAGGACATGCCAAAAAACCTTGGAAACAAAAAGGCACCGGTAGAGCAAGACAAGGTTCAACAAAGAGTGCACAATGGAAAGGTGGTGGAATTATATTCGCACCAAAACCAAGAGATTTTTCTCAAAAAATTAACAAGTCAATGAAAGTGTCTGCTTTTAAGAGTGCTATCAGTGCAAAAGTGGCAGACAACGAAGTTTTCATTCTTGAAAATTTATCTGTGGAACAACCAAAAACAAAACTCTTTAATGAAATCTTAAATAGTTTTGAAGTTGGCTCGAAAAACGTTATGTTTGTTTTGAGTGAAAAAGACGAAAATATCATTCGCGCTGTCGCAAACATTCCAAATGTCCACATAACTTATGCAGATGTGCTTGGGACATACAACATTGTTTCAAACACAAAACTTTACATCACAAAAGATGCAATCAATAAAATAGAGGAGGCTTATAAACAATGAATGCCTACGATATTATAAAAAAACCGCTTTTATCAGAAAAAAGCTATGCAACAATTCACGACAAAAAATACACCTTCATTGTGGATATGAATGCAAACAAAATTTCAATCAAACAAGCAGTCGAACAAATTTTTAAAGTCAAAGTGAAACAGGTTAACACTTTAATTGTGAAAGGAAAAGTCAAAACTCAAAACACAAAACAAGGCAGAAGTGTTGGTAGAACAAGCGATTACAAAAAGGCAATTGTTTGGCTTACTAAAGAAAGCAAGCCTATCGAATTTTTTGAGAGTTTGAACTAAGAGGAGAAAAAAAATGGCAATCAAAAGACATAATCCAACAACACCTGCACAAAGGTTTGTTATGACAGCAGACTTCTCTGGGCTCACAAAGAAAAAACCCGAGAAAAAACTTCTTTCCGTCAAAAAACATCGTGGCGGAAGAAACGGACAAGGGAAGATCACTGTTAGACACATTGGCGGTGGAAACAAACAAAAATATAGAGTAATCGATTTCAAAAGAAATCACGATGATATCCCTGCAAAAGTGGAAGCGATTGAATATGACCCAAACAGAACAGCAAACATTGCGCTTTTAAGTTATGCAGATGGTGCAAAATCATATATTCTTGCTCCTGTTGGCTTGAACATTGGCGACAAAGTTATGAGCGGGGAAGTAATTGAAGTAAAAGTCGGAAATTGTATGCCTCTTGTTAACATTCCTGTGGGAAGCGTGGTGCACAACATCGAACTTCGTCCTGGACAAGGCGCTGTGATTGCAAGGTCAGCAGGTATCTCTGCAAGATTTATGGCAAAAGAAGGCAATTATGCCACTTTAAAAATGCCAAGTGGAGAGATGCGTATGGTGCCTGTTAATTGCAGAGCAACTTTGGGACAAGTGGGAAACGTTGATCACGAACTTATCTCCATTGGAAAAGCAGGAAGAAAAAGACATATGGGTGTCCGCCCAACTGTGCGTGGTTCGGCTATGAACCCTTGCGATCACCCTCATGGTGGTGGCGAAGGAAAATCTCCTATTGGTCACGCTGGTCCGCTTACTCCTTGGGGCAAACCTGCTCTTGGATTTAAGACAAGAAACAAGAAAAAGAGTACTAATAAGATGATTATTAGTAGGTCTAAAAAGTGATAGGGAGATATAGAAAATGAGTAAATCATTAAAGAAAACACCTTTTGTGGAAGAAAGATTGATGAACAGAATTAAAGCATTGAACGAATCTAACACAAAAAAACCTTTAAAAACTTGGTCGAGGGCTTCGGTTATTTATCCTGAATTTGTTGGACACACGATTGCTGTTCACAACGGCAAAAAACACATTCCTGTGTATTGCACTGCAGAGATGGTGGGACACAAGCTTGGTGAATTTTCTCCAACGAGAACATATAAGGGACACGGCTCAGATAAGGCAAAGGCAAAATCCAAATAAGGAGAGAAAAAATGGCAAAAAACATTAAAGAAAAAACAATTAAAATAGAAGAATCTCGCGACACAAGACCCATTGCTGTTGTCAAGTATTTAAGACTTAGTGCTTCAAAACTTAACATTGTGATGAATATGGTTCGAGGCAAAAAATGTGATGAGGCAGTTGCTATTTTGAAGAATACTCCAAATAAAGCAGCCGATATGATTTTAAAAGCAATTGAATCTGCTGTGGCAAATGCCGAAAACAATAAGGGACTTGACAAGAATGACTTATATGTCGCCGAACTCTATTCAGGGCAAGGAGCAACATATAAAAGACAAAACATTCGTGCCAGAGGCAGAGTTGATCAAATTTTAAAAAGAACAAGCAATATAACAGTTATACTGGATATGGCTAAGTAAGGGAGAGAGTAGAATGGGACAAAAAGTTAGTCCAAACGGACTTAGAATTGGAATTAATAAAGGCTGGAACTCTTTATGGTTTGTCAAAAAAGCAGATTTTGCAAAATTCCTTAAAGAAGACAATGTCATCAGAACTTTCATCAAAAAGAAATATTACGCTTGTGCTATTTCTAAGATTATGATCGAAAGAACTGCAAAGAGGATTGTCATCAGCATCTACACTTCTCGCCCAGGGATTTTGATTGGTCAAAAAGGCGTTGGTGTTGAAAATATTAAAAAAGAAGTGATGGGACTCACAAAGGCAGAATCTGTCTCTATTAATATCAAAGAAATCAAAAATCCAGACATAGATGCAACTTTGGTGGCAGAAAGCATTGCTAGCCAACTTGAAAAGCGTGTTCAATTTAGACGTGCTATGAAAATGGCTATGCAAAAAGCAATGAAATCCGGTGTGAAAGGTGTGAAAACAATGGTTGCTGGCCGTCTTGGTGGAGCAGACATTGCAAGAACAGAGCACTATCACGAAGGCAGTTTGCCACTTCAAACATTAAGAGCCGACATCGACTATGGCTTTGCACAAGCAAAGACAACTTTCGGTATGCTTGGAGTTAAAGTTTGGATTTATAACGGAGAGATTTATGCGAAAAAAACTTTAAAGGAGGTAACAAAGAATGTTAATGCCTAAAAAAGTTAAAAGAAGAAAAGTCCAAAGAGGCAGAATGAAGGGCAAAGCAACTCGTGGAAACAAACTTGCATATGGCGACTTTGGCATAATTACAACAGAGCCTTCGTGGATTACCTCAAACCAAATTGAATCTGCTCGTATTGCTCTCACAAGAGTTGTCAAAGGAACAGGCAAAGTTTGGATTGACATTTTCCCAGATAAGCCAATCACCAAAAAACCTGCCGAAACTCGAATGGGTAGCGGAAAAGGTAACCCAGAATATTGGGTGGCAGTGGTGAAACCGGGCAGAGTGCTGTTTGAAGTGAAAGGGGTTGCAATGGCAGTCGCAAAAGAAGCATGCAGACTTGCAGGACACAAATTGCCATGCAAAACAAAATTCATTGCAAGAGAAACCGAGATAGAAACTGCTCCTGCCGAAACCCAAGAAAACGAAACCAAAGTGGAAGGTGGTGCAGAAGAATGAAAATAAAAGAAATTAGAAGTTTGACTAACGATGAATTAAATTCAAAGTTAATGTCTGTCAAAACAGAGTTGTTCAATCTTAGATTTCAACACGCAACGGGAAACCTTGCAAATCCAATGCTTTTGAACTCTTTGAAGAAGGATATTGCAAAAATAAAAACTGTTCTTACCGAAAGAGAAATGAATATCAGTGTTGATGTTAAAAAGGCTAAGGCATAGGAGAGAATGATGGAAGAAATAAGAAATAATAGAAAAACAAAAATTGGTGTGGTTGTTAGCGACAAAATGCATAAAACATGCGTTGTGTCCGTCACTTCAAACGTGAAACACCCACTTTACAAAAAAGTCGTAAAAATTACAAAGAAGTTTAACGCTCACGATGAGAATAATGATTGCAAGGTGGGAGATACCGTTGAAATTATGGAAACAAGACCTATTAGCAAAAACACTCATTTCAGACTTCTTAGAATAATTGAAAAGGCAAAATAATAGGAGGAAGTTAATATGATTCAACCACAAACAAAATTAAAAGTTGCCGACAACACTGGCGCAAAAATTATTATGTGCATCAGAGTTCTTGGTGGATCTTTTAGAAGAAGTGGAAACATTGGTGATGTCATCATTGCCTCTGTTAAGAAAGCAACTCCGGGTGGTGTTGTGAAAAAAGGTGACGTTGTGAAAGCAGTTATTGTTAGAAGTTGCAAAGGTCTTCAAAGGGCTGATGCTTCAACTATAAAATTTGACGACAATGCTGGGGTTATCATTGACAACCAAAAGCAACCACGAGGAACTCGTATTTTTGGGCCTGTTGCAAGGGAACTAAGAGAAAAAGGTTATATGAAAATCATTTCTCTTGCTCCTGAAGTCTTGTGAGGAGGGACATAGAGAATGATGAAGATGAAAATTAAAAAAGATGATATGGCACTCGTTACTGCTGGAAAAGAAAAGGGTAAAGTTGCCGAAGTTATGGAATGCTTCCCAAAGCAGAACAAAGTTTTGCTCAAAGGGTTGAATATGATTGTCAAGCATAACAAACCAAAATCAGCCCAAGATAAAGGCGGAATTGTGAAGAAAGAGGGAACGATTTCTGTTTCTAATCTTATGGTTGTTTGTCCTGTTTGTCACAAAGCAACGAGAGTAAAGATGGGGCTTAATGCTAAAAATGAAAAAGTCAGACTATGCAAGAAATGCGGTGCGACACTTGATAGCGCTGTGAAGAAAGTCGTCAAAAAGAAACCTGCGGTTGTTAAAACTGCTGAAGTTACTCCAGTGAAAGAAGAAAAAGTGGCAAAAGCAACTGCTGTGAAGACTTCAACCAAAACTCCTGCAAAAGTGGCTTCCGCAAAAGTTCAAACACACGAAACAAAATCTACTGTTAAGACAACAAGAGCAACAACTGTGAGAAAGTCGGCAAGCACAGCCAAAAAAATTGGCGGGAAATAGGAGGATAAAATGGCGAAAGAAATAGCTAAAAAAGAAATCGTAAGACTTCGTGATTATTACAAAAAAACTATTGTTCCAGCATTGCAAAAAGAATTTAACTATAAGAATGTGATGGAAACTCCAAAACTTGAAAAGATTGTGGTTTGCATGGGACTTGGCGAAGTTAAAGACAATTCAAAGAGTTTTAACTTAGCACTTGAAGAACTTGGACTCATCACTGGGCAGAAACCAGTTGCAACTTTGGCTAAAAAGTCAATTTCCAATTTTAAACTTAGAGAAAAGCAAAAGATTGGTGCAAAGGTGACTCTCAGAGGCAACATTATGTATGAGTTTTTAGATAAACTTATTTCCATCGCTCTTCCAAGAGTGAGAGATTTTAAGGGAGTTAATCCAAAAGCATTTGATGGGCGTGGCAATTTTGCACTTGGCATCAAAGAGCAACTCATATTCCCAGAGATTTCATATGAAAAAGTCGACAAAGTCAGAGGTATGGATGTTATCATTGTTACCACTGCCAAAACGGATAAAGAGGCATCTTCACTTTTAAGTTTATTTGGAATGCCCTTTGCAAAAAGATAATTTTTTTTAAAAAAAAGGAAAGATATTATGGCAAGAAAAGCAATGATTAACAAACAACAAAAAGAGCAAAAATATAAAACTAGAGAATACACAAGATGTTCCATTTGCGGTCGTCCACATGCTGTTCTTAAGAAATATGGAATTTGCAGAATTTGTTTTAGAAATATGGCCTACAAAGGTGAAATCCCCGGCGTTAAAAAGTCTAGTTGGTAAAAAGGAGAAAGAAAATGATAGTAACAGATCCAATAGCAGATATGCTAACTCGTATGCGTAATGCGCTTACGGTTAAGAAAAATGAAGTTTTAATTCCTGCTTCTAAAACTAAAAACGCCATTGCAAAAATTCTTTTTGATGAAGGTTATGTCGAAAAGTATGAACTTGTTGATGACGGGAATTACAAATCTATTAAAGTCACTTTTAAATTTGGACCAAATGGAGAGAAGATTATTCAGGGACTCAAAAGGATTTCAAAACCCGGGCTTAGAGTCTATGCTGAATGTGGGGACATTCCAAAAGTTTTGAATGGTCTTGGGATAGCAATTGTTTCAACAAATAAAGGTATTATGACGGATAAAGAGGCAAGAAACCAAAATGTTGGTGGAGAAGTCTTGGCTTTCGTTTGGTAAGGAGGAGAGAGAAATGTCTAGAATAGGAAGAATGCCAATTGTGATACCCGTTGGAGTTACACTAACAGTTGACGGAGACAATGTGGTTCACGTGAATGGAAAACTTGGCTCTTTGTCTCAAAAAGTGGACAGACAAATTAAATTAGAATTGAACTCAAATGAAGTCGTTTTGACAAGAAGCAACGAGAGTTCAGATGCAAAAGCAAAACACGGACTATATAGAATGCTTGTGGCAAATATGGTGACTGGGGTGAGTGAAGGCTTTAAGAAAACTCTTATAATTAACGGCGTTGGTTATAAAGCGCAAAAACAAGGAAACAAAATTGTTCTCAACGTTGGTTACTCTCACCCAGTTGAAATGGTGGAAGAAAATGGGATTACTTTTGAATGTCCAGACGCACTTTCAATTGTTGTGAAAGGAATTTCAAAAGAAGATGTTGGCGAGGTTGCTTCCAAAATAAGAAGTATAAGACCTGTGGAACCATATCACGCTTATGGCGTCAGATATAAAGACGAGGTTGTTGTTAGAAAAGTCGGCAAAGTTTCTGGTAAGAAATAAGTTTAGGAGATGAAAAATGATTAACAAAATTAATAAAAACACTCAAAGACAAAAGCGTCACCTCAAAGTGAGAAAGAAAGTTTTTGGGACAGCAAGCACCCCTAGACTCAATGTTTACAGAAGTTCAACAAACATTTATGCTCAAATCATAAACGACGAAACGGGTTTGACACTATGCTCTGCTTCAACTCTCACAAAAGATTTAAAAGAGAGTTTGAAGGGTAAAGTGAAGACTGAACAAGCCTTTTTGGTGGGTGAACACCTTGGCAAATTGGCAAAGAAAAAAGGCATCAAACAAGTTGTTTTTGACAGAGGCGGATATCTCTACACTGGACGAGTTTTGCAACTTGCAGAAGGTTCAAGAAAGGCAGGGTTAGAGTTCTAATGGAGGAAAATATGAAAGACGAAGTTTTAAACGAAAACATCGAAAGCCCAGTGGAAACAATGGCTGAAAATTCAGTGGAAGAAGTGGCAGTGGAAGTTAAGCCTGCAAAAGTAGTCAAAACTGAAAAATCAACTGTGAGAACAGCCACAGAAGTTAAACCTGAAAACAAAAAATTTGATAGAAAAAGACCAGAAAAGCCTGCTACTCGCCGTGAAGACAGTGAGTTTGACAAAAAACTTGTGGAAGTTAGACGTGTCACAAAAGTTGTGAAAGGTGGCAGAACGATGAGATTTAGTGCGCTTGTTGTTGTTGGAAACAAAAAAGGCTTGGTGGGCGTTGGTTGCGGAAAAGCAAACGAAGTCCCTGAGGCTGTGGAAAAAGCAACTGTGAGAGCAAAAAAGAATTTGATTTCTGTGCCTATGGTTGGCACAACAATTCCACACAAAGTGGTTGGTAGATTCAGTGCTTCCAGAATTTTGATGTTCCCAGCACCACAAGGTAAGGGCGTCATCGCTGGCGGAAGTGCCAGAGCAGTCGTCGAACTTGCAGGAATTAAAGACATTGTCACAAAAGCACACGGCTCAAACAACAAAATTAACGGAGTGAAAGCAACAATTGAGGGTTTGAAACAACTCAGAACTCGTGAAGAAATTGCAATCCTTCGTGGCAAAAAACTTGAAGAAATTTAGTCCGCTTAGGGAGAACAAAAATGGAAAAGAAAAAACAAACAAAAAATGACTTGAAAAAATTGAAAGTAACTTATGTTCGAAGTGCCATTGGATACAATAAAAATCAGGCTAAAATTTTGGAAGCATTGGGTTTGACAAAACTAAACTCAACAAAAATTTTCCCTAACAACGATTGTATTAAGGGAAGTTTGTTCAAAGTTAAGCATTTAGTGAAAGTGGAAGAAATCAACTAATTTCACAAAAAATTTTCGCGAAAGGAGAAAAATTATGAACATTCAATCATTGAAACCTGCAGAGAATTCTCGCTTTAAACAAAAAAGACTCGGACGTGGAATTGGAAGCGGACTTGGCAAAACAAGTGGAAAAGGAATGAAAGGTCAAAATTCAAGAAGTGGTGGTGGGGTTCGTGTTGGATTTGAAGGCGGTCAAATGCCTCTCATCAGACGACTTCCACGACGTGGATTTAACAACAAAATTTTTGCAAAGGAATATTCCATTGTTAATGTGGCAGACCTCAACAAATTTGACGACAAGTCAGTTGTTGATGCAGATGCACTCATTCAAACTGGAATTTTATCCAAAATTGAAAAATATGGTGTTAAAATTCTTGGAAACGGCAAACTTGAAAAATCTTTAACGGTTAAAGCAAGCAAATTTTCTGTGGCAGCAAAAGAAAAGATTGAAAAAGCAAACGGAACAGTTGAGGAGGTATAATGTTTAAAACTCTTAAAGAAGCATTTAGAATTAAAGATGTTAGAAAAAAGATTTTAATCACGCTATTTCTACTATTAGTTTATAGAATTGGTTGCTGGCTCCCAACTCCAGGCATTGCTCTTGGAACATATCAAGATGCAGTGTCCAGTGGTGGCGACTTCCTGTCAATCATAAGTGCTGTGAGTGGAAGTGCACTTGCAAACGGAGCAATTTTGGCTCTGGGTGTCGTGCCATACATTAACGCATCGATTATCATTCAACTTCTAACAGTTGCGATTCCTTCTCTTGGGAACCTTAGTAAACAAGGAGAGGAAGGCAAGAAAAAAATGGCTCTCTACACCAAAATAACTGCTCTTATCCTTGCAATCGTGCAAAGCGTTGGCATCGTCATCGGCTTTGGCACAAGCAGTCTTGCAACCTCACTATTTTTTGGTTCAGAGGTTATGACAGGGATTCTTGTGGTGTGTATCCTCGTTGCAGGAGCAATGTTCACAGTGTGGCTTGGAGACAAAATCACCTCTCTTGGCATTGGCAACGGACTCTCACTCTTGATTTTCGTTGGGCTCTTGTCCTCCGCTGGTCAAGCAATTTACAGCAATATTGCAGGCATTTCTGCAAACAATCTTGAAAACATTTGGATACTTCTCATTTTCCTTGTTGCACTCATTCTCATTTTTGGATTTATTGTCCTCATCGACAACACAGAAAGAAGAATCCCTGTGCAATATGCAAAGCAAATTAAAGGAAGAAAGATGTATGGTGGGCAAAACACAAACATTCCAATCAAAATTAACGCATCTGGCGTTATGCCAATCATTTTCGCAACAGCATTCATCAGTTTTCCTCAACTTATTATGAGCATCTTTTGGTATAGCACAGCGGAAGGCAGTGCATATATGTGGTATGCAGAAAATCTTGGAGCAGGAACGTGGCTATACAGCGTGCTAATTGCTGTTTTGATTTTATTCTTCTCATACTTCTATTCTCAAATCAGTTTCAATCCAGAAGATGTTTCTAGGCAAATTCAGCAAAATGGTGGATTTATTCCGGGATATAGAGCAGGCAAACCAACAGCAGACTATCTGAAGAAAGTTTCAAACAGAATCACTCTTTGGGGAGCAATATTCTTGGGAGCCATTGCACTCATTCCTTCAATCATCTTCAATCTAATTGGAACAACTGGCTCACTTGTGAATGCTTTCAGTGCCACGGGACTACTCATTGTCGTGTCTGTCGCACTTGAACTTAACAAACAACTTGAAGCACAACTTTTGATGAGAAATTACAAAGGATTTTTAAAATAGGAGAATATATGAAGATTGTTTTACTAGGCCCTCCGGGGAGCGGAAAAGGCACACAAGCACAACTTATTTGCGAAAAATATCATTTGCCACACATTTCAACTGGTGATATGTTTAGAAAAAACATTTCAAACAACACCGAACTTGGAAAAAAAGCAAATGAATTCATAAGTAAGGGCTCTCTCGTTCCAGACTCACTCACCATTTCAATTGTGAAAGACCGTTTGAGCGAGGAAGATTGCAAAAAAGGCTTTGTGTTAGACGGATTTCCAAGAAATCTTTTTCAAACTCAAGAACTTAATAAAATTGTGCAGATTGACAAAGCGATTATGATTAACATCAGCGATGAAGAGATTATAAAACGATTGTCTGGAAGAAGAATGTGCAAAAAATGTGGCAACCCAACACATATAGATTGGCTTAAAAATGGCTTATGCGAAAAGTGTGGCGGTGAAGTCTTTGTTAGAGAAGACGACAGCCCTGATATTGTTAAAGCAAGGCTTGAAAAACAAAAATTACCTTTGGAAGTTTTAGATTTTTATAAAAGCAAAAATATTTTTGAAGAAGTTGAATGTGCTCAAACAAAAGAAGAGGTTTTTGAGAATATAGAAAAAATTCTTAAAAAAATCAAATAAAGAAGGCAGATTTAATGATTAAAATTAAAACTGAAAAAGAGATTGAACTTTTAAGAATTGCTGGAGAAATAACCCGAAACACTTTGCTTGAAGTTGAAAAATATGTTAAGCCGGGTGTGACGACAAAGCAACTAGACAAAATTGCATATGAATACATTACAAAACAAAACGCCAAACCATCATTTTTGCACTATGGAGGATTTCCTGCCACCATTTGTGCGTCTGTTAATGAGGTTGTGGTGCACGGATTCCCAAATGACACCCCACTTGAAGAAGGCGACATCGTAAGCATTGATGTTGGGGCATGCTTTAAGGGATATCACGGTGACAGCGCAAGAACATTTCCAGTTGGAAAAATTAGCACTGAAAAACAGAAACTTATTGATGTCACAAAACAAAGTTTTTTTGAAGGAATTAAAAACATCAAAGCAGGGAAAACTGTGGGAGATATTTCATCACAAGTCCAAAACTATGCCGAAAAGTTTGGTTTTGGAGTTGTTAGAGATATGGTTGGGCACGGAGTGGGGCGAGAACTCCACGAAGAACCCGAAATTCCAAACTTTGGCTATGCTGGACTTGGACCAAAACTGAGAGCAAATATGGTGATTGCCATTGAGCCTATGGTGAATATGGGGACTTATGAGGTGACAATTAAAGGCTGGAGTTGCAAAACATCTGACGGAAAGCCTTCGGCACACTTTGAAAACACCATATTAATCACAGACAGCGGAGTGGAAATTTTAACTTAAAAGGAGTTCATTCGTGCAAGAAATTTTAAATGTTGTTGAGTCAAAAAAAGGTCACGATGCAGGAAGATTATATCTTATCATTAGAATTGAAGGCGAATTTGCTTTCGTGTGTGACGGGAAATATCGACTATTATCAAAACCAAAAAAGAAAAGACTCACTCACTTACGCGACACCCACTTAAAATTTTCGCAGAAGAAACTTCAAGATTTGCAGGATTTTGAAATTAAGACATTTCTGAAAAATATTTCGCACAAAGAGTGAACTTTCAACTAAAAAAAAGGAGAATTTATGGCAAAATCAGATTGTTTGGAAACAGAAGGCATCGTAACTGAAGTCTTGCCAAACGCAACGTTTAAAGTTAAACTTCAAAACGCACATATCATAACTTGCTACATTTCTGGAAAACTTCGAATGAATTTTATCAAAATTCTTGTGGGAGATTCCGTGAAAGTTGAAATGAGCCCTTACGACTTGACAAAGGGCAGGATTACTTGGAGAAGTAAGTCGAACTAATTTGAAAGATTAAGGAGAAAAAAAATGAAAGTTAGACCATCAGTGAAACCAATTTGCGACAAATGCAAAGTTATCAAAAGAGAAGGCAAAGTTATGGTGATTTGCCAAAACAAAAAACACAAACAGACCCAAGGCTAAAAAATTGAAGACAACATTTCTGTGGCGGCTGAAGTCCTTTTAAAGAAAAAATTGAGATATTTTCAAAAAATCAAAGTTTTTTTGAGAAAAAGGCAAAAACGCAGAGTGAGAAGATAAAAAAATAAAATTTTATGGAGGAGAAAAAATGGCTCGTATTGCTGGTGTTGATTTACCAAACGAGAAAAGGCTTGAAATCGGGCTTACCTATATTAAAGGTATCGGCAGAGTGACAAGCAACAAAATTTTAAAAGAAACAAATATTAGTGGTGACATTCGTGTGAGAGAGTTGGACGAAACACAAGTGGCAACTCTGAGAAATTACATCGAAAAACACTTGATTGTTGAGGGAGATCTCACAAGAGAAGTTTCGCTTAACATTAAAAGCTTGTCTGAAATTGGGTGCTATCGTGGCATTAGGCATAGAAAAGGACTTCCTGTGAGAGGTCAAAGCACAAAACAAAATGCTAGAACGAGAAAAGGCCCTAGAAAGACAGTTGCTAAAAAGAAAGTCGAAAGGAAATAAGGTGAAGGAGTAGAATTATGGCAGGATCAACAAAAAAAGTTATTAGAAAGAAAAAACAGACTAAAAATATTGACAAAGGCGCTGTTCACATTCAGGCATCTTTTAACAACACTTTAGTTACATTCACCGACTTTGCAGGAAACACATTGTCTTGGTGCAGTGCTGGTTCGCTTGGTTTTAAAGGTGCAAGAAAAAGCACTCCTTTTGCTGCTCAACAAGCAGTGGAAACTGCTGCAAAACTTGCAAAAGAACAAGGAATTAAAACAGTCGAAGTTTATATCAAAGGACCCGGCAATGGAAGAGAGGCTGCCATCAGAGCAATCAGCACCGCTGAAATCAGCGTGACAAAGATTTGTGATGTGTCGCCAATCCCTCACAATGGTTGTCGTCCTCCAAAGAAGAGAAGAATTTAAAAGGAGAATGAAGAATAATGGCAAAATATACAGAGGCAGATTGCAGACTTTGCAGGAGAGAAGGTTGTAAACTTTTCTTGAAAGGTGACAGATGTATTTCCCCAAAGTGCGCAATGGAAAAAAGACCTGTTGTTCCCGGACAACACGGTATGGGCAGAAAGAAAGTGACTGACTATGGCACTCAACTTCGTGAAAAACAAAAAGTGAAAAGAGCGTATGGACTGCTTGAAAAACAATTTAGACAAAACTATGAAAACGCAACCCGAATGAAAGGTGTTGTGGGCGAAAATATGCTCAGTTTGCTTGAAAGAAGACTCGACAATGTCATCTATAGAATGGGCATTGGCGACAGCAGAAGTGAAAGCAGACAAATTGTCAATCATGGACACATTTGTGTGAATGGTAAAGTTGTGGACATTCCTTCCTTCATAGTGGAAGAAGGCAACGAGATTTCAGTGAAAGAAAGCAAAAGAGAACTTGAAAAATTCAAACAACTTCGTGGCATTAAGATTGTTATGCCAAAATGGTTGGAATTTAACACCGACACAATGGTGGGCAAGATTTTGGCTTTACCAAAGAGAGACGATATAGATCTCAATATTCAAGAGCACTTGATTATTGAGTTGTATTCAAAGTAAGGGGGAAATTTTTTATGATGCAAATTGAAAAACCAAGTGTTACCACAGAGGAAAAGAAAAATGGGAGTTACACAAAATTTGTTGTAAGTCCACTCGAAAGAGGCTTTGGTATCACTCTTGGAAATTGTTTAAGAAGAACATTGCTTAGTGCAATGCCAGGTGCAGCAATCATTGCAATCAAAATTGAGGGAGTTCAACACGAATTCTCCAACATTTCGGGAATAACCGAAGATGTGACAGACATTGTCCTTAACATCAAAGATTTGGCAGTGAAGACAAGCGTGCTTGACGATTCATTCTCAACTGTCCTTCATCTTCACAAAAAAGGTGCTGGAGAAGTGTTTGCAAGAGATATTGAGGCAAACGACCAAGTGGAGATTTTGACACCAGACCTCAAAATTTGTACTCTTGATGACGGGGCTTCTCTTGATATGGAACTCATCGTCGGGCGTGGCAGAGGTTATATGCCAGCACAAAAGAACAAAAAAGACGATTTTTCCATTGGCTACATTGCCATCGACGCTATTTTCACACCAGTGAAATCAGTGAGTTACACTGTGGAAAGCACTCGTGTGGGACAGTCGCTTGATTATGACAAACTAACTCTTGAAGTTCAGACAAACGGCACAATGACAGCAAACGAAATCACAAGTCTTTCGGCAAAGATTGTCGAAGACCATATGCATTTGTTCGTCGACCTTGTGGAACATATGAGTGAGATGAATGTGCTTGTTTCCCACGAGGAAGAAAGACCTGTCAAAGTTATGGAAATGTCCATTGAGGATATGGATCTTTCAGTGAGAAGTTACAATTGCTTGAAGAGAGCAAACATCAACACCATTGAAGATTTGACCAAAAAATCAAAAGAAGATATGCTTAAAGTGAGAAATCTTGGGCTTAAATCTTTGGAAGAAGTTATCAACAAATTGTCCGCAATGGGACTTTCGCTCAGAAATGACGAGGAATAATCCAAAAATACTTATTTTTAAAGGAGAAAATTATGGCTACTGTTGCTAAAATGAATAGACCAACAAAAGAAAGATTGAGTTTACTTCGAAATCAGGCAAGTTCGCTTTTGTGGGACGGCAGAATAACAACCACTTCGGCAAAAGCAAAGTCTCTTCAAAGTTATGTTGAAAGAGTTTTAACTCTCGCAGTGAACACCTACACCGACACAATTAATGTTGCAAAAAACAGCATCGACGACAAAGGTGTTAAGACAAAAAGAGAAGTTCTTAACGACGGACCTAAGAAACTTAAAGCAAGAAGAATTATTATGTCCAAACTCTTCGATAGACAAGAACAAAGACTTCCAAAAGAAGCAAAATCTAGTTTTATTGAGAGAACAAAAGGCATCAAAAACCCACTAATTGAAAAGATTTTCAATGTTTATGCTCCAAAATATGACGCAAGAAACAAAGAAAACAATCAAAAAGGTGGATATACAAGAATTTATAAAACAGAAGTTAGACGTGGCGACGCCGCTCAACTTTGCCTTATCGAATTAATTTAATTTTTTAGTTCAAAACTTATGAAAACACATAATTATATGCGTTTTTTTGTCATAAAATAAGATATTATGTTTTCGAGTTTAAACGAACAATTGTTTGTCAATTTGCACAAAAATATTACATTTATAAAGAATAATTTAAAATAATATGTAAATTTGAAGGAAAAGCGAAAATAATTTGCCATAAAATGACAAAATTTGTAAAATTTTGTTGTGAAAAAATTAATTTTTATCCTCTTTACTTTTTCACTTTGTTTTTTTATTTCGGCTTGTGAATTGGGGCAATATGGACTTGTATTTTCAAATATACAAAATTGCACGAGTTACTATTTCTATTTCAACCAAGAATGCTTTGAAATGAATGTCGGCGATGAGAAAGATGTTTTAGAACTGGAACATCAAACTAATCTGAATGAATTTGAAAATATGTGCACATGCACAAGTGATGACAGTATAGTTAATGTGAGTGAAATGACAATCACCGCACTTGTTTGTGGTGAGGCTGTTTTATCTCTTAAAAATGAGCAAGATGTGGTGCTTTCAACAATAATAATTAAAGTTACTTCAGCCGACAATAATGACGAAACGGGCGACGAAATAGGCGACCCTAACGATGACGAAAACGGTGAGGGCGAAACGGGTGAACCTAACGATGACGAAAATAGCGGCGGTGAAATGGGTGAACCTAACGATGACGAAACGGGTGGCGAAACAGGTGGCGAAACGGGGGAACCTAACGATGACGAAAACATTGACGGCGAGACAGAACCTGAACCTGACGACGAAAATGAAACTGAAACTATACAAACTACAAAAATTGAACTTAAAACAAGTGAGAGTTATTTTGTTCTAGAAGAAAATTTATTTTCTTCTACATTTGAGATAACAAAAGATGGTAAAAGTTTTTTAACTTTTGGCTATATTATAACTTGTGACGGTGGAGGTTATATAATTTATATTTCTAACAACTGTCTTACTTTTTATTATAGTGGCGGGAGAATATTTTCAGTTAAAATTTATGAAACCAGCAATGAGCAAAATTTTAAAATTATAACCTTCACTTTGGACGAGTCAAACAATGTTATAATAACTTTTCCTTAATTGTTTGACTTTTTTTGACATAAAAAGTTATAATATTTTAGTATATTATTAACTTTTTGCTTACATAAAAAGAGAATAAATTAGTTTTATAATATGCAAAATAATGTTGACAAAATAAATGTTTTTTTGGAGAGTTATGAAACGAATTCTAAAAATGCTTTCAATAATTTTTGCGTGTGTCATCGGTGCATTTGGCCTTTTAATTGGCGGATTGTATGTTTTTGGTGGGCTTAATGAAAATTCTGTGTATGCTGAGAATTTAACTTTTAGTAGCGGTGAAATAATTAGTTCTGGCACTTTTGCCTTGCAAGTTGACACGACCACAGAGAATGTGAACAAAACTACCCTGGTGCTTGAAACTTCAAATGGCGGGGAGTCTATAATCGACTATCCTCAAACAATTACCATTGGTGAAAGTTTTCGAATTGCTCCAAAAAAAGTGACAGGTTCAAGCGAAATTAATGTGGGCGGATATGTGGAACTCTATGCGAGATATATTGGTGCAACGTCAAATCAAGGGGTTGTCGCGACTTGCAAAATTCTTGTTGATGTGGAGACTCAGGAAGTGGCGGTTAAGATGCCCACAAAAGTTGTGGAAGTGAACGATTCCATTCAAATTGCGTCTGCTGGTGAATCTTTAAGCACTCTTTTTGAAATCAATCCTATAAATTCTCTTATGCCATATTTAGACAGAAGCGTGTTTGGAACTATTTCAGAATCCAGCAAATTTTCGGCATCAAACCTGATTAACAAAAAACTTTTTTTGGAAGTTTTCACGCTTGAAAACAACGTCTCAAACGCAACAGATGAAAGAGTTGTTAAGTTTGCAGTTGGAAACGTGAATGGGACAGAAAGTTCGGTGATTGAAGTGCAATATGAATATGATGCAGACCTTGAAGAGTTTGTCTTTTTAGATAATATTTTCATAAAGCCGGGAATTGACGGACAAATCGGCGAAATGTGCCTAAAATCATACTATTGTCCTACATATGCTTCTCAAAAAAATGTTTTGATAACAAATATTCGTGAAAAAGCAACGACAACAAGTGTTAGCAAAGAATCTTTTAACATTATAAACTATTCTGTTGATAGCATTTCAATGACAATGACCGACAGGATAATCTATCTTAACGAAGACTCCTATATTTACATAAAAAATTCAACAAAGCAAAATAATCTTAACATTTCACTCACAAATAATAATGGTGGATTGATTGAAGATTCAATCTATAAAAACAACATCTATATTTCAGTGGAAACACAGAATATTTCCTATATTCTCACAAAGAGAAACGGCGACAGCACAAAGACTGCTTTTGGGCTGAATTCTTATATTGACGATCAAAGTGAGATAAGCGAATGGTGTTGGAAATTCAAACTCACAGACTTTTTGGCTTATTATAAATATACATCTTCTCCTGTGCTTGCAAACAAAGTTAAGATTAAAATTGAATATAACGACGGGATAAATTCTTATGTGCAATATTTTTATGTCGTCCCAGAAATCCACAAAGTCGACGCACTTTCAGTGAAATATTCTTCAAGTGAGGACACTTCATTCTATCTTCAAAGCGGTGCATCTTTTCAATTGACAAAGAGTAATTTTGAATATGATTATGACATCACTCCAACCTACACAGACCTTGCTTACTACATTCCATATGCAAGCAATAACAATATTGTCACCATACCTTCAGTGACAGGGAATTATATCGTAAGTTTCGATTTTATTATCAGCACTGAGAGTTCTCTCACTTTTGCCATAAACGGCACTTGGTGTGAGATTAAATCTTCAAATGTTGTTTTCACACAAGGAAGCACAACATATTCCATTCCATATTCTGCAACGGGTGTGCAGAGCAATGTCACAAATATGGTAAATTTTGTTTCAAACGAGAAAATTCATTGCGAAATGCATCTTTCAATGCTTCAAAACATCACGAGTTCCACTGTCCTTTTCACCGTGACTGCTGGAAGTCAAACTTTTCAAATAGATGGAGAAATAGCGAAATTTTATCAAGAGGGCTCTTACCTTCCCATTCTTTTTATTAATGATTTATCATATAGCGTTGACTTTGAATATTTTGAAGACGCAGAGGGGAAATATATTCACATTCTATCCCACAATTCCACATACATTCTTACGGGGATTGGCTCTTTCAGTGTTTTGGCACAACTTGTCTATGAAGACTTGTCCAGCGGGAAAATCTATTGGCTGGGAAAGTCTGCGACATTAAATGTCTATTCCTACACAAGCCTCACTTCTCTCATTGTGAAACACTACAATCCAACTCTCAGCCTTGACACATATTTTGATAGAGATGGTGTTTTGTATGATGAAGACACGGGTGAAACGCCTGCAAATTATTTTTACGTCACCTGTGATGACAATCAACTTGATGCTCTTAAAAAATATTTTGAAAAAGGAAACTTAAAGATTGATTTCTCTCAAAATTATGGAGAACTAAACACGAGCCTATATGAGCAGGTGGCAGATTTAGCACTCAGTGAAATCAATCAAAACGCCATCACTTTTGGCACTTGGCAGGAAATTGTCATAGGCAATTCTTTTAAAGGTTATATCATTCCATATTATATAAATGAGATATATTCCATTGAAATTAATGGAACTTTTCTTGACAACATTTTTGACGTTGTCATCTACATTGAAAATGACGCAGAAGAAAATATATATGCAAAATTTGCTTATACTGCGGATTATTCTCAAGACGCACTAAGCATTGAGATTGTTGACATTATCCTAACTTCTGCACAAATATCTTACACGGGCAACAGCAAGGGAACGACAAGTAGCGATCCTTTAACATTGACAGCCATGATTAGTGGTGGAACTTTTGCTTGGAACGATGGCTCAAGTGTAGTTTCAATTCTTCCTGTGCAATATGGCTTTTTGTTTGAAAACGATGAGAAGACAATCTCTCATATGACATATAGTTTAACTCTTGCTAACGAGTCTGCACATAATGTGAGCAATGTTGACGCTTTTTATAATTTTATCCCAAGCATAACTGGTGGCGGGCTAACTTTGAAAAATTTTCCATACTACTCTGACGGTGTTTTGGTGAAACTTCGCATATTCACAACCGATGCTGAATCTGACGAAACAACGCACTATGTCTTTTCGGCAAATGGCTTTGTTAGAACGATAAATTCTTCTCTCAGTGAGGGTGTTTTCTTATATTTTAAAATTATCGGGCTTGAACTTGAAGTTAGTGCTTTTGGCAATTCCGAATTAGTGGGATATGAAAACAATGTTTTTAACTTATTTGGTTCCACTGACTCTGTGTTTTCAATTAATAATGACGATAATTTCAACAATCTTAGCAATTTTTCAAAAATTTTCTCAGTGAATGTGGCAAATTCATATGCTCATGTGAACGAAACTTTCACTCAGATTGTTGTGGACAATGATTTCCTTGTGGACTCAGGCATCGACATCAGTTTATCATATGTAAATAATGAAAAGATTAACATAAAAACTCCTACAAACACATATGTGCAGTCATACACTCAAATGGTTGGCGGTGCTTTTGAGATTTCTGTGACGACGAATTTTTCCGCACCAAGCGAAGTGAGTTTTTGCACAATTACGTATAAAAAAGACAGCACCGATGCGATTTCTGCAAATATGGTGGAGGCAAGCATAAGCAAGATTTCTTCGGCAAATGGTGGGAATGACACTGCAAATGCCACTTTCTCCATTAGTGGAAGAACTCTATCTTTTAAGACGATGACGGGAACACTTTCCACAAAACTCCGACTAAATTTGAGAATAATTGGCACAGATCTTCAAACATATAAAGATTACACAATAAATATAACCTCAATCTATAATGCAACTAATCTCACTGTTGGGACGCTAGATAGCACAAGTGGAGACTATTTTGTTACGGCAGGTTTTGAGAACAAAGTTACAATAAATTCAGGTGGCATTGTCCTCAGTGGAGATTTGTTAGTAAACAAAGGAAATATAAACGGCATCAATCTTTCTTTTGCAAATGTTTCAGCGGACGAATTTGAAGCAAGCGAGCATATGAAAACAGAACCTTATCAAAGTGGTCCAAATGTCGGGCTCTATTCCTTTGACTTGAACTATGACAAAAGAATCTCTGTCACTTTCACTTTTTCGTTTGCTGACGGCGGAAGTTTTGTCGTCACAAAGGAAATATTAATTGTCAAAAACATAACTCTATCAATAGATACTGGTGGATTTGAAAAAAATTCGGGAGATTTAATCAACTTTGATTCTGCTTCCTATTATGTCACCAGAACAGGTGGAACAGCGTTTGAGATTCCAGACAACGATTTTATTGGAGCGAATGCAAAATATGACGCAAGCAGTTTTAGTTATAATGGCACATATTTTGAAAACTTCACTCCAGAAGGGAATATTTTAACATTAAAAGTTGTCTATTCAAGCGGAACTTTACAAGAGGGAACTGTGCAAACAACAGTAACTTTCAACTATAAGCCAGACAATGTGGAATATGAACTCGTGTTTTCATATGTTTTCACACTAAATATAAATTCAATCTAAAAAGGAGAAAAAATGAATTTATTTGAAAACAAAAAATATTATAACAAAGATGAATTTGACAAATTAAGTTATGAAATCCAAAAGGAACTCTTTTTGAAGATTCGAATGTGGGTGCCAGATGTTGACGAAGAAACAAAATATAACAAAGACAAATATAAAAAAGTCATCATAAAAAAGATTGAAGAGATATGTGCATATGCTTGTTCGGGGCACATTCCCAGCCAAGACTATATGGGATATATCTACAAACGCGGTTTTGACGATTTTTTCCCAATCAACTATAAACGCTCCATTGAGTGGAACATCATTTCTGCTTCAAATTTGAGCAAAATTGCCCCGCAAAAGATGAAAGCATTTATGAACCCTGCCGTTGATATGATTATTTATAGCCCAAGATGGTCGCAAATCATTCGATATAACGACCTTAATCTTTCAAACTATTTTTGGTTTTTAAGTCAGTATGTTTGCGACATTTTGTATAAGGAACTTAGCCTTAACCCCGTGGAAATGGCAAAAAAGGAACTCATAGAAGAAGACACAAACGAACGCCGTGCCAGAATATTTTTCGACAGATTTAGAGACAGAAGTGTTGAACAGGCAATCGAAGTTCTTGAAAAACAACTTCCAGAAAATATGGAAGAGGTGGAAGAAGAAGGTGTGGGAGAGGACCTATTAAAAGACGAAAAAGGCAATAAAAAGGGAGCAGATGACATCTTTGTCGACCCAGACATTGAAGATATCTAATTTCAAACTAATTTTAAAATTTTAAAAACACCACTTTTTTAAGGTGGTTTTTTTTGTGTTTTTTAAAAATTATTTGGAAGAATTTTAATAAAAAAAGGCAAATAAAAACTTAAAAAAAAGAATATAAAAACTAAACTAACAAACAATAATTTTAGAGGTTTCTAATATGAGTTGTGGTATGGTTAGAAAAGTTGACGAACTGGGTCGAGTGGTGATTCCAAAAGAGATGCGAAGAATTTTGAACATTAAAACAGGTTCGTCTATAGAGATGATTATAAACGACGAAAATGAAGTTGTTTTGAAGAAATTTTCAGAGATGAATAACATTTCAAAATTCGCCGAAGTGGTGGCAGACATTTTGTTTGAGGAGTTTAATGTTCCTTGCCTTGTGTGCGACGAGGACAAGGTAATTTTCTCAAAAGGAGTGAGCAAAAAAGACTTTTTGAACAAAAAAATTCCTTCGAAAAATGATGAGTGGTTTGTTTGCCCTGTCCACTTTGGTGGCTTTCAAGGGGGCTCTATTATGCTTCAAAAAAAAGACGGAAAGTTGGACGACGATTTTGAAAAAACTGTCTACATATTTTCAAAATTTTTAGGAAACATTTTAAGCGAGTGACAATGAAAAAACAATCTTTTATCTTTGGGGCATTGATTTTAAGTGTCAGTGGAATTATTTGCAAAATCTTGGGTGCTTTTTACAAGATCCCGCTTGCAAACATTCTCGGTGCACAAGGCATTGGAATCTACTATCTTATTTTTCCCGTTTATGCGTTGTTCATCACATTTGTGTCTTCCAGTTTCACCATTTCAATCTCAAAAAGTGTGACTAACGCAGTGGCGAAAAACGAGTGCAACTATGCTCACAGAATTTTTTGTGCTTCACTGATACTCCTTTTTTTCATTGGGCTTGGCATTTCAATCTTGCTGTGTGTATTGTGCAAGGCAATCTCCACTTTGCAAGGCTTTGACAATGCTTTTGTTTGCTATTTAATTGTCGCTCCTGCCATTGTCGCAGTGGCTGTGTCCAGTGCGTTCAGGGGCTTTTTCCAAGGGCTTCACAATATGACGCCAAGTGCAGTCTCGCAAGTGATAAATCAAATCTTCAAACTTGCCACGGGCTTTCTTTTGGCAAGATTACTCATTGGGAATGGCGTCCTTTTTGGGACAGCAGGTGCAATTCTCGGCATTACAATTGCAGAAGTGCTCACATGTATATATTTTGTTTGCGTTTATTTTGTTTTCAAAAAAAGGAACAAAAAATTTTTTGTGAAAGACGAAAATTCAAAAATGGAAAAGTTGACTTGCGTTATGAAAAGCGTTTTCAAGCAGTCAATCCCGTTCACATTAAGTTCGATAATTTTGCCAATGTCACTTGTCATCGATAGTTTTTTAATCCTAAATATTCTAAAATCTATGGGTTTTGAAAAACTTTTTTCCACAGGGCTTATGGGGCTGAATTCGGGTGTGGTGAATGCTCTTATCAATTTGCCGTCGACACTTTCGGTGGCTGTGTGTATGACCATTGTGCCATACATTTCTTTTGCAATGTCAAAAAAAGATTATGTCGGAGTTAAAAGCAAAGCGTCGCTCGCTCTCAAACTCACAATGCTCATATCTCTTCCGTGTTGCATCATTTTTTCTGTATTTTCAAAAGAAATCATCACCACTTTATACGCGGGAAGTTTGCAAAGCGTGTATGAAATAAATGTCGCAAGTTCGCTTCTCACAATCTCGTCGATTAACATTTTTTATCTTGCGATTTTGCAACTCTCCACGGCATTTTTGCAAGCGATTAACAAGTCTTATGTTCCTGTTTTCAGCCTTTCCATAGGGCTCGTTTTTAAAGTTGTGTTTGAAGTTATTTTCATCAGCAATCCATATATGAACATTTCTGGGGCAGTCGTGTCAAATTCCGCGTGCTATTTTGTTGCGTGCCTTGTCAACATAATATATTTCAAAAAAGAATTTCGCATCACTTACTCATTTTTTAAGATTGTCATTTGCCCACTTATCGCAAGCGTCGTCGCAACTTTTTGCATCTTTTTGTCGCTTAAAATTGTTCAGGAGTTTTTCTCCATTTCAGTCTGCACGGTTCTCTCGCTAATTTTAGGAATTTTAATATATATTTTCCTTATTTTTGTTTTGAAAACATTCACAAAGGAAGAAAAAGATGCCATATTTTTATCTAAATTTAGAAAAAAACGCACATAAAAATCTTTGGTGCATTTCAAAAAATATTGTTTCAATGTTTTTTTTGACGTTAAAATTAATGGAGATTTTGTCCAAAAGATGTTAAAATAAAATTATGAAAATTGGAAACATTGAAATAGAAAACAACTTAATTTTAGCGCCTATGGCAGGAGTGACTGACATTGCGTTTAGGGAACTTTGCAAGCACTTTGGAGCGGGTCTGACTGTCACTGAAATGGTGAGTGTGAAAGCACTCTTGTTTAAAAACAAGAAAACGCAGTTGCTCCTTGAAACCTTTTTAGGCGAAAAGCCTTGTGCCGTGCAAATTTTTGGACATTGCGCAGACGACTTTGAAAGGGTCCTTAAAAGTGGAGTCCTTGATAAATTTGACATAATTGACATAAATATGGGCTGTCCTGCTCCAAAGATTGTGAAAAATGGCGATGGAAGTGCATTGCTTAAAAACTTTTCTCTTGCAAGAGAGATCGTGGAAACTTGCGTGAAAAGCACCAATAAACCAGTGACTGTGAAATTGCGAAAAGGGTTCTATGAAAACGACGATGTCCTTGTTTTATTTGCGAAGATGATTGAGGGAGCGGGTGCAAGTGCCATAACCATTCACCCACGCACAAAATCACAAAATTATTCTGGAAAAATTGACATAAATGACATCAAAAAAGTTAAAGAAAGCGTGAAAATTCCTGTCATTGGAAATGGCGATGTCGTCGACATTAAGTCATATGAAAATATGCTCAAAACGGGTTGTGACTCTGTTATGATCGGAAGACGCGCGGTGGGTTGTCCCGAGATTTTCTCAATTCTGTCAGGCAAAAATATTGATTTGACAAAGACTGAAATTATCAAACTTCACCTTGATATTTTGAAAAAATATTACGACGAAAAGTTTATTGCAAAAGTGTTCATAAGGCACGCATTTTCCTATGCCTCATTTGAAGAAGGTGCGGTGGAAAAGAGGAAAAAACTTGCATTTTGCAAAACTTTAAGTGAGATGGAAGAAGTTTTGTTTGAAAAGTGATTTTTTTGTTTATTTTAGAGGCAAGGCTAGAGTAAAATTATTAAAATTTAATTGAAAACGAGCGAAATAAATATACAAATTTCTTAAAAATTGCTAGAATAAAGAAGTAAAAATTTGCAAGGAGTGAATATGAAAAGGACTATAAAAGATTTAGATATTGAAAATAAAAAGGTGCTTTTAAGGCTAGATTTCAACGTGCCAATCGATGAAAAAACGCACGAAATAACCGACGCAACAAGGATTATGGAGAGTTTGTCGACGATAAACTATCTTTGTGAGCATAAAGCAAAAGTAATCATCTGCTCTCATTTTGGCAGACCAAACGGCAAAATTGACCCAAATTATTCGCTTAAAATTGTGGCGGAAAAATTGAAAAAGATTGTCAAAAATAAGGTGGAATTTGCCACGGACACTGTGGGAAAAGATGCAAGACAAAAGATTAAGACAATGACTCCGGGGGAGATTGTCGTGCTTGAAAATCTCCGTTTTGACAAGCGTGAAGAAGAAAATGACGAAGAATTTTGCAAAGAACTTGCAGGGCTTGCAGACATATATGTGAATGACGCATTTGGCACTGCCCACAGAAAACACGCTTCTACCTATGGCGTGGCAAAACTTCTTCCAAACGCGGTTGGATTTTTGATTGGCAAGGAACTTAAAGTTATGAACCAGATTATGACCGAACCAAACAGACCATTTGTCGCCATTTTGGGCGGTGCGAAGATAAGTGACAAAATTCCCGTGATTGAAAATTTGATTGATAAAGCAGATGTCATCTTGATTGGTGGCGGAATGAGTTACACTTTTCTCAAAGCAAAAGGTGGAAAAGTGGGCAAGTCGCTGGTGGACAATTCTAAAATTGAATTAGCGAAAAAATTGATGGAAAAAGCAGTGGCTAAAAATGTTGAGATTGTGCTTCCTGTCGATATTCTTTGCAACAAAGAATTTGATAGCAAAGAAAAACCAGTGAAATTTTTATCCATGGAGATTAGTGACGACTATATGGGTCTTGACATTGGACCTAAGACCATCAAAATGTTTAAAAAACACATCAAAAAAGCAGGCACAGTCATTTGGAACGGACCTCTTGGCGTGTTTGAAAATCCTATGTATGCAAGAGGAACGATGAAAGTGGCAAAATTTATGGCAAAGACAAAGGCCTTTTCATTTGTTGGCGGTGGCGACAGTGCGGCAGCAGTGGTGAAGTCAGGCTATGCAAAGAAAATCAATCATCTTTCAACAGGCGGAGGCGCTAGTTTGATGCTCCTTGAAGGCAAAGTTTTGCCGGGAATTGAAGTTTTATCCGAGAAAGATGAGAAAAAGGAAAATTGAGAGAGTGAATAAGAGAAAACTAACGGCGCTTATAATTATGGACGGGGTGGGCATTCCAAAGGACATTGAGAAAAGTGGAATTACACCCGAAAACACTGTGGAATTGCAAAAACTTAAAGATGAGTTTTCAAACACCACTCTTTTTGCAAGCGAAGAATATGTCGGGCTTCCCATGGGTCAAGCAGGCACAAGCGAAGTTGGGCATATGACCATTGGAGATGGACGAGTCAATTTTCAGCCTCTTGTTAAAATCAACAAAGAGATTGAAAGCGGAGCATTTTTCAAAAATAAAGAACTCAACGATGCGATTGACTATGCAGTTAATAACCACAAAAACATTCACCTTTTAGGACTCACCAGCGACGGAGGTGTCCATTCCCACATTGAACATTTGTTTGCTCTTTTGGAACTTTGCAAAAAACGAAAATTTTTTGACGTTTTCATTCATTTTGTGAGTGACGGCAGAGATACCGAGCCAAAAAGTGTTAAAAGATATCTCGAACAAGTGCAAAACTATATCAAATTGGTGGGTTGCGGAAGTCTTGCCAGCATCGTGGGAAGATTTTATGCTTTCGACCGTGACAAAAATTATGATAGAAACAAACTTGCTTATGACCTTTGGGTGAGGGGAAAAGGCGAAATATTTGAGAATTATAACCAAGCAATTGACAAAGCCTATAAGGCAGGCGAAACAGACGAGTTCATCAAGCCCATTGTTTTATTAAACAAAAATAAACAAGTGACTGAAATAAAACAGGGCGACGTCGTCATCTCCTACAATTTCCGTGCAGACAGAGAAAGGCAACTCACATACATTATGGCAGAGGACAACGACCTTGATTTTGTTGAGAAATTGAACTTATATTTTGTGACGATGACGGAGTATGATGAGACTTTTAAAAATGTTCACGTAGTTTTTGAAAATCAGTCGCACGACAAGATTTTATCGCAAGTTTTAAGCGAAAATGGAGTGAAACAGGTGAAGATTGCCGAAACTGAAAAATATGCTCATCTCACTTTCTTTTTCAATTCTGGCAAGCAAGATACCTTTGAAAATGAAGAAAGAATTTTGATTGATTCCAAAAAAATGGCGAGTTATGCCTCTTGTCCTGAAATGTCGGCAGAAAAGATTGCTGATAAAGCAGTTGAAGTTATGGATAAATATGACTTTATTGCGATTAATTTTGCAAATTGCGATATGGTGGGACATTCAGGCGACAAAATGGCAACGAGAAAAGCAATGCAAGTTGTGGACGTTTGTGTCAAAAAAGTCGTGGACGAAGTCTTAAAACGGGGCGGGCAGGGCATTGTGACTGCCGACCACGGCAACGCGGATATTATGGAATATGACGACCACAGCCCCCACACTTCCCACACAATCTCAAAAGTTCCACTTATTCTTTTTGGTAGAGAAAAGATGAAATTAAAGGAAAACGGCACACTTGCAGACATCGCTCCAACCCTTCTTAAATTGATGTCCATACAGATTCCTTCTGAAATGACAGGAAAACCATTGTTTTAGAGATAAAGATTTTTAAAGCAAAATAAATAAAAAAAAAGGAGAAAATTATGCGTAAAAAATATGTGATTGCAAACTTTAAAATGAATAAGGTTGATGAGGAGATTAAAAACTATCTTTCCACCCTTATCCCAATGGTCGTGTCTGCCACTTCGCAGATTGTTCTTGCTGTGCCAAATGTTTCCATTAAAACAGCAGTTGAAAAAGTTAAAGGCTCAAACATTCTCATCGCTGGGCAGAACTTAAACGAAAATGATTTCGGCACTTTCACAGGTGAAGTGAATGGCGAAATGCTCGTGGGCGTGGGGGCGGAATGTGTTGTCGTTGGGCATAGTGAGAGAAGAAATAAGTTTAATGAAACAAACGAACTTGTTAATAAGAAAATTTTTAAAGCCCTTAAAAATAGCCTTATTTGCATTTTTTGTGTCGGCGAAACTCTTTATGAACGGAAAAATCAACTCACGGCTCAAGTTTTGCAACAGCAGATTTCAATTGGACTCAAAGGACTTTATGCAAATGAACTCAACCATATTGTCATTGCATACGAACCAGTTTGGGCTATCGGCACAGGCACAATCCCAATGGACGTGGAGATTTTGGAGACTGTGAAGTTAATTAGAAACATTTTAACAGATATGTATGACGCAAAAATTGCAAATGATGTTTCGGTGCTTTATGGCGGGAGTGTGAATGAAACAAACTGCAAAAAGATTTCAAAATTGAGCGGTGTAGACGGCGTTTTTGTCGGCGGAGTGTCACTTGTGCCAGAGAAATTTGGGCAGATTATAAGTGCTTTCGACACTAAAAAGAAAGAAAAAATGCCTATTGAAAATAAATAGAAACTATTGTATAATCCATATGGAGAGAGTGTTTAGGTTATGGATTATTTTTGGGTTATTATAAATTTTTTGAGAAGCAATTTTTTCTATGACTTAAAGTCGTCTATTGTTTCAATCTCTTTTATTTTGCTTCTATATTTTTTAAACAAACTTTTGAAAGATAAAGGCGACAAATTGGGCAAAACATTACAATATCTTTTAGAAACTGCAATGTGTTTTGCAACTTTGATGATTGTTATGTGAAAAGTTTGATTTTATTTTTAAAGTGTGTTAAAATCATTTCGTTTTAATAAAAAGGAGTTCTTTATATGTTATATCTTTTAGGCGATAGTCTTGCCCCAAATTGGGTCGTCAATTCATTTCCAATAATTAAATTTGTTATTTTGTTGCTCATTCTAATTGCTTCAATCACTTTGGTTGTTGTTGTGATGGTTCAGGAAAGTGAGGGCGGAGATTCTGTTAACTCCGTGACAGGCATCAAAGAAACATATTTTTCCAAAAACAAAGGGCTTAACCGTGAAGTCCGCTTGAGAAAGTTGACAGTTGCCCTTGCAATCTTCATCGCAGTTGCAACAATTGCTTTCTTTGTCTTGACGACAATCTATGGCGGAAGTCTGTGGGGCTAAGATTATATAATTAAAAGTTCAATAATATTTTCAACAAAACTCTTTGCTTTTTGTGAAGAGTTTTTTATTTTGCCTTTTAATTTGACAAAAACATAAGTAAGAACTAAACTAAAATAATGGAAATATTAGAGAAAAAAATATTAGAATTAATGAACAAAAGATTTTTTAATCATAAGGGCATTGATAAACTCGCAAAGATTTTGAGTGAGCAACTAAATGAAAATTATGACAAAGTGCTTATCGCGTTAAAAAACTTGGAAAAGTCTGGCGACATCTATGAATTCACAAAGCATAAGTATGTCACAAGTGAAAGTGCAGGATTGGTGAAAGGCAGGATTGGCTTCAATTCGCCAAATTTTGGCTTTGTTTCAAATCCTTCAAGCGACATTTTTGTGGGAAGAAGAAATGCTCTTGGGGCTTTTGATGGCGACATTGTGCTTTGTAAAGTTACGCTTGAAAGTCAAGGTGGCAAGAAACGCGAAGGCAAAGTCTTAAAGATTTTGGCGCGTGATAACGAGAAGATTGTGGGCACTTTTATGCAAGTCAAAAGTTATGGCTATGTGAAAGCGGACAGGAAGAATTTTGACATTTTCATTCCCGCTGGAGAGACCCTTGGGGCAAAAGACGGCGACAAAGTTGTCTGTGACATCACACAATATAAATCGGGCAATCCTGTGGGCAAAGTTGTGGAAGTCATCGGCTCTTTGCAGGAAAAAGGCAATGACATAAAGTGGCTTTTAAGACAATATAAAGTGAATGACATTTTTCCTGAAAATGTGCTTAAAATGGCACGAAGTTTTGGAGATACAGTTGACGCAGAAAGAGCGAAAGACAGGCGTGACCTAAGAAAAGAAATGCTCTTCACCATTGACGGTGCAGACGCGAAAGATTTGGACGATGCAGTGTCTCTCAAAAAGAACAGCGACGGCACATTCTTGCTTGGAGTGCACATTGCCGACGTGGGCGAATATGTGAGATTTGAAGGCTCAATCGATGAAGAGGCTTTTAAACGTGGCACCAGCATCTATTTCTTAAATCACGTCATTCCAATGCTTCCAAAAGAACTTTCAAACGGAATTTGCTCTCTTAATGAAGGAGTGGACAGGCTGGCTTTAAGCGTTTTGATGAAGATTGATGCAACAGGCGAAGTGACGGGAAGTGAGATTTTTGAGAGCATTATTAACAGTCGTCACAGGTTGACTTATGACGAAGTGCTTCAAGTCATTGAGGGCGACACAAGAACACAAGAAAGACTTTCGGATATTAAACAAACGCTCCTTGATATGAGCGAACTTTCCAGCATTTTAGAAAATAGACGAAAAAAATTGGGTTCGCTGGATTTTGACTTGCCGGAGGGCAAAGTGCTTGTCGACGGCGACGGCAAACCTGTCGATGTTGTGAAAAGAGTTTCCACGAAGTCCACAAAATTAATTGAAACATTTATGGTTGTTGCAAATGAGGTGGTGGCGAAGACTTTTTCGCAAGCCAAGATTCCTTTTGTCTATCGTGTGCACGAAAATCCAGACCCAGATAAAATGTCCACTTTCTATAATTTTCTTGACACTTTGGGGATAAAGTCTCCACAAGATAAAAAGGATATTGAGCCAAAAGATTTGCAAAATATTTTAAAGCAAGTTGAAGGGCAAGATTTGGCGGAAGTTGTCAATATGGTTATGCTTCGAAGCCTTAAAAAAGCAAAATATCTCGACAAATGTCTTGGGCATTTTGGCTTGGCACTCACCTATTATTGCCATTTTACTTCGCCTATCAGGCGATATCCAGACCTCACAATTCACAGAATTATAAAAGAATATCTACATCATAACTATGCTCTCATCAAGTCGCCAAAAATGGTAGATTTTGTCGTCAAATCAAGTGCACAATCGAGCAATCAAGAGAAAATTAGTGAAGAAGTTGAGCGTGCTATTGAAGACTATAAAAAATGTGAATATATGTCGCAATTCATTGGTCAGACTTTTTCTGGCATAATTTCTGGCGTTAATCAACGAGGATTTTATGTCGAACTTCCAAACACTTGCGAGGGGCAGGTGAGCATTTCTTCATTAAAAGACAACTTTTATAATTTTGATGAACGCAATCTTATGCTTGTCAGCAAACACAATTTCTATAAAATTGGTGAAAAAGTGGAAGTTAAACTGCTCAGCTGTAACTTGCCAGAGAGAAAGACAGAATTTGAAGTTTTGAAAAAAATTAAGTAGTTTTAATTTTTTGTGATATAATTTTTTTTAGGAGAGTAAAATGAAAGTGGTTGCAAGCAACAAGTTTGCGAATTTTAACTATTTTCTTCTTGAAACTTTCGAAGCAGGCATTATTCTTAAAGGTTGTGAGATAAAATCAATTAGGCAAAATGGAATGACCTTAAACGAGAGTTTTGTTTTGCTGTCTAAAAATAAAGTCTTTTTGAAGAATTGCTTTGTAAAACCCTATCAAACTGTGAATGGATTTAGCCCCGAAGCAACAAGAGACAGAGAATTGCTCCTTAACAAAACAGAGATTTTAAAACTCAAAGAAAAAGTGGAAAAACAGGGATTAACCATTATTCCAGTTAAAGCATATTTTAAAAATGAAAGACTGAAAATTGAGATTGCCCTTGCAAAAGGCAAGAAACTTTATAATAAAAAACAAGACCTTAAAGAGCGAGATATTATGCGTGAACAAGAAAGAAACCTTTTTTGAAGTAATGGTTATAGCGATAAGATTTGTTGTTAAATATTATATTTTGGGGAGGGGCGGGCAAGTTGCTAGCAGGGGCTAGCAACTGACTTTTGCGAAAAGCAAAAGTCTTGCACTTAAAAGTGCGAATTGCCCGCCCCGTTGTCCTAAAAATATTTGTAAAAAAAACAATTTATAATTTTAAAATTGGGAGAAAAAACAAGATGTTGAATTTTTTCTTAAAATGTGGTATAAATTGATATGGGGGTGTAACGGTTTCGACAGGGTGAGAAGGGACGAATTAAGCGAGGGGTAGTGGGCGACCTACCTAAAAAAATGCCAAAATGCTTAAACGCAGAAAACAGAACAAATTCTAGATTAGCACTAGCTGCATAACTAGACGCTCCAGATTTTGGTTCTTGCAACGAAGTTATGGGGTGTGATTAAAGCAAGAAAACTTTGTTTTGATGTTTATAGAAACAATTTTATATATAAACTCGTTTTGAAAATTTTGTTGTTTTATCTTTCAAAATTAAACAAAAAAAGTAACTATCCTCGAAGAAAAATTCGTTCGTTCCATTTTGGACAGGAGTTCAATTCTCCTCACCTCCACCAATTCTGGATTGGCAACAAAAAGCGGTTATGCAAAATGCATAACCGCTTTTTTAATGATGAATGAAAAATGAAGATTGAAAAAATTGGTTGATTTTATATTTATACTTTTTTTATAATCTTTGAATATTCATTATTGTTGCCACCAAATGAATTTTTTTTTAATAAGCCCTCTAAACAGAAGGGGGTATACGGGGGAAACAAGAACTGCAATTGCAGAGCAAAACATCGTTTTGTGAACAATGTCGCAGTTTTGTGTCTCCCGTAAAGCGAAGCGTG
>SAAW01000054.1 GCA_009929275.1 Clostridia bacterium
ACGTCAATCCGCTCGCACATGCTTTAATCGCGGAATTTGGCTCTCTTTCAAACGTCCTTGACGCCAGCATTGAAAATCTTCTTAAAGTGAAAGGCGTTGGCGAAGTGACGGCGAGTTTTTTAAACTTTCAGGCGCAACTGCCACAAATATATAAACTGTCAAAATCTCGCAACAAAGCGCGAATAATTACGCCCGGACAGGTGGTGGAATATCTTGCCTCGGTGGTGGATTTCACGCCGACCGAGAAGTTTTATATCATTTGCCTAAACGCCAAAGGTGAGGTTATGTGCTTTAAAACTTTGGGGGCTGGGAGTGTGAACAAACTGTATGTAAATAACCGCGAACTCGTGCAACAAGTCCTGAAATATCCAACGCACACCGCCGTAATTTGCCACACGCACCCGCACGGTATGCCCGAGCCTTCAAGCGACGATATAATTTTTACAAAAGAAATTTTTGCGCTACTTCGCAACCTTGGCATTCGCCTTTGCGACCACGTGATTTTGTCGCCCGACGGGCATTTTAGTTTCTTTCAAAACAAACTTTTAGGCGCAGAGAGTGACCAAACGGAGTTTGCCAGTTTGAAAATGAGTTTGGGTGACGCAGGATTTGAATATTTTAAATCAGGGGATAAAAATGATAAATAAATCTGAATTGTATGTAATAACAAAAACAAGAGACTTAGTAGGCTACATTTTGACTATAACAAACAAAAGCCCAAAAAATTTGCGGTATAGTTATGTGAATAGAATTCAAGAGTATGCTTTAAATACACTGTCAATGCTTGTGGAGGCAAATGAATGTCAATCAAACGAAAACGAGGGGGAAAATAGAAAAACTTTGCAAAAGAAATCGTTGGTAGAGTTAAAAATGCTTGGATATTTAGCATATCTAGGATATGAGGCGGGGGCGATTTTAGAAAAACATTATAAACAAATTTCACTGCAACTTGATGAATGTTATAAATTATTAAAAGCGTGGATAAAAAGCGACATAGAAAGAAATAGGGTTTAAAATGGAAACATTTTTTGCTAGGGGGGTGTTGGAATATAAATTGGTACAAGCGACTTTTTGTGCGGTAACTGGTGGTCTCGCTCTGCTTCTGCTTACTACAATAATAATGCGCGCAATGTCAATAATAATGGCAATATCAATAACAATAATAGCAATAACTCGCTTGGTGTCCGCCCCGCTCTGCCTTAAATGCCAAATGTTATTTTCAAGTGAAAAGACTAGTGCTAGGGCAAAGGAACACGCTCCTTTCTCAAAAAAATTTTGAGAAGAAAATTGCAACCAAAAGATAATAACGCAAACAATGCTTTATTATCTGCCAAAAGAAATTTTGGATGGTTGCTTTTTTATAAATATAATCCAAAAAAGGTGAATAGTGAAAAAGAATATTGAATATGGGATTAAGAGTAATAATTATGATAAGTTGTTTAGTTTTGAATATTTGCTGAGGGCGTATCAAATATCAAGGCGAGGGAAGCGTGGGAAAAGAGATGTAATAAAATTTGAAAACAATCTTTCGTTACAACTTGTGAAAATGTATAAAGAACTTTTGAACAAAAAATATAGAATAAGTAACTATAAGCGCTTTACAATATACGAGCCAAAGAAAAGAGAAATACAAGCATTAAGTTTTAAAGACAGAGTTATATTGCATGCGATTTGTGATAATTTTGTAACGCCAGAATTTGAAAAGCGATTGATATATGACAACTGTGCTTGCAGAAAAAATAAAGGTGCGCATTTTGGATTAAATAGACTTACATACTTTTTGAGAAGTTTTTATAATGTATCTGATTTTAAAAACACTCAAAAAGGGTACATTTTGAAATGTGACATAACAAAATATTTTCAGTCAATTAATCACGAGGTGTTAAAAGAAATGCTAGGTTGGATTGAAGACGAACATATTAAAAACTTTTTGTTTAGCCTAATTGATAGTTATGAACACACTCCGAACACGGGTCTGCCAATGGGAAATCAAACGAGCCAATGGTTTGCGCTTTTATATCTTAATCCACTTGATAGACTTGTAAAAGAAAAGTTTAAAATAAAATATTATGTAAGATATATGGACGACATAATTATTATTGACGAAAACAAAGAAAAATTAAAAAACATTTTGGTAGAAATGACCAAATTGGTTGAAGATAAGCTAAAACTTACTTTTAATAAAAAAACTCAAATATTTTCTCTTAAACAAGGGTGTGAGTTCTTGGGCTTTAAATTTTTTCTAACGAAGACAGGGAAAGTGGTTAGAAGGGTAAAAAAGCAAACAAAAATAAGATTAAGAAATCGTGTGAAATTTTATGTAAAACAATATAATAATGGAATGCTTGAATATAGCGATTTTGCTGAGCCACTCAAATGTGTTTTTGCTCATTTAAAGCACGGGAATTCATATGGATTGATAAAAAATATGAAGAAAAAACTAGTGTTATTGGCGGGAAATAAACACGAAAACACAGGGTGTTTTCAAAAGGAATTCAAATATAG
>SAAW01000055.1 GCA_009929275.1 Clostridia bacterium
CAACTAAACTTTTATATAAATCTACTCATCAATAAAAGCTTGATTATTTATTTTTTCCATTAAACAATGATTTTAACACATTAACCGTTAGTTATAAAATTGTAACTAAAGTCATCGGCTTAATTTTAACTAAATTGTCACTTTTCTGTTATAATCTTCTCATGTTCATTGTTGCCCAAATTCTCGCTTTTTTTGCCTTAATTGCCAATGTTGTTGCCATTCAATTAAAAAAGAAAAAACAAATTCTTTTCTTTTGGATTTTTGCCGCTTTTTTCTTTACCCTTTCTTTCATTTTTCTTCAAGCTTATAGCGGCGCCCTTGCTTGCGCTATTGCTGGCGTGCAAACAACTTTAAGTTACTTTTTTGAGAAGAGAAACAAAAAATTTCCTCTTTGGTTAGCCATTATTTCTATTTTTGTTTCTCTTCTGGCTGGCTTTTTCACTTATCAACAACCGCTTGACTTGCTACCAATTATTGCCGCAATTATCTATGTTTACTCAATTATTCAAACTCAAGAAAAATTCATTCGTCAACTAACTCTACTCAACCTTTTCATCTGGATTATCTATGATTTCATCATCGGTGCTTACGTCACTGCCGTTTCTGACGCTATTTTTATTGTTTCCACGATAATTGCTATTTCTAGATATGATTTTTCTAAAAATCATTAATTTTATCCTATAATGTATTGACAACAACCAAAAAATTTGTTATAATGTTCACTTCTCTAAATAAGACCTAGTTTTTTGCAACTAAAGTTTTGTTTACAGAAGTTCTAGAAAATAGTGATTAAAAAAGGAGAGAAAAAACAAATCATGGAATGGAAAAAAGTTTTTACCATTCTGGTTAACGGAGAAAGGCAAATTCTTACCCTGAGGCATCGAGCCTTCGATTTTGCTCAACATTCGCCGCCTTTGGAATTAATGGAAGGCAGATACGAACTGCGAAATTTTGGTCAAATTGAAGACGTTCAAATTAGGATCGCTATCGTCGACCGCTTCAATCTCGATAATTTTTCTATCTTAGGCTGTCAAATGGTAGACATTGGACCGTTCATTCGTCATCATCCTGATGACTTTGCGGTTCTAGCTCTCAAAAAAGGTTTTGCGAGTTATTATCTTTAAAATTTAAATGAAAAAATCACTATTTCTCGAGCCCCGCTGACAAGCGGGGCTCATTCTTTTTCTGGTCGTAAACGCTCGCACAATCGTGTGTAAAAACGCAAATTGTGACAAGTCGCGTGGCGGTAAAAAGCGCTGTCGCCGATCTTGAATAAATGATGTAAATAAGCGCGACTGTAACGGCGACAGGTTTGACAATCACAATTTGCGCTTAAGGGTTTTTCATCCAACTCATAAATTTTTTTGTCAATATAAAGATAACCGTCATCATTATAAAGTCGACCGTGACGCGCATCGCGTGTTGGTAAAACACAATCAAAAATCGTGTAACCCATTCGGTAAAGTTTTTCTACATCAACACCTTTACCCACTCCTAAAGCATAACGAGGTAAGTTATCAGGCGTTAAGGACGCATTATAAGCGCAAATATCCAAGTTCAAAGTTCCATCTTCGTTAAATAACCACCCGCCCAAACCATAACCATCAAAACCAATTTTCAATAATTGTTCGGCGCAATCTTTACGCGCGGCTTTATCCAAATGACCTTGAATCACTCCATATAAATGTGGCCGAGTTGCGGCCGTTAATCCGCGTTCCAAACATTGTTTCTCAAATTCTACTTTGCATCTTTTTGCCCACGCCACCGTTCTTGCCACACTTTGTTTGATTCTTTTTTCATCAGCATTAGGTGGCGTAAAATCATCTAGACAGATCATAATGTCACTGCCTAAAGCAAATTGCATTTGGATGGAATTTTCTGGCGTAAAAAGTACTTTATGTTGTTTAGTTTTACCCGTATAGGTTACCAAACCTTCATCAGTAATTCGCCCATACTCCGGATCTTTTTGAAAAAGAGAAAAAACTTGAAAACCACCCGAGTCAGAAATGATTAAACCATGATAATCCATCAGTTTAGCGATCCCGCCAAACTGAGCAATTTTTTCCTCACCAGGGCGCAAATGTAAATGCCAAGTGTTAACAATTACTCCATCAACCTTTTCCTCCTCCAATTCTTTACTGGTTAAGCTTCGCACGACTCCGCGCGTCGCATCGGGACAAAAAATCGGCAAATCGATTTCGTGATTTTTAATTTTCAGTTTTGTTAGCATTTTTTTCTTTTCGCCATAAGTAAAAATTAAAAATCACTATTCCTAATAACTCAAATGGCACTAATTGATTAAATTTCCAAGCTTGTCGCCAATTGCCGTGAGCTAATTGACTCAAGGCTCTGATTGTACCACAACCTAAGCATTCATGATGAAATAATCTTTTAAACAAACAAAATTCAAAATCGTGTTCCAGAAAAAAATTTATCGGTAAAATTCTAAAAATCAAAAACACTAAAGTAAAGATTAACAATTCAAAAACTAGCAAATTTTTA
>SAAW01000056.1 GCA_009929275.1 Clostridia bacterium
CCGGAAATTTCAAAAATTCGCTTTGCTCAAATTTGAAATACCGTAAAACCCAAACCCTCCCCCCTTATGTTCAATTTTTCGCTATCGCTCAAATCGAACAACGACCCCCGGTTGGGGGTGGCAATTTTATGGCCTTCGCTTTGCTCTATCCCTAAAATGCCTTGTTGTTCCACCCAAAAAGACGGGTTGAAACAACAACTTATATTACTGTTATATCCGGGTGGAAGTTAATGTCAATATTGCAAATGTGGAGAAACAATGAATAAAAAAATCCCTTAGTGGAATAGAATTTATTCTATTTCAGTAAGGGATTGGCCTGCCCGGCGAGGGCGGTTTTATATTTCCGATTCAAAACCAAATTCGAAATTTTCCTCTTCGTCTTTAAACTTTTCTTTCCATTCTTTCGAGATTTCTTTTTCAAAATTATCTAATGCTTTTGATATTTTCTTTTCTTTTATTTGTTGCTTTTTCTTTTTAATCTCTTTGAGATTTTTTTCGTATGCTTTAATAAAATTATCGTCGAAGACTTTTTCAAATTCTTCTTCATCATCTAATTTATATGAGATAGAATTTAAAAAATGATCTCTAAATTGCATAAACAATTTATGAGGTAACCCTTTCATAAATATCACAGAATTTAAATAAATATGTCCGTTTTTCTCAATTAAACACTGCTTTTGTTTGAGGGTTTTAAATGTTTTACACATTGTAGATTTATTAATTCCTGTTAATTCGCAAAGTGCCTTTTGCGAAAAATTAATTAATAAATTTCCGTGTGAAAGCATTGACTCCATTATTTCCGTTAAAACCAATAATTCGTTTGTATTTAAACCATATTTTTTAATTAAAATTTTTAAATTTTTTGGGAATAAATGCACGTATTCAACACCTTCGGAAATAGATTTAAATTTATTTTCTTTTGTTTCAGAAATAACTAAAGTTTTATTTTTTTTATAAGCTTTTGCGTGAAATTCATAAACTGCAACTTTTTGTTCTGGTGTTAAATCATATTTTTCCAAAAACAAATCTAATTTTTCGTAATCAATACTTAAACTCTCATTTAATATATTTCCTAAATCCATAGAAACCTCCTTTTTTTATTTATTTCTATATATATGTTTTAACATTTATATAAAACTAGTCAATAGATTAAGTTGCAAAAAGTAGAAAAAGTTGCAGTTTGGAAACTGCATTCTACAAACAGAAACTGGCTAGAGTTGTCGGATTTGACAACTCCAGTTGACGAATTTGACAACTCCAGTTGACGAATTTGACAACTCCAGTTGACGAATTTGACAACTGCCATTTTTAAAAAGTGAGTAATATCAATGGTTAGAGAGTAGTTTTTTAACTCCTAAGAACATCTAAGAATTTTAAGAACACTAAGGGGGTGAAATTTTCAACTTTTGAGATGGTTTTTAAGATCATTGGTTTTCAAGTAACAGATCAATCCCCCACAGGGGAAACCCATCCAGTTACCCGGTTCCGGGCTTCTGCTTCGCTATGGAGGATTTTGCTGTAAACCGTCCTAGCCGGACGGGCCAACCCTTCACAGTCCAGGAGGGGACCTCCTGAACTGCTCACGGTTCACATTTTGAAGCGACGAACGGGAGCCGGTGGAGGACTGCTGGGGGTGGAAGTATCGGCAATTTTTGCCGCTGCTTTGTTTTTATTTGCTATTTTAAATCTCAATAATCTATCTCCACCACGGGGCTTAACATTGGTTTCGACATCTGCGATGTCATTAAATCCAACTTTGCTTTTTTTGCTCTTTCTTCCGTAACTCTGCTGAGATCTAACTGAGGCATGGCCCATAATTTGGGCTATTTCGATTTTGTCATAATCGGAATTTTTCAATTCCGTTGCTTTTGCATGTCTGAAAGAATATGCGGAAGCATGATATGTTTTTCTGGGCCATAGTTTTTTAGATATTTTAGTTATGTACCCAGAAAATGCTTTTGCACTTTCAATTTGAAATTTATGATCGAATGAATCAACAGGTCTTGCATTTATTTCATCAACAATGCCTTTAAAAAATCTTGCATTCTCATTATTGATTTTTACTGAAAATTCACGAACACCAATGCCTCTTTTCATTCTTCTATTAAGTTTTGATCCAATAATTTTAAATCTAATTTCATTTTTTTGTTTGTCATAATTTACTCGAACCCCAGTTTGGAGTTCGTCCGGACGGCAACCCGTTGCGTATAAAATAGCAAGTGCGTTAGCACATTTTAGATTGTGCGCGATCGCATAATCTAAAATATCCTCTCTAAAATTATCATTTAGTTTTTTTATATTTCTTTTTGAATTACCCATATTGATTTTTCCTCATTGCAAATTTAAAGAACCGGAAATTTCAAAAATTCGCTTTGCTCAAATTTGAAATACCGTAAAACCCAAACCCTCCCCCCTTATGTTCAATTTTTCGCTATCGCTCAAATCGAAC
>SAAW01000057.1 GCA_009929275.1 Clostridia bacterium
AATTTTAATAGCTAACTTGCCAGCTTTCTTAGTCTTCTTTTTTGCAGTTTCTTCGACATCATCAACTGCAACATTCTTTTTTGTTTTTTGGACAAACGTCCTTTTTTGACATCCTGCATGAAAGATTGTCTGATAGTGGGTTGCTCAAGCAATGGCGTTTTTAAAAATTCTTGCAAATCTGGTGAAGTTATCAATTTTTGTATTCTCTTTTGTTCCCTTTTTAAATAAACATATCCCATTAATGTTTGAACCTCTGGCGAATTGTGCATTTCTTTAATTTTATAGCCCTTTGATTTTTGCGCTTCCGTCGCATATGGATTTTTTTCAACGAGTTCTAACCAAGATAGTGCTTGTTTCTTCTTTGAAAAATCACCCGAAACGATAGATTGATCTAACAAATATTCGGCACACTTTAATTGCGCAGAAGGATAATTTTTATGTGCCAAAGTTTTCAAAACTTGTTCCCCTTTTTCCAACGAATCACTATCTGTTTCGCCTTTCCAATATCCGTGTAACATAAAATTAATTCGTTGACATGCCGCCGATACATATCTATCAGATTCATGAATTTCGTCCATAAAACATTTCGTTTTACTTTTTTCAGCCTGCCATGCAGGCAAAGCAACCACATCCGAAAAAGTATTCAACAATTCTTCTGTCACTTTTCCGTAAGAGGCAAACTTTTGCATTCGTTTTTTGCCGTCCATCGACCCATAAACTTCACAAATACATTTTGATTTGTCATATATCTGCCGTTCCAAACTTTCGGTCATCTTTTTTTGTGTTTTGAACATAAAACGATAGAATAATTTGTATCCTTTTTTATACCATTGGTTTAACGCGGATAATAATGAAGATAACAATGTGGCATCTTCTACCAAACGTTCACAATAAAGTCCCCGAAAAGTCGCCATGTTATTGACCTTCATAACATGAAATTCTCTAATTTGCGGGAATCCTGTATCTTTTCCATCTTGATTATGAAATAAATACTTTCTAATACCTTTCATTTCTATCCTCTTTATTTGAAAGGCAATATTTTATCCCAATTTCATAAAATTGTCAAGTTATTCGTCAAAACCCGTTTTTAGGAGAAAACATCTTTGCACAAAAAAAGGCACCCTATCTCAATTTTAGGTGCCTGTAAATCAAATTAGTTCAATTAAAAGTCAATCTTCAAACGTATACAGATTATCAAATCTGGCCGCGAACATCACATCTTTAACTTTGCCCGTCACTGCCCGAATAACTAAAGTCATGTCTTTTGCTGCCGCTTCATCGCTGGCAATAACAAACATACCCAACGCAGCACTGTCAATGAAATCACATTGTGACAAATCGAACGTCATTTTTTTATCTTTTGAACTTTTAATCAAAGAAACTACTTCAAAAAAACGGTCGTGATCACGAAAGGTAAAAGAGCCTTGAATAGCTATTTCCTTACCCGTTGCCGTTTCATTTACTTTATATTCCATGAGTCCTCTCCTTGTTCTTCTATTAAGATAAGTCTTTTTACGTGCTTTCGTCAACTGCTTTTTTTCGTATAAATGAAATAAGATGGTTTTCGCCCCGCTTTTATTCCTTTTTTTTCATAACGGGTTGATATCCAATCTTCTGGCGGAGTTTGTGTGTCTGTCTTTGCACAGATAAACAATCCCGAAGATTCAATTTGTTTTTTCGCCCAATCAGCGTAGGCCTCTACATCTGTCGCTACCCTTAATTCCCCGCCATTTTTCAACAAGCGATGAATTTGTATTAGGTTTTCGGAAATTAAGAAACGGCGATTTTCGTGCCTTTTTTTAGGCCACGGGTCTGGATATAGCACAAAAAAACGTCCTACACTCTTTTCTTTTAAAAAAGGGAATAACAATCGGATATCATCAGGAAAAATACGGACATTATCTGCTCTTTTTTCATCCAGCATCAACGGGGTTTGTTTGATTTTCCCGTTTGTACAGCCATTCAATAGCGACAAAAGACCCGCCACTCCATTTATAAAAGGTTCGGCACCAATAAAACCGATATGCGGATGGCGAAGAGCCTGACCGGCTAAATGTTCGCCACCACCAAAGCCGACTTCAACCCAAATATCCTGGGGGTCAAAAGGAAATAACTTGGTCACATCCAAGGATTGTTCCGGTTTTGCCAAAGCTATTCTAGGCAACAGTCTTTCCATCAACGCCAATCGAGACGATTTTAATTTTTTCCCATGTCGGCGTCCATAAAATTGCCCATTTTGTTGAGGAAAATCGCATTCTTTTAAAGTGTCGTTTTGACGTTCCATATTTCTTTCGCATATTGACTGATTGTTCTGTCCGAAGAAAATTGACCGCTTCTGGCAACATTCAATAATGCTTTGCGCGCCCACCCCATTTTATTGGTATAGTCTTTTTCAATTTTTTCATGACAATC
>SAAW01000006.1 GCA_009929275.1 Clostridia bacterium
GTGATGGGGTATATCGCCGCCATTTCAGAAAAAGCATAAGCAATGCGGGCAGTGGCAGTGTTTCCATCAACTGTAATTTTCATTTTTTATCTCCTTGCAAACATTTTTTATTAATATTTTTAATAACTAATATTAATTTTAGTATGATAACTTTTTCAACAAAAGTCAAATTTTCTTTTCTTGTTTTATTTTTTGTGTGATAAAATGTTTTTATGAAAAAAATTATGAAAAATTTTTGTTTAATAATTGAATATATCGGCACAAACTATTTTGGATTTCAAAGGCAAAAAAACGAAATAACCGTCCAAGAAGTGCTTGAAAACGCCATTTTTAAAGCTCTTAACGAAAAGGTCAATGTTGTGGCAAGCGGGCGAACAGATGCAGGTGTGCATGCACTTGGTCAGGTTGTGAATTTTCAATCAAACAGCACCATTCCCGAGGAAAAGTTGAAAATTGTCATCAACCAAAAACTGCCAAAAGACATTCAAATTAAAAAGAGTTTTGAAGTAAGCATAGACTTTAATGCACGCAAAAGCACAAAGAAAAAGACTTATCTATATAAGATTTTCACCGGTGAAGATTTGAGCGTTTTTGACGAAAAAAGAGTGCTTCATTTCCCAAATAAATTGAATTTAAAAAAATTGAACAAAGGGGCTGAAATCCTTGTTGGGACGCACGATTTTTCTTCATTTGTGGCAAGTGGAAATACGACAAAAGACTGCATCAGGACAGTGTTTTCTTCGTCTTTCACAAAGTCGGGAAACTATCTTTTCTATGAAATCACGGGCAATGGATTTTTGTATAATATGGTGAGAATTGTCGTCGGCACTTTGCTTGATGTGGGAACGGGCAAGTTGAGTGAGGTCGAATTTAAAAAAATACTCTTGCAAAAAAGCCGAATTCTCGCAGGCAAAACAGTCGCACCCTATGGGCTTTATCTCAAAGAAGTTTGCTATTAATTTTTTGACACTAATTGATAAAATGTCTTGACTTTTAAGTAAAATTCAATTATGATGTTGTTTAGCAAAATTATTTTTTCTATTAGCCCAGAGAAAATACTCGATGCAAGATTTTTTAAAAAGTTTGAAGGAGAAAAAATGAAAACTTATATGGCAAAACCTCAAACTGTGGAACAAAAATGGTATATAGTTGATGCGACAAACATTCCTCTCGGCAGAGTGGCAAGCCAAGTGGCATCAATCTTAAAAGGCAAAAACAAGCCTGAATACACTCCACACGTTGACACGGGGGATTATGTTATTGTTATAAACAGCGACAAAGTTGTCTTAACAGGCAACAAATTGACAGACAAAAAATATTTTCATCACTCAGGTTATATCGGCGGAATGAAAGAAGTTGGCTATGACAAATTGATGAAAGAAAAGTCCGATTTTGTGATAACACGTGCTGTGAAAGGTATGTTACCACACAATTCTCTTGGCACAAAAATGGGCAAAAAACTCAAAGTCTATAAAGACGCAAACCACAACCATGAAGCGCAAAAACCTGAACTCATCACTATTAAAGGAGCAAGAGAATAATGGCTGAAGAAGTTAAGAAAACAAAAACTGCTGTGACAGAGGACAAGAAATCGACTGCAAAATCAGCAGTTAAGAAGACTGCCCCTAAAGCAGAAAAGGTTGAAAAAACTGAAAAACCTGTGAAAGCAGAAAAAGTTGAAAAAACTGAAAAACCTGTGAAAGCAGAAAAGGTTGAAAAACCTGTGAAAGCAGAAAAAGTTGAAAAACCTGTGAAAGCAGAAAAGGTTGAAAAATTTGAAAAAACTGAAAAACCTGTGAAGGCTGAAAAGACAGAAGTTTCTGCTAAAAAAGTAAAATCTGTCAAAAAAGGCAATCCGAACCTTTACGTTGCAACGGGAAGAAGAAAGAACGCAGTTGCAAGAGTCAGACTCGTCGCAGGCGGAACAGGCAAGATTACAATCAATGGGCATGACATTGAAGACTATTTTATGCTTGACACTCTAAAACTTATTGTTCGTCAACCTTTAAAACTCACGGACACAAATGATAAATATGATGTTTTGGTGAATGTTTTTGGTGGCGGATACACAGGACAAACTGGTGCAATAAGACACGGAATTTCCAGAGCTCTTGTGAAAGAGAGCGAAACATACAAAGCCGAACTCAAAAAAGCAGGGTTCTTGTCGAGAGATTCAAGAATGAAAGAAAGAAAGAAATATGGACTCAAAAAGGCAAGAAAAGCACCTCAATTCTCAAAGAGATAACGATTTTAAAAAGCATCACTTCACTGTGGTGTTTTTTTATTTTTAAAAATCAAAATTTTAAAGCATATAATAAAAAAAGAGAAAAAAAGAAAATAAATTTAATTTATTTAGTTGTCATTTTGCACAAAAATATTTATAATAAATGTATTATTTTTATGTTTAATATTTTTTTTGGGGAGTAGATTTCAAATGGAAAAGATTTATGACATCGCAATCATCGGCGGAGGACCAAGCGGAATGACCGCTGGAATCTATGCAAAAAGGGCGGGGTTAGATGTCATCATTTTTGAAAAAAGCACTCCCGGCGGAGCAGTGGCTTCAACGTTTGAAGTGGCAAACTTTCCAAGTTTTTTGAAAGTGTCTGGAATGGAACTTGCAAGCAAAATATTTGAGCAAGTGTCAAACTTGGGCATTCCATTTGAGTTTGAAGAAGTGAACAAAATCATAACAGACGGCGAAATTAAAACAGTGGAATGTTTTAAAAAGACTTTCAAGGCAAGAGCAGTGATTTTGGCGCTTGGGGCTTCGGTTAAATTGCTTAACATTGAAAACGAACGCAAATTTTTGGGAAGGGGCATCAGTTATTGTGCCACTTGCGACGGCAATTTCTTTAAGGAAAAGACAGTCGCCCTTGTGGGAGGGGGAAACACCGCACTTGAAGATGTGTTTTATCTCAGCAATATTGCCAAAAAAGTATATCTAATTCACCGCAGAGATGAACTTCGTGCCGACAAAATTTTAGTTAGCAGACTTGAAGGCAAAGAAAATGTTGAATTTGTTTTAAACCACACTGTCACGGCTCTTTCTGGTAACGAACATTTGGAAAAGATTGAAGTGTCGAGCAGACTTTCAAACGAGAAAAAGATGCTTGATGTCGACGGACTTTTTGTGTGTATTGGCAGAGGCCCCGACACGGATATTGTCGTGGGTGACTTGAAAAGGAACGAGGCGGGGTATATCATAACCGATGAAAATATGAAAACAAACCTTGACGGTGTCTTTGCCGTTGGCGACATTCGAAACACTCAACTTCGCCAGATTATCACTGCTTGTGCAGACGGAGCAATCGCCTCCACCAAAGTTTTTGAATATCTAAAAACAAAAGAGAAATCAAAATGATTTATATATCAAAAAATTGGCTTGAACTTTTGAAAGATGAATTTGATAAAGATTATTTCAAACATTTGCAACAATTTTTGAGTGATGAATATCAAAAAACGACAGTTTATCCCGAGGATAAAAAGGTGTTTAACGCCTTTCTTCAAACCAAATATAATGAAATTAAAGTGGTGATTTTGGGACAAGACCCTTACATCAACGAGAATCAGGCTCACGGGCTTTGTTTTTCTGTGGAAAGTGGGGCAATCCCACCAAGCCTTAAAAATATATATAAGGAAATTCAATCTGAACTTGGCTGTGACATTCCAAACAACGGCAATCTCACCAAATGGGCGAGACAAGGGGTGCTTCTTTTAAACAGTGTTTTGACAGTAAAAAGTGGCATAAGTAACAGTCACAAGGGAAAAGGTTGGGAAAAGTTCACACACGAAGTCATAAGGAAAATTGCCGAGAAAGACACCCCCGTTGTGTTTATGCTTTGGGGCGGAAATGCAAAAAAAGTGGTGGAAAACATCGATTTGTCAAAGCATTTTGTTTTATCTAGTGCTCACCCAAGCCCACTTTCAGCATCAAACGGATTTTTTGGAAATGGACACTTCAAAAAGTGTAACGAATTTTTAGTCGCTCACGGCAAAACTCCGATTGATTGGCAGATTGATAACATTTAAAAAATATTTTTTCACATTAAGAAATTATTTTTTAAAAGAAGAAAAAAATTTATAAATTAAAGAAAAATGAAAAAGAAAAAAACATTTGTGAGAAAATTTTCTTACAAATGTTTTTTTATTAATAAATATAAATTTTATAAGGATTTAAAATATTTTGGCAAAGATTTTCTTGATGAGAGAACCTTTTTTTGTCGTTTTAAAAGGTCTCTGTTTGAAAGGCTGACATTCAGTTTTCCTTTAACGAAATCAATCTCAATTTCGTCACCATTTTCAAGCAGTTCAAGGGTGCTCTCAAGCGAAGAAACGCAAGTTATTCCAAGGCAATTGATGCTGTCTTCAAGGAAACCATTTGTTACTATTATGTGGTCTTTTTCTCTTCCAGTTGAGACGAGAGAGAGTGGAGTTTTGCACACTGTGCAAGGGCAGTTTTTTGCGACTTTTGCCTTAATTATGATGACATCACCTTTGTTTAAAATGTTGTTTAAAACAGCATTACTTGCCTCTTCATCACTTTCAAAAACGACTGCGTTTGAAATGATTTTTGTCTTGTCTTCTCCCACGCAGATTGCCTTTGAAACAGCATATTTATCTGCAAGATTGCCCTTTAAAATGACAAAACTTTCTTTCTTTAATGGTGTCAAAAAACTCTCAAAATTTTCGGCATCTTTTGTCATTTCAATAAGTGATTGTTGCGAAAAAGTCTTGTATGTTCCGTCGATGATTTTATTTTTTATCATTGCTTTAATAATTCCATTTGTGCCACCTTGATTTGCAAAATTTGAAGTTCCAGTCGATGTGTCAAAAAGCACGGGAGATTTTTGTGAAAGTGCAATCATTTTGCTTTCATCAATGTCAATTTCTGCTTCGTTTGCAAGTTCCAAAAGGGCGTTAGCCACAGAAAAACTGCCACCCAACGCACTGTTTAGCATAAGAGCATTTGTGATGGATTTTTTGTTAATAATCTTTTTTAGTGGCAAGCGAGATTTTGTCAGTTCCACAATATGCTCAGCAACTCGCCCAGCCTCGTCTTCTTTTTTAAAACTATTTGCAGGAGTTAAGGCAGAATTTGTCTCGCTGAGTTCCATAATTTCAAGCACTGTGTTAAAAATGTTTTCAGTGGAAAAATTCACCCCAGAGCCGTTTGTTTCACAGAAGTTTGTTTTTGCTTTTTCAAGGTCAAAAGCACTTTTCTTATTTGTTGCAATAAACCCGGGCATTGAAAGAATGTCAAAAAGGTTACTCCCCTCCACTTTTTGCGAAAGTCCCACGGGCAGAATGACAGTGGGAATGTTCAATCTTATGGAACTGATGATGCACCCCACAGTGCAGTTGAAACCGCTTGGGAGGAACACAACCCCGTCGAAATGCTTTTCACTTAAAATCATCTCAAGAAAATTTGCGACTTGTTTTTTATAGGCACACACGACCTCGTTGTCGGCACAAAAAATCCTTAATCTCTCATTTATCGCAGGAAGAGAAATAATCTCGCTTTCATAACCCAAAGAAAGAATTTTTTGGGAGACAATCTGTGCTAAGGTAAAAGGGAAGTTTGTTTTGCTGTATGTATTATCGCTTGACACAATAACGCCAATCTTAAAATCATAACTTGCATTTGTTCTCGAAAGTTTGTTTTTAAGTTCCATTGCCAAACTTTCAATATTTTTAACATTTTGCCTTGCCATTTTATTTCTCCATTTCAAAAATTTTCTTTTTAAGTTTTTTCATTAATTCAAATCATTATATTATAAAAAATAAAAAAAATAAACACATAAAAATAAAAATATAAAAAATAAAAGGGCAATTTTGCCCAATTATTCTCAATTTTTGGTGAAAGTGCAGTTCGCTTTGAAAGAGGTTTTTAAGTGGGGTTGCTTCAATCTAACTCAAACAAGGTGCCCTTGTGGCACACCGCTAGGTCCATTTAATGCTGCTGTCGTCAGACCCTGACATGGTTCGTGGTTAGCAGTTGCACAAGACCTTATTCTCAACATCAAAATGAAGTATCCTGCCTAAAATTCTCTCCCGAGGCAAATGTTCGACTCTACTATAGTGGATTGTAGATATAGGGCACCACTGGCTCCCCGCCCAGCACTTTCGAAAATGATTATATAATATTTTTTCAAAAAGAGCAAGACTATTACTCATAAATTTAATTTTTGTTTTGCTTTTTTTGGTGAAATATGCTAATATTTTTAAAATGGAGAGTAATTATGTCTAATAATAAAATTCAGAGAAGCAATGCAGAGCGATTCATCACTGCCTACAATCAAATTGATCACTCGCTAAGGTCCATCTATGGCTTCAAGCGTAGCATAAGTTATGCAGATTTAATCCGTAAAGCAGTGCCGATGAACAGTGTGGTGAGGAAATATGAAGACGAACTAATCGACTATGGCAGGCTGAGGAACTCCATCGTGCATAAGACAAACCCAAACTATGTGATTGCCGAACCGCACGAAGAAGTTGTGGAAGATTTTGAGCAGATTTCTCGGCTGATAGCCACTCCCCCAACAGCCCTTTCAAGAGTTTGCAAACACGAAGTGTTGGTGAGCGATGCAGGAGTGATTATTGAAGACATTTTGAAACTTATGGCGGAGACAGGTTTTAAAAATGTCCCTGTTTATAAGGACAAAACGATGATTGGTGTGGCAGTGGGGAGCGAGATTTTAGAAAGTCTCGGGAAATGTATAAAGGACAACATAGACATTGATGATTATATCAAAAAAACGCCAATTGGAAATGTTATTTTGCGTCCTGATGAGTCTGAGATTTATAAAGTGACAGACAAAAATTTGACGATTGAACGCGCGCTAAATTTATTCTATCTCAACAGGCGACTTCAACTCATCATAATTACTGAACACGGAAGATTAAACGAAAATCCTTTGGGAGTCGTGACTGTTGCGGACATTTTAGATATGAACGCAGTGCTAGAAAATTATTAAGAGGAATTAAGAATGGAAAAAGAAGACTCAAAATTAAATTTTGTCGAAATGGAGAAAAAAATCCTTGAATTTTGGAAAGAGAACGGCACATTTCACAAATTAGTTGCTAAAAATAAAAACGGACAGAGATTTAAGTTTTTGGACGGACCAATCACCGCAAACAACAGATGCGGAGTGCATCACATTTGGGGCAGGACGCTCAAAGACATCACTTTGAAATACAATGCTTTAAAGGGCAGAGATTGCCAATATCAAAACGGCTTTGACGCACAAGGAATGTGGGTGGAAGTGAATGTTGAAAAAGAATTGGGGCTGAATGGCAAACCCGAGATTGTGAAATATGGCATCGACAACTTCACAAACAAATGTATGGAACGGGTGGACTATTTTGCAAATGAAATCACCAATCAATCCATTCGAATGGGACAGTGGATGGACTGGGACAACAGTTATTTCACAAACACCGACGGAAACATTCTTTCCATTTGGCATTTTCTCAAAAAATGCAGTGAACAAGGGCTTATTGTCAAGAAAAACAGACCAATGGCGTGGTGCCCAAGATGCGGAACGAGCCTGTCGGAACACGAGATGTCGGGCAGTTATCACAACGTAACTCACACCGCAGTTTTCGTCAAATTTCCAGTGAAAAATAAAGACTTCAAGATGCTTGCGTGGACGACGACGCCGTGGACACTTTCAGCGAATGTGGCTTTGGCAGTTAATTCTGAATTTGAATATGTTAAAGTTCTTCTCAAAAATTCTGGCGAGAAATTGGTGCTTTGCAAGAGCAATTTGAAAGTTGTGAAAGAAGACTATGAGATTTTGGAAACTTTCAAAGGCGACACCTTAGTTGGGCTTACTTATGAAACTTGCTTTCCAGAACTGAAAGAGCAAAACTTTGAGCATAAAATTCTTCCTTGGGAAGAGGTGGACAATGTGGAGGGCAGTGGCGTCGTGCACATTGCTCCGGGTTGCGGTGCAGAGGACTTTGAACTGGGAAAGAAGTTTGATTTACAAGAGATTTGCCCAATAGACGAGCAGGGAGTTATGCTTTCAAACACAGGTTTTTTGAAGGGTAAAAAGACGACAGATGTTGTCGAACTTGTGATTGAAAGACTCAAAAAAGACGGCAAATTGCACTATTCTCACAACTATACCCACAGTTATCCTTATTGTTGGAGATGCAAGACAGACCTTGTTTATAAATTGATTTCAACGTGGTATATTGCCATCGACGAACTTAGGCCAAAACTTTTGTCGTCCATTGAAGAAGTGACTTTTCAGCCCGATTATGGCAAAAAAAGAATGGCAGATTGGCTCAACAATATGGGCGACTGGAACATTTCTAGGAGCAGATTTTATGGACTTCCACTTCCTTTTTATTTGTGTGAAAAGTGCGGGCATTTGCATGTTGTTGGCTCTGTGGAAGAACTTTCAAAAGTTGCGGTTAACCCCGAAGAAATCTCACAAATTCCACATTTGCACAGGCCTTGGATTGACAATATCAAGATTAAATGTCCAAACTGTGGCGAAACAGTGGAGAGAATTAAAGAAGTGGGAGATTGCTGGCTTGATGCAGGCATCACTCCATTTTCGACTAAAAAATATTTTGAAGATAAGGAGTTTTTCAAAAACAATTTTCCAAGCGAATATGTTTGCGAAATGGTGGAACAACTCAAATTATGGTTCTATTCAATGCTTGTGATGAGCGTTGTTTTAGAGGGACGCGCCCCCTACACAAAAGTGGTGACACATCAATATGTTAAAGACGAAAACGGCAACGAATTCCACAAAAGTGGCGGAAATTCAATGGATAGTGATGTCGTTGCAGACAAAGTTGGGGCAGACCCTATTCGCTATCTCTATGGCGGGGCGTCAATAACAAACGATATGCGTTTTGGGCTCTCTCTCACGGCGGAAGCAAGGCGAAAGTTGATGAACTTTTGGAATGCCTACATTTTCTATAACACCTATGCAATTTTGGATAATCCCGATGTGGAAAATTTCAAGATTGACTTCAAAAATCTTTGTCAAACAGACAGATGGCTCATTGAAAAATTAAACAAATTCATTAAAGATAGCGACGTGAACTACAGTGAAGAAAAGAGTTTTCTTGTCGTGAAAGATTTTGAAGAGATTGTCGACGAGATAACGAATTTTTATATCAGAGTGAACAGAAAGAGATTTTGGAAAAGCGACGACAAAAAAGACCAAATGACAGCATATGCTTGCCTATATAAAGCGATTAAAGTGCTCACGCAGATTATGACACCTGTCATTCCTTTTATGACCGAACACATTTGGCAAAATCTTGTTCGTCAAACAGAAAAGAACGCGGAGATTAGCGTTATGCTTGGCGGTTTCCCAGAAGTTGAAAATGAAGTGGAAAACAGCCAAGTTGTGGAAAATGTAACGCTTGTGAGAGAGATTATTGCCACAGCACTTCGTTTGAGGAACGAAAAATCTCTTAAAATCAAACAACCATTAAGAACACTTTTCATTGTTTGTGATGACAAAACTGAAAATGCGGTGAAGAATTTTGAGGAGATTGTCAAAGATGAACTCAATGTCAAAGAGATTGACTATGAAAAAAATACCAACAAATTCAATGTGCCATATTTGAGCATCAATTTTAAAACAGCGGGTGCCGTTCTCAAAGGCGAAGTGCAAAAACTAAAAGAACTTTTGCAAAATGCAGACGAAAAAGAGATGAATAAATTTGTTGACGGTTTCAAAAACGCAAAAGTGAAAACAAAAGAATTTGGTGAACTAGACAGCAGTCTTTTCATTTTAAACTACAAGGCAAAAGACGAATTTGTAATCTCCACAGACAACAATGTGACATTGGTGCTCGACATCACTCTTGACAAAGAATTGATGTTTGAAGGGGCCTATCGTGAACTTGTTAGAACTGCCCAAGTGCTCAGAAAAGAGGCAGATTTCAACATTGAAGACAGGATTGAAATGGACGTCGTGAGTGTCTCAGATTTCATCAAAACGATTGTCAAAAAGTTTGGTGAGAGGATAAAACAAGAAGTCCTTATTAAAGAATTAAATGGCGGTATTTCCTATCCAGACATTGAAAAAGAAGTGGAAGTTGGCGACGAAAAAGTGATTTTAAAACTAAAAAGAATTCAAAAATAGTTTTTTGTTTAATTCAATTTATAAAAATTTGTTTGCAACAAATTTGATTTTATAAAATAGTAAATTGATTTTTAAATAGAAAAATATTGAGTTTGAGTTAAAAGAAAAGGGAATAAAATGTGTGATATAATTTTTGAAGACAATCAAGTGCTTGTGGCGGTGAAACCGCAAAATGTTCCCGTGCAACTTGACGACAGCAAAGATGAGGATTTTTTAAATAAAATCAAAAAATATTTAGTTGAAAAGTATGACAAAAAGGGCAATGCTTTTTTGGGACTAGTCCACAGACTCGACAGACCAACAGGTGGAGTGATGGTGTTTGCCAAGACTTCAAAAAGCGCCGAAAGATTATCTAAACAGATTGTCGACAAAACTGTTGAAAAGACATATTTTGCAGTGGTGGAAGGAGTGCCTCGACTTAGACAATGCAGGCTGACGAACTTTTTGAAAAAAGACGAAAAAAATAATATTGTAACAATTTGTCCTCAATATGAAGACGGTGCAAAAGAGGCTATTTTAGACTATCAAGTGCTTGAAAGCGTGGACAATGTTTCGCTTGTCAAAATTAACCTTGTAACAGGTCGAAGCCACCAGATTAGAGTGCAGTTTGCAGGCATTGGTTGTCCAGTTTGCTTCGATCAAAAATATGGCAAAGCAGTCAAAAATGGCAACCTTGCTTTGTGGGCAGTTCAAGTGAAATTTGATCACCCTGTCAGCCACCAGCGAATGACTTTCAGAGTTATTCCGCCAGCCGACAAATCCCCTTGGAACAAATTTAAACTCGAACAATATGTTTAAAATTAAAGGTTTTTATTATCAAAAAAATTATAATTATTAACTCAAAAAAAAGACTCTCTTGGCAAGAGAGTCTTTTTATATCTTAAAATAACAGATGTTTTAAACAAAATTTATAAAAAAATATTTGCAATTTTTTGAATTAATCTATAAAATATAAAATCAATTTTTTTGGTTGTCGTCGGTGATGAGTGCATATGTCGTAAGCATAGTTGTAACAACGCTTGTTGCATTCATAAGTGCAGAGATTGGCACTTTTGCGGGGTCTATTATACCACTTTCAATCATATCGCAAAACTTGTTTGAAAGAGCGTCATATCCATATGTTTTTCCTTTTTTGCTGGCAATTTTGTTTGCAATCACGCCACTTTCAAGTCCTGCGTTGATTAAAATTTGTTTGAATGGTTCTTCCAACGTTTTTTCAACAACTTCAAAGCCAAATTTTTCCTCTGGGGAAAACTTTTTGCTGTGTTTTTTAAGTGTTTTTGCTGTGTTGAAAAGGGCAATCCCGCCTCCTGCGACGATGCCAAGTTCAAGCGCCGAAGTTGTGGAAGAAAGGGCGTCTTCAATGCGAAGTTTTTTCTCTTTTTGCTCCACATCGGTGTTTGCACCCACGAGAATTGTGGCAACAGAACCCGAAAGATTTGAAAGCCGAAGCCGAAGTTGCTCTTTGTCATAGTCGACAGAGCAAGAGTCAATCTGTGCTTCAATCGTGTTTTGCCTTTCTTCAAGGTCTGCTTTTGAACATTTTTTTGAAATTAATGTCGTCGTGTCTTTTGTGATTTTTGCATATTTTATCTCACTCAAATCAGTGATAGTGAGTTCTTGCAAAGTTTTTTCGCTTGCAGTTGAGAACACTTTTGAGCCCGTTACGCATGCGATGTCTTGCAAAATGGCGAGTTTCTTTTCACCGTAAAATGGTGCCCGAACGACGCACACATTAAAGGCTCCTCTCATTTTGTTAAGCACAATCCCTGACAAAGCGTCTTCCTCAATGTCGTCGCAGATGATGAGAAGAGGTTTCGCGGTGTTAACTATTTGTTCAAGCAGAGGAAGAATTTCTGTGAAAGTAGAGATTTTCCTGCTTGTAAGCAATAGATACGCATCGTTAAATTCGCAAAGCCCTTTGTCTATGTTTGTGCAAAGATATGGTGACAAAAATCCATTTTGAAGCGTCATTCCTTCTTGAAAAACAAGTTCCGTTTTTGCAGTTTTGCTGTCTTGCAAAGATATATTTGCAGTTTTAAAAAGTCGTGAATAAGCGTTTGAAATCAACTCCCCAACACTCTCATTTTGGGAGGAAATTGTGGCAATATTTTTGATTTGCTCGGCGTTTTTGACAGGTCTTGCAAGTGACTTTAAAATGCCGACGGCTTCATTTGTGGCAAGTGAAATTCCTTTATTCAAAAGAATGGGACTAACACCATTAAGACAGTGTTTTAGCCCCTCTTTCAGCATTTTCTGTGCCAAAATGATTGCAGTTGTTGTGCCGTCACCTGCTACTTCGTTTGTTTTTTGGCTCACTTCTTTAACGAGTTTAACACCAATATTTTCAAATTCATCAATAAGTTCAAACTCTCTTATTATTGTTATTCCATCGTTTGTGATGAGTGGGGTTGCAAATTTTCTGTCAAGCACGACATTTCTGCCTTTTGGCCCAAGTGTCACTTTCACAAGATTTGCGAGTTTATCCACCCCCGCCATAATTTTGTTTTGTGCAAGGTTTCCTTCAATATATTTTTTCATTTTTCTTCCTTATTTTTCTTTTTTTATAAATATTATTGATTAAGTAATTTTTAATTTTATTATTTATCTTTTTCCACAGCCAAAATGTCAGTCTGTTTTAGGAGCAAAAACTTTTTGCAACCATCAAAAAATGGAACACAGCAGTGGCTTTCAAAAAGAATTTTATCGCCGATTTTAACTTTCATCTGAACAAAAACGCCTTCCTCAAAAATACCTTCACCAACTGCAATAATCTCGGCTTTTTTCACACCTTCGTTTTGATTTGAGAGGGAAATTCCGCTTTCCGTAATCTTATTTTTTTCCACTTCGACGGCAATAACTCTGTCAAATATTGGTTGATAATTCACCTTTTTTCCTCCTTTTACATTCATATAGATTTATTTTGAAACATAAATTTTATTAAGTCTTTTGACGAATTTATCCGATATCGTCATTTGATATAACTAAAATATGTTTTAAATAACGACTATTGTTAGTTTAATCGTATAAAAAGGTGGTTTTCAAGATTTAGTGACAACAATTTTGAAAAAATGGAGAATTAAGAGGCGAATTTTATCTAAAAATGGGAAAAAACTTTCATTTTTGTTTATTTTTGTTGGAATTTTGATGTTTTTTCTTCTAATTGTTAACATTTCAGACATTTTTTCATCTTTAATAACAAGTGAAAAGAGCCTTTTTTTAATTGATAAAATTGAAAAATCTTCCTATAACGTCTATTGTGTTTCATTTGACGATTTTGAAAATGAAGAGGAAGCGGAAAATTGTTGCGATGAAATTAGACTCCTTGGCGGAATGGGGGTTGTGTTCAGACGCGGAGAATATTTTGCACTGACAAGCATCTATCCCACACTCATTGAGGCACAGGAAATTCAGCAGAACTTGCTTGAAATGGAATATAATGCAAAGGTTGTGAAACTTGAAGTTAAGGCAATCTCAAAGGAATATAAGGGGAGCAATAAGGAATTAATTGGGCGGGGGCTACAGAGTTTTAGGGAAATTTTTATTGCTTTGTATGAAACTTGCATAAAATTTGACAAAAATTTGATTAATGAAAGTCAAGTGAAGGGAAATCTTGCAGAAATTTGGACAAAAAACAAAAATTTGCAGAAAAGTTTTGAAAATGCACAGATGAGTTTGACAGACGAAGAAAAAAATTTGATTTTAGATTTGATGAGTGACACGAATGATACTGTGGAGCAAACTCTGCTTTTCTCAGGCGAAAAATTGCAACTTTCAAGCCTCTTAAAACAAAGTTGTTTTGACATTGTTCAATTAAACATTTATCTCTTTGAAAATTTTGTTTAAAAAATATGCTTAAAACTTTGCTTGAAAAAAGATTGTGTCAAAAAAATTTTTGATGAGTGTTTTGCTTGATTTTTAATCGATAAAGGTGGTAAAATGCCCTTATGATAGAAACAAAAAATAATTGTCAAAAAACGCCAAGAGTGGTTGTTATCACTGGCTCTTCAAGCGGGATAGGCAAAGCTTGCAAAGAGAAATTTGAAAGTAAAGGCGACACAGTCGTCTGCCTTTCGCGGACAAATCCCGATGGGTTCAAAAATTTTTTTGAGTGTGACGTCGCGAATGCATTGCAAGTTGCCGAAGTTTTTTTAAAGATTAAAGAGAAGTTTAAAAACATTGATGTCCTCATAAATAATGCAGGTTTTGGCATTTCGGGCGCGGTGGAACTCTCAGATGATGCCGACATAAAAAAGATTTATGATGTGAATTTGCTTGGGGTTATTAATTGTTATAAAAATGCCTTACCACTGATGGAACGTGGCGGGAGAATCATAAATATAAGTTCCGTTTGTGCGTTGTTTCCACTTCCTTTTCGTAGCATATATTGTTCGTCAAAAGCGGGCGTGCATATGCTTTCACTGTCGCTTTTTATGGAATGTGAGTCACTTGGCATAAAGGTTTTGTCCGTTTGCCCCGGAGATGTGAGGACGAATTTCACCAAAAACAGAGTGAAGAATTTTGCCACAAGTGAACGATATGGACAGAGGATTTCTCTTGCCACAACTCGCCTCGACAGCAGAGAAGACAAGCGAATGAAAGTCGAAAAAGTTGCAGACAAAATCTTTAAATATTCAAGAAAAGCACACCCCAAAGCATATATTATCATTGGTGGAAAATATAAAATATTACATTTTGCAATGAGATTTTTGCCTACAAGTTTGCTGTTACATTTCACCGAGAAATTTTTTGGTGGACATTATAAAACAAATAATTAACTCAATGATAAAGGAGAATAATGATGGCAGATAATATTTTTTTCACAGAGGCAAAGGACAATGTTTTGAAATTCATCGCAAAGGAATTTCCAAATATGCCCGAAAATTTCATCGCAGTTTTGATAAGCAATTTCTATAAATTTTGCAGTTATGAGGAGGAAGGGCGGAAGATAAAGCCAAACATTGTCCTCACAAGCAACATCGAACTTGTGAATAAAAACATTCCAAATTGCTTCAAACTTCAAATGTTTAGCGATGATGATGAGAAGATGTTTAACTCTCGCCTCAAATCTCTTTTTATGTTTTGTGAAAAAGATTGGTTCACCTACATTGAAATGAAAGACGGAAAATTCAACTATGGTATTTGCAAAGTTTTCAACAGCATCAAAGAAAAACCTTTCAGTCAATTGGTGTTTGAAAATGAGTCTCTTGCGAGCGTCGAAAAATTTAGTCTAATTTGCTTAAACACGCTTAGTTCCTATGCGATAAGTCTTCGAGGAATGCGAGGAAGCGACATTATTGTGAACTTTTCGATAAACGACTCAAATTTTTTGAACAGAGAAAGCGTCTATAAAAGATTTTCAAACGCAAGTTTTTCAAAACTCAAAACGACAAAAACGAAGTTAAGCGAGATTAAAATTCTGTTTGAAAACATCTTAAAGCACGCCCAAAACGACATTCATGGGGCAATCTGCGTTGTTGTTGACAAAGACTTCAAAGATAAGGGATTTTTTAATGATGGCATTTGGCTTAGTGAACCCATTGAGTTTTCAAAAACTTTTTTGATGTCAAAGAGTTTTTCGGAAGTGAAACTCACGAACATTGCCGAAATGTTCATCTCTATGCTAAATTTTGACGGCATAACAATCTTGGACAATGCGGGAAGAATTCGGGCATACAACGTTTTTATAAAGCCAGAAAAATATTCTGTTAAAAGCATTTTGGGAGGTGCAAGAAAAAGGGCTGCATATGGTATAATTAATTCAGGGATAAAGAAAATTGTGGGAGTATATTTTCATTCGCAAGACGGAGATATGTTTTATGAGGAGGTTAAACAATGAATGCAAATTGGAACGATGCAAAGAAAAAATGCAGTATATCAGACCGTTCATTTGAAGAAATTGTGGACGGCGAAGGTTCGCTTTTCAATCAGGAAGACAAAGACTTTGTGATGAGTTCTTTTAATGCTGGAATGTATAACTATGTGGTGGAATATGTTTATAACAAGAGTGTGAAAATTCTTCAAGACGTCGTGTTTTCCATCGGCGAAGACATTGTGGTGAACATCACTCACTGGATTGACAGAAGTTATATTTCAAACTTTTTTGACATTTTTGTGCTTCGTTTGGCTTGTGATTTTGATTTAATAACAAAAGATGAAAAACTAAAAATTTTGCAAATTATGCAGGTGCTTCAAAAGAGAAATGATAGTGATTCTACCGCAGGTGAGATTGACAAAGAAAAGGCAAAATATTTCATCACAAGCATTTTTGACGCAATTTTATATAAGGACTTCACTCCATTCACAAAAAGCGTTGTCGAAACGCTTGAATGTTTGAAAAAGGTCGTTATAATGCCATATTCAGACATCTACACAGACATTATGGAATCGTCAAACAAGCGGAAAAATCTCTTCATTCGAATTATATTTGCAATGCTAAAATCCGCAGGCGAGAAAAAAGATGATGCGTTTAAAATTATCGCCCAAAACGCCAAAAATCTCTTTCCGTTTATGTGGGACGCACAGAGTTTGAACGAGAAGAAATTCATATCCTATTATCTGAAAACAGCCAGTGAGGAGTCTTTGATTAAAAAAGTTTTTTCAGAGATTTCTCTGCAAATCAAACTTAATGATTTCAGCACAGATGTGAGCATTGTCACAAAGATTTTGAAGAGTTGCCAAGAGGTTCTTTCCAGCCATTTCAGTGTGCATAATCACAAAGACGAGGTGGCGGGAATGATTAAACTTTCGGAAGTGGACTTTTTCCCAAACTATTTTTTGAGAAGCGTTCTCACCCCTTCGATAGTGACATATTTAGGCAACGATTCTGGCTATTTGTTTGATTCAAGGCAAGTTGCACAGCAAATATTTGAAAAAATTACTTCTGAAAAATGGACCTTTTATTTCAAAAATTTCTTCTACTTTGACGACTTTGTGCAGATGACTTTGATACTTAATGAAAATTGTTTAAAAGACTGGTGTAACCTCGTCAAAAAGGCAAATGTTGATGAGAGTGAGATTACAAATGAAGAAGTAAAAAATCTTTTAATTGCATCTAAAAAGCAAAATTTTGAGGAAGTATTTTCTCTCATTAAAGGAATTTATTACGCTTAAAATCAATATTTTGGAGGTAAAATGAAATCGGACAGAATTGAAGTTGACATTGAAAAAATAAATAGAGAATCAAGCGAAAATGTTTACAAATTGATAGATAAAGGTGAAGAAAAATATCTGGACCAAGTGCGAGAAATCACAAAAGAAATCAAAGTTTTTGATAAAAAAATTGTGCTTGTCAGCGGACCTTCATCAGCAGGAAAGACGACCACATCGGAGAAAATCTATCACGAACTTAAAAATTTAGGTGTGAATTCTCTTGTGCTTAATATGGACGAATTTTTCTTTGACATCGACTCTGTGCCTTTAAGGGAAGACGGTTTTGCAGACATTGAAAGTATGATTGCCGTTGATGTTGAGACGATTAGAAAATGTCTTGGTGAGATTTTGACTAAGGGCGAAACTTTCACTCCGCAATATGATTTTGCCACCCACAAACGAAAGAAAGAGTGGATTTTAAGGAAATTTGAAAAGCAGGAAGTTATAATTATGGAGGGCATTCACGCACTTAATCCAAAGATAATTGAAGGGCTTGAACTCGACAAAATCTATAAAGTCTATGTGCATTGTTCCACCGACTTTGTTTTTAAAAAAAAGAAACTTTTCCACGCACGCCAGTTGCGACTTTTGAGGCGAATAGTGCGTGACGAGAGAGACAGAAGTGTGCCAGTGGAAGATACATTGAGTCTTTGGGGTGAAGTGTGTAAGGGTGAAGATAAAAACATTCGTCCATTTAAGGAAACTGCGGATTATATGTTGAACTCAACTCATTTTTATGAACCGCTTTTATATAAAGATTTACTGTCACAAAGGTTCGAAAAATTGAAATATTTGCCCGAGATTGCAGTTTTTCTTGAAAAATTCAAACTCTGTGCCACCATTCCTAAGAGATTTGTGCCAAAAGACAGTCTTTTGAGAGAATTCATCGGCAATGATTGAAAACTTTTAATCTTAAAACACCTGTAAAAATTTATATTAACTTGTTAAGGAGAAAAAATGTTTAAAAAACATTTTAGTGAAGAAGAAAAAAAATATTATAATATAATAAAAAATCACAGGAAAAACGTAAAACAAGCTTTTGAATTATTACAAATTAATTTTGGCGAATTGTTTGCCAATTTGACCAAAAAGCAATTTAATCATTTGAAAAAACAAATTGATACGCACGACTTGTCTAAACTCAAAAAGGAAGAATTTAAAGCATATTGCATCAATTTTTTTTGTAAAGAAAAAACAGAAATCATTCAAAATAATTTTGATATGGCTTGCCTTCATCATCATCGCACAAATCCACATCATCATCAATATTGGCTCCTAAAAAGAAACGACGGAGAACTTGTTGCCTTAGATATTCCTCAAGTTAATTTGTTAGAAATGATTTGTGATTGGTGGGCTTTTAGCATTCAAGAAGGTGACTTATGCTTGATAAATTCGTGGTATGAAACATATAAAGACAAAATGATTCTTTCAAAAAAAACGAGGGAAACTGTCGAAGAAATTCTTAATAAAATTAAAACTAAGTTTAAAAAAATAATAAGTTTTTAGAATAATTTTATAATAATAATTTTTATTTAACTTTTCTATTTTTTGATAGTAAAAGGATTTTTTTATTTTGATGAATAGTCTTGATAAAAGTTGATTAAAAATATTTGCTTTTCACAAAAAATGTGCTAAACTAAAAAAAAATAATTTGCACAATTGGAGGAAAGACCTTAATGGGATTGTTTAATTCAATTTTTAAGGGTATGGGCTTTGAGAGCGAAAATAATTCTCTTGAAAAAAGCACAAAAACCTTAAAACAAGAAAATAACGATAAATACAGCAATTTTGATAATGGTCTGGCAAATTCTTTTGTGGTGAACGAATTTAAAAATTCAGGTGAAATCGCCAAAAATATTACAAATTTTGCAGGAATAACGGGCAGAAACCTCATCATTTATGCTCCAAGAGACAATAATGATATCAAGATTTTGGTGGAATGTTTGAGGCGGAAAGAGGCTTGCATTGTCAATCTTGGGCAGTTGAAACCCGTCGATGCCGACAAGATTTTGCAGTTCGTCAGGGGGGCAGTCTATGCCCTCAAAGGAAGCATCAAAAGGCTTCAAGGCGATCTTTTCTTAATGGCGCCCGAAGGCGTTAACATAATGACACAGTCAAAATGAACGACTTGTAAAACTAAGATTTAAAAAAATATTAGTTGAGAAAAAAAATAAAAATGTCTTTAAAAACTAAAAACAAAATATGTGCGAAATTGTATTTTGTTTTTTTTATTTTTAGTTTATACTTTTTTATATGAAAAAAAATATTGAGATAAACGACAAAAATAATTTAAAAGAAAATGAAAAGACAAAAATTGAAACACAAAATAAATTAACAAAAAATTCAATTTTCAAAAGTTTGATTATAAAAATTTCCCTCATTTTTTTGGCAGTGGGGTTAGATTTACTCACAAAAAACTTTTTTTATAAGGAAAACGTCACAATTATTCCAAATGTCATCGGAGTGCGCTCTATGAGCAGTCTAAACACTGGCGGAGCGTGGGGGATTTTGTCGGAGAATTTGGGGCTTTTAATTTTAATCACCATTATTTTTTTGGCTTTTGTTGTCGCGCAAGAGATTATTGTCAAAAACACAGACAAATTGTTTTCAGTTGCTTTTGGATTAATCGTGGGCGGTGCCATTGGCAATTTTATAGACAGGATTTTTTTGGGCGGTGTGAGAGATTTTATATTTTTTGAATTCTTCGAAAGTTTCCCAACATTCAATCTTGCAGACAGTTTTTTGTGCGTAGGAATGATAATTTTAGCCATTTACATTTTGTTTTTCTATAAGCCAAAAGAAAAAATAAACATTGATAACAAAACTAAAAGTAAGGATAGATAATGATAAAAAATTTTATAGTTGAAAATAATTTTAAAGGTGTCCGTTTGGATATTTTTGTAACAGAAAATGAAGCAAATTTAACGAGAAGTTTTGTTAAAACTTTAATTGAAAATGGGAAAATTATGGTGAATGGAAAAAAGGTGAAAGCCGGTTTTTCTCTCAGAGAAAATGACGAAGTGTCCATTGATTTGCCAGAGCCTGAGGTGGTAGACATTTTGCCCGAAAACATTCCCATAAAGATTGTTTTTCAAGACGATGATTTGCTTGTCGTGGATAAGGCTCAGGGAATGGTTGTGCACCCCGCGGGGAAACTCAAAACGGGAACGCTTGTGAATGCTCTTCTTTTTTGCGTCAAAAATCTTAGCACGATAAACGGCAAAATTCGCCCCGGCATCGTGCACAGGATTGATAAGGACACTTCGGGGCTTTTAGTAGTTGCGAAAAATGATTTGTCACACAAATCTTTGCAAAAACAAATTCAAGAAAAAGTTTGCGAAAGGAGATATCTCGCGGTTGTATTTGGCAGTTTTAAAGAAAACGAAGGCGAGATTAAAAATTACCTAGCACGCGGAAAAAACGAACACGAAAAGATTTTTGTCGTGCCTGCAAATATGGGAAGATATGCAGAAACTCACTATACAGTACTCAAAAGTGAGGGTGGATTTTCGCTCGTGGAATTTAATCTTAAAACGGGCAGAACTCACCAAATCAGAGTGCATAGTGCATATGTTGGGCACTCCGTCGTGGGAGATAAAAAATATGGCAGAAAAGACGATAATTTCAAGTTAAACGGGCAGTTACTTCACGCATATAAACTAAGTTTTTTTCACCCAAAAACAAACGAGAAGTTGGAGTTTGAAAGCCCATTACCCGACTATTTCAAAACTTTTTTAGAAGAACACAATTTGACTTTGACTTAATAAAACTAGCCTAAATTTATTTGACTAATTTTAAAAAATTGGAGATAATCAAACAAGAGGTTTTGGAAAATGGACTCAAAAAAGACTATAAACTTCATTGCTTATATCGCTGTAATTTTGATTGCCCTGTCGCTTTTGGCAAAATATATTTTGGTGGGAGTTTTCTCACTTGAAGCAAACTTATCGGAGATTTTCAGTTCCATTGCCTACTATTTGGGGCTTTTTGTGACTGTGATTTCTGCCTTTGCCTATGCGGGAAGCAAAAGGAACAATGCATTTATGGTGGTGCTAGTTGCATTTTTGATTACACTCATTTTGTTCGGTTTTGTGTTGTGAGGAGAATATGAAAAAATTTTGGAAAAATAATTTATACACATTAATTTTAGTTTTTGCGGGGATTATCTGCCTTTTTTTAGGCACATTTTTTGTCATTCTTTTGCCAATTGGAATGTTAATTCTTGCCGTTCCAATGCTACTTTTGGCAATCAGATGCAAGAAAAAATATGACAAAATGAAAACTGTCGACGAAAATAAGGACATTTTTGATGCAACAAAACTGGACTATGACGAAGAAGTCTATTATGTCGGCAAAACTAGCCAGAAAAAAGAACATATCAAAGGTGTTTTTTCAAAGTTTAATGCAATAAATCCTGTCATAATTTTTGGATTTTTGTCTGTTGCTTTTGTAATTATGGCAATAATGGGATTTTTGAACATAAACTATTAGAAATGAAAAACAAATTTTTTTAACGCATTTATGACTAAAATTGTTTGTCATTAGTGTTGTTTTTTTTATCCGTATTTGTTATAATGTTAGTTGATATAAAAATAGGAGAAGATTATGAAATATACTAAGAAAATTTTAGAAGACAAGAGAATAGAGACTGTTCTAAATATGGACAAAAAGGAATGGGAAGACGCTCTCACCGAGGCGTACAACAAAAATAAAGGCAAATATTCCGTGCAGGGTTTCAGAGCAGGGCATGCTCCTAGAAAGGTGATTGAGAAGAACTATGGCGACACAGTCTTTTTTGACGACGCAATTAACAATTGTTTTTATAAATATTATTTTGAATTTTTGTCAAAAGAAAAGGACGTCGAGCCTGTCGCTATGCCAGAAATAACAGTGAATAAAATTGATGATAACGGGCTGGAACTTGTGCTAAAAATCACAAATAAACCAGAAGTGACGCTTGGTGCATATAAAGGGCTTACAATTGCAAAAGAAAAAGCGACTGTGAGTGGAGACGAAGTTGAGCACGAACTACTTCACCTAAGGGAATCAAGAGTGAAATATGAAGAAGTAAAAAGGCCAGTGAAATCTGGCGATATGACGACGATTGACTTTTCGGGGATCGTCGACGGCGTGAAGTTTGAAGGTGGAACGGCAACTGATTATGATTTGGAGATTGGCTCTCAAAGTTTCATCGACACCTTTGAAGACCAACTCATTGGACTTAAAAAAGGCGACAAAAAAGATGTTTTGGTGACATTCCCAGAGAACTATCAAGAAGAAAAATTAAAAGGCAAAAAAGCAAAGTTTGAAGTGACGATTAAAGCAATAAAAGAGAAACATCTGCCTGAATTAAACGATGCTTTTGCCGACGATGTGAGCGAATTTTCTACACTTGAAGAGTTAAAAGCAGACACTAAGAGAAAACTGCTTGAAAACAAGACAAAAGAAGAAAAATCAAAAAGTGAAAACAAATTGATTGATTTGATTGTTGACGAGTCAAAAATGCAAGTGCCTGAGGTTATGGTTGAGGCTCAGATTGAGGATTTTATCCACGATTTCGAACACCGATTGTCTCATCAAGGTTTGACGCTCGACGGCTATTTGAAATTTTCAAATATGACCCTTGAAGTTCTCAAAAATTCAAGAAGAGAAGACGCAAGAAAGACAGTTAAAACAAGACTTGTCCTTGAAAAAATCATTGAAAATGAAAAAATTACAGTGACAGATAAAGATGCGGAAGAAAAATATAACGAATTCAACAAAGATGGTAATAAAAAATCAATCGCCGAGATTAAAAAAATAATGGGCGAAGAGCAATATAATTATTATGAAAACAGCCTTCTTTTAAACAAACTTATGAAATTTTTGATTTCAAACAACAATTTGTCGGCTGACATTAAAGAAGAAGTTGCTGAGTCTACTGCAAATAAGACAACAAAACCTAAAACAACCGCAAAAAAGACAGCGAAATAAGACTAAAAAAAATTAAAAAACATATAATCTAATTTAAAAGGATAAAATTATGAACAGAATGAACACACTTATTCCTATGGTTGTCGACCAAACTTCAACAGGAGAGAGAAGTTACGATATTTATTCCAGACTTTTGGAAGATAGGATTGTGTTTCTCACAGGCGAAGTGAATGACGTGAGTGCCAACATTGTTGTGGCTCAACTCATCTATCTTGAAGGCAAAAACCCCGACAAAGATATCTATCTATATCTCAACAGCCCGGGGGGAAGCATCAGTGCAGGATTGGCAATTTTTGACACAATAAAATATATAAAATGTGACGTTGTGACGATTTGCATTGGACTTGCAGCGTCCATGGGGGCATTTCTTTTGGCAAGCGGAACAAAAGGCAAAAGATATGCTTTGCCAAACAGTGAGATTATGATTCACCAGCCACTCGGCGGAGCGCAAGGGCAAGCAAGCGACATTGAAATTCAAGCAAAACATATGCAAAATATTAAAGAAAAGATTAACAAAATTTTGAGTGAAGAAACAGGGCAAGACATCAAAAAAATTCAAAAAGACACTGATAGAGACCACTATATGTCTGCCGAAGAAGCCAAAGAATATGGGCTTATTGACGACATTTTCTACACCAGAAAAAAGAAAAAGTAACTCATAGTTGCTTGTGGGATAAAAGGGATAAAATTTTTTGATTAGCAAAAATAAAGGGAGAGAAATATGAATAAAGAATTAATTTGTTCTTTTTGTGGAAAAACACAAGCGGAAGTTAAGCGTTTGATTGCAAGTCCAAGTGGCGACAGTTTCATTTGCGACGAATGTATCGACGTTTGTAAAGAAATAATTAAAGATGAAAAGATTGAAATGACTCAACCAAGGATTGATTTGCCTCTGCCTCACGAGATAAAAGCAAAACTTGACGACTTCATAATAGACCAAGATGAAGCGAAAACAGTGCTTTCGGTGGCGGTCTATAATCATTATAAGCGGATAAATTATAACTGCGAGATAAAACTTCAAAAAGCAGACAAGCAACCTATCGAACTTGAAAAAAGCAATGTGTTGCTCATTGGTCCAACAGGTTGCGGAAAGACTCTTCTTGCCAAGACTTTGGCGAAGATTTTGAAAGTTCCTTTTGCAAGTTGTGACGCCACGACTCTCACCGAAGCAGGATATGTGGGCGACGATGTTGAAAACATTCTTTTAAAACTCATTCAAAATGCCGACTATGACATTTCAAAGGCAGAACGGGGCATCATCTATATCGATGAGATTGACAAAATTGCCAGAAAAGGCGAAAACAGGTCGATAACCCGTGACGTTTCAGGCGAAGGTGTGCAACAAGCACTTCTCAAAATTTTGGAAAGCACTGTGGCAAGTGTTCCACCTCAAGGTGGCAGAAAACACCCTCAACAAGAGACAATTTCCATAGACACCACAAACATTTTATTTATCTGCGGAGGGGCTTTTGTTGGCATTGACAAGATTGTTGAAAAGAGGATTTCTTCCGCATCTTTGGGCTTTGGTGCACAGATGCAGAGCGAGTCAAAAGAAGAGGAAATCTACAATTTAATCAGGCAAATTCAGCCGACGGACCTCACAAAATTTGGGCTTATTCCTGAGTTTGTGGGCAGACTCCCAATCACTGTGGCTCTGCACGACCTGTCGGAAGACGCTTTGGTGCAGATTATGACAGTGCCAAAGAATTGCATCACAAAACAATACAAAAAAATGTTTGATATGGACGGAATTAACCTTATTTTTAAAGATGATGCTGTGAAAGCCGTTGCAAAAAAAGCAATGAAACTCAAAACTGGCGCTCGTGGACTTAGGACAATTTTGGAAGATAGTATGCTTTCACTGATGTATACATCTCCGGGAGATAAGACTATCGATAGCATTGTCATTAGCGAGAATTTCATTTTGAAAGGGCAAGAGCCTGAATATATTAGGAAACAATTCACCGAAAATGAAGCAAGCGCGTAAAATGAGCAATCTTAAAACACAAAAGGAGAAAAAGTTATGCAAGTAAAATCGACAAGTTTTGTGACAAGTGTTTCAGATAGTCATTTTTATGAGAGTGACTTCAATGAAATTGCGTTTGTGGGCAGGAGCAATGTGGGCAAGAGTTCACTTATAAATCTCATCGCAAACAGACGAGGTTTGGCAAAAACGTCAAGCACTCCGGGTAAGACCAAACTTATCAACTATTTTCTTGTTAACAACAAATTTCTTCTCGTTGACCTGCCGGGATATGGATATGCACAAGTCAGCAAATCTCAAAAGACAAATTGGGCAGACTTTTTGGAAGAATATTTGAAGACTTCAAAGAAACTAAAATGCGTCTATCTGCTCCTTGACGTGAGAAGAACCCCCTCGGAACAAGACGAAATGATGATGAATTTCCTCTATGCTAATCGCATTCCTTTTAAGATTGTTGTGACGAAAATCGACACTCTTTCAAAACTTCAAGTGAGCAACAGACTTTTCATAATTTGTCAGAAAATGCACGTAAATCAAAACGATATTATCATCACTTCTTCCGAAGACAAATCTGGAGCAAAGGAATTACTTTCAAGCATTGAAAGTTATATTTTGGCATAAAAATCGGACAAAAAACACCTAAAAAATGGGCTTAAACAAATGTTTGAGTCTTTTTTATTGTGAAAATGCTCATATAATTCATTTTTATTTGCACTTTTTTCACACTTTTTTCTGCATTTTCATAGAATTATTTAGTTAAAGATTACATATTTCACTTTAACTTAATGACAAAAGAAAATCAAAAGAAAAAGGAGGTATTTTTAAATGTCATTTTACACATGTAATAGAACGGGAATGTGTCCGGGGGTTATGACTGGAAATCCATTAAACGGGTTGTGTGAAAAAGCGTGTATTCAAGTTGATAAAGTGCTTGATGCCGCGATGAGACAAATTCAAGAGACCAATGTTCAGGTGACTCTCACGAATTTGAACCCAGCAAACCCAACAACTCCACTCACATATGTGAGCACAGTAATAAATGGCGACACGACAATTTCAAATCTTGTTGTGGAAAGACTTGTCGACAAGCCAAATTTTGCAAGAGTTTCGTTTGATGCAACAATTCCAATCATAGTTACATACACCGATGCAAATGGCGTGGCAGGAACGGGAACGACCACTCTAGTCATTCCAAACGACATTGTGCTTTTCATTCCACAGCCATCTCTTGTGCCATATCGAATCGAAGTGTTTGGAGCGGTGACTAGTCCATATGGAGTCTATGTGTCGGGAAGCACATTTTCTATCACAACTTGCGTAACATTAATAGTAAGAGTGCTTGTTCAGTCTGAAATTTGTGTGCCAAGCTATGGATATTGTCCACCACCACCAGCACAAGAATTTACTCAAGAAATTTGCAGTGCAACCTTTGATTTGCCAATTTTCCCAACAGCAATCCAAAATCAAAGATTGTAATAAGAGCAAAATGAAATTGAAGACGGATTTTTTCCGTTTTCTTTTTTATGCTAAAATCTTTGTTTATTTTCTTTTCTTTACTTTGCAATTCTTTTTTGATAGAATCAAAATATGGAAAAATTAGGAAATAATTTTAAAATATTTGCAATTTCAGATTTGCATCTCTCGATAAACAACCCAAAACCAATGAGTATTTTTGGGCCAGTGTGGGAAAATTATGTTGAAGAAATTGTTGCAGACTGGAAAAACAAGGTTAAAGATGACGACATTGTGCTTTTAGCAGGGGATTTTAGTTGGGCAATGAAACTTTCAGACGCAAAAAAAGACATCGATTTTGTGGCAACATTGCCAGGCAAAAAGATTATTATCAGGGGAAATCACGACTATTGGTGGAACGGAATTGGTAAGATAAGAAGTGTTCTTCCAAAGAATTTTTATGCACTTCAAAATGATTGTATAAAACTGAATGATTATATTTTTTGTGGCACAAGAGGGTGGTCGTTTGATGATGAGAAGATTATTAATAGAGAACTTATAAGATTGGAAATGTCACTTATCAACGCCAAAAAATTGCAGATAAATGACGAAAAAATCGTTTGTATGATTCACTTTCCTCCTTTTGAAAAGAATTATAGTGAGAGCGTTTTCACCAAACTATTTGAAAAATATGATGTCGATTGCGTTGTTTTTGGGCATTTGCACGGCACTCAATATAAAGACTATAAAATGATGCAAATCAAAAATGGAATAAAATATTACCTAACTTCTTGCGACCTTTTGAAAAATAAACTAATAGAGATTGATTGTTAATTTTTTATATAAATTTCTTTGTTCAATATGCACAAAGATATTCTTTTATGCAATTAATAATGTGTTTAGAATTTTATAAGTGGTCAAAAGTGGTTGGAAGTGGTCAAATCTTATGATATACTTTTTTCGTATAGAGAGAGGTCTATCAAATTGTTTTTAGGTAATTTTGAACACAGCATTGATAATAAAAATCGACTTCGTTTGCCGTCAAAATTCAAAAATGAGTTTAATGGCGAAGTTGTTTTAATCAAAGGAAACGACGGCTGTATTTTTATTGTTCCTAAAGAGCATTTTGAGATAGTTTTTAAAAAAGTGTGTGATGTCCCAATGTTTGATAGAAAAGCACAAAGATCGTTAAGATTTTTATTTTCTTCTGTAAACATAATGGAAGAGGATAATCAAGGACGATTTTTACTTCCAAACAGTCTTAAAAATTATGCAAAAATTGACAAATCCGTTGTTTTTGTTGGAATGGGGCAAAGAATTGAACTTTGGGCAAAAGAACTTTGGGAAACCTATTCTGCAAGTCAAAATTCTGATGAGCAATTAAAAGAGTTAGGCGAATATGGAATTTAAACACATTCCTATTATGCTGAATGAATGCATAGACAATTTGAAAATAAAACCAGACGGTGTCTATGTCGATGCGACAGTTGGTGGAGCAGGGCATAGCAGTGAAATTGCAAAAAAACTTGGGGAAAGCGGAGTTCTAATCGGAATAGATAAAGACAAAACTGCGATTGATGTTAGTCGTGAGAGGCTTTCAAATGCAATCTGCAAAGTAATTTTGGTGAATGATGATTTTAAAAACATATTGCAGATTTTAAGTGAATTGAAATATGAAAAAGTAGACGGAATTTTGATTGACCTTGGCGTATCTTCCCACCAAATAGACGAGATTGACAGAGGTTTTAGTTATAAATTTGATGCTCCGCTTGATATGAGAATGGACAAAAGTCAAAGTTTAACCGCGTTTTATGTTGTGAATAATTATGATGAGAAAACGCTTGTTAAAATCCTTTTTGAATATGGCGAGGAAAGTTTTGCAAGGAATATTGTCAGAAACATCTTGCTTTCAAGAAAAATAAAACCCATTCAGACGACCAACGAACTTGTGAAGATAATCGAAAAAAGTGTCCCTTCAAAATTGCTTCATAAAGGTGGAAGTGTTGCTAAAAAGACATTTCAGGCGATTAGGATCGAAGTGAATGGAGAATTGACAACTCTAGAAAATGTACTTGATGATATGATTTTTTCTTTAAAAAATGATGGCAGACTCTGTGTGATTTCCTTTCATTCGCTAGAGGATAGATTAGTTAAAAATTGTTTCAGATTAAACGCTACGGATTGCATTTGTCCAAAAGAACTTCCCATTTGTGTCTGCGGGCATAAGGCGAGTGTAAAGTTAATAACAAAAAAGCCACTTATTCCAAGTGAAATTGAAATGAATTATAATTCAAGATGTTCTTCAAGTAAGTTAAGAGTGATTGAAAAACTTTAAAAGGAGTTAAAATGGAAACAAAAATTAGAAATGACATTCTTTTAAAAGAGAGAATTGCCAAGATTGACGACATTAATTTTGAGAGGACTTTTGACACTGAAGAGGTTGCGACTCGCGAACTCGACAATTTCGACAAAGAGGTTGTGCTTAATGATAATATTTCAAAAATACACAATCTAAACGAAAAAGAAGAGCCAGTTTTTTCCATTGAAATCCAACCAAATGAATTTTTTGACAACATAGATTTGAGCAAAAAAGAAGAGCAAAAGAAAGCAAGATTTTCAATTAAAAACATTCCTCTATTTTTCACTTTCACTTCTATTGCGGTTCTCCTTTGCATATTATTTATATATAATTTGTTTGTTATAAAAAATTTGCAAGTTTCAGTGTCGCAAGGTGTCCAAAGCACATTTTCAGCAACTTCCCAAGAAGAAAATAACTATATTTTATTTGAAAATAATAACAAAATGACCATAAATTTTATGGATAGTGAAATTAATAATTTTGAACAAACAAATTGGTTCGATTCGTTGTGTGACGAAATGGGCGAATTGTTTGGAGGAAGTCATTAGTAAAAAAGTTGAATATTCTTTTTTCTCATCACAAAAGAGGTTACTTTCAATTATATTGATTGTAGCCTTTATTTTTTTCATTTTATGTGTGAGATTTGTATTCTTGCAAGTTGTTAATGCCGAATTTTTGCAAATTAAAGCGGTGGAGCAATGGGTCCGAACCTTGCCTCTCACGGCAAAACGCGGTCAAATTACAGACGCAAATGGAAATATTCTTGCGATTAGCTACACGAGTTATGACATCTTTGTTAGGGCGAAAGAGATTGAAAATCCCTCAGAAGTTGCCTTATATTTAAGTGTTTTGTTAGGACAAGATTTTGACAGTGTCTATCAAAAATCAATTAATAAACTTGCGTCGGAAGTGCTTATAAAATTGCAGGTGAATGAAGCAATTGCTCTAAAAATTGTTCAAAAAGATTTTGCGGGGATTTATGTCGCCGAAAACATATATAGACATTATCCATATGGGAAAACGCTTTGTCAAGTAATGGGATTTTTAACGAGTGATAGCGTCGGTCAAAGTGGAGTGGAGTGCTATTATGAACACATATTGTGTGGAAAAGATGGCAAATATTTGACTCAAAGCGATGTTAAAGGGATAACGATAAACGACAGTTTAAATTATTATGTTCAAGCAGTGGACGGGTTGAATGTTTCTTTAAACATTGATGTGAACATTCAAATTATTGTTGAAAAAGTAATCGAGCAACTTGTAATAGATCACAATCCAAAAAGTGTGTCTGTAATAATTATGGAGCCAGCAACCTCAGAAATTTTGGCTCTTGCAATTAGTCCAAGTTATGACCTAAATGAAGTGCCAAGAGATGATGTCGCAAGTCTTCTTGAAATGACAAAAAATTTGACAGTTAGCAACGTGTATGAACCAGGCTCAACTTTCAAAATCCTAACACTTGCGGCTGCACTCAGCGAGGGGCTAACCTCACTTGATGAGCATTTCTATTGCCCGGGAAATAGAATTGTCGATGGCGAAAAAATTAAGTGTTGGAAGACGACAGGGCACGGCGATCAGACACTTGTGGAGGCAGTTCAAAATTCGTGCAACTGTTGTTTTATGGATTTGGCACTTCGCCTTGGCACAGAAAAATTGTATAAATATTTAGAGTTGTTTGGCATTGGTGAAATTTCAGGAATAGACATTTCTGGTGAAAGTGCAGGAATACTTTTAGATGAAGACTCTGTGAAAGAAGTCGACCTTGCAAGAATTGGATTTGGGCAAAGTGTTGCCGTCAATCAAATCCAACTTTTGAACGCATTTTGTTCGGTCATAAATGGAGGCACTTTAAATGTCCCAAGCATATTAGACAGTTATTTTGATGACGACAAAAACGTCATATATGACAATTTAAACTTAGCAAAAAACACGACAATTTCAAGTGAAGTTTCTGACATAATGAAATACCTTTTAGAGATGGCTTTAAGCAAAACTGGGGAGATGACTTTTGTTGATGGGTTCAAAATCGGCGGGAAAACGGGCACAGCGCAAAAGTATGGTGAAAACGGTAAAATAGTCGAGGGTAAATATGTGTCCAGTTTCTTTGGGTATTTGAATGATGACGGCACTCCAAAATATGCAATTCTACTCTGCGTAGATGAGCCAAGTTCAGGAATTTATTATGGAAGTCTTGTTGCAAAACCATATGCAAAGATAATATTTGAGCAAATTATTGAATATAAAAATATAAAGAAAGCGGACGAAAGTGTGTCAGTTGAAAATATATCAGTTCCAATTTTTTTAGGGCTTTCGCTCTCACAGGCAGTTGTGGAACTTGAAAAGTTGAAGATAAATTATGAAGTCGATGGTGAGGGTGAAAGGATTGTGTCGCAATTTCCAATGGCAGGAAAAGTGATTTCAAAGTCAGCCACAATTTTAATTAAAACAAATTAAAAAGCGAGGTCAAAAGTGAAACTAAATGATTTGTTGCGTGGGATAAAAGTGAAAGAAGTGTTTGGGAACACAAATGTTGAAATTGAAAGTCTTAGTCAAAACACATCAAAAATTGGAAAAAACTGCTTATTCTTTTGTTATAAGGGCGTGAAGTTTGATGGCTATGATTACATAGATTTTGCACAGAAAAATGGGGCGGTCGCCATTGTTGCGGACAAGATGATTGAAACAAATCTCCCCCTTATTTTGGTGAATAACACAAGAAAGACTATGCCAAAAATTTGCAATAGATTTTATAAAAATATTTTAAGAAAAGTTAAATTAATTGGTGTGACAGGGACGAATGGTAAAACAACGACAGCAAGTTTGATGTTTCAAATTCTAAATAATTCAGGGCAAAAAGCGGGATTTATAGGGACTGGAAAAATTGAGTATGACGGGAAAATTTTCGAGCAAAACCTAACAACTCCCGACACTGTCGATTTTTTCAAACTACTTGTTGATATGGTGAAAGCGAATGTGAAATATGTTGTTATGGAAGTCTCGGCTCACGCTCTTGACTTAAACAAACTCTATGGGCTCAAATTTGAAGTTGGAATTTTTTCCAATCTTTCGCAAGACCACCTTGATTATTTTAAAACTATGGGAAAATATGCAATTTGTAAATTAAAATTTTTAAAAAAAAGATATTGCAAACACTGCGTTATAAACACCGACGACAAATATGGCGAAATGTTTGCAAAAATCAGCAATAGCGATGTTGCGACTTATGGCATCGAAAAACCCGCAAAAAATTTTGCAATTGACTTGAATTTATGTCTAACAAACAGTAGTTTTATTGCAAATATCTTCGACCATATTTTTGAAATTAATACAAATCTTTTATGTAAGTTTAATGTTTATAACGAACTCTCCGCAATGGTCTGTGCAAAAATTTTGGATATTGAAGACGATGTTATAGTGAAAACTTTGCAAAATGTGAAAAAAATTGAGGGTAGAATGAATTTTTACATGTTAAAAAACGGAGCAGTTGCTGTGATTGACTTTGCTCACACGCCCGAAGCCCTTGAAAGTGTGCTTTCGAGTTTGAAAAATTTGGCAAAGAAAAAAATAATTTGTGTGTTTGGTTGTGGTGGCGACAGAGATAAGTTGAAACGTTCAAAAATGGGCAGACTGGCAAGTGTCTATGCCGACTATGTTTTTGTGACAAGCGACAATCCAAGGAGTGAAGACCCTTTGAAAATTATTGCAGATATCACTGACGGTATTTATTTGCAAAATTTTGAGATTGAACAAAATAGAACGCGAGCAATCGAAAAAGCAATTTTATTTTCAAAAAAAGATGATGTGATTTTGATTGCAGGAAAAGGGGCAGAAAAATATCAAGAAATTTTGGGCGTGAAATATAATTATTGTGATGAAAATGTTTTAAAAAGATATATGCTTAAATAATAAATATTATAAATTAAAACAAATTTTGTAAAAATAAAACTTTCGTGCCTACAAATACTAAATTTAGTGATTAAAGTTGGGAAATTATGATATATTATTTAGCATTTTTAATTTCTGTGCTGATAAGCGTATTGTTTGCACCGCTATACATAAAATTTGCAAAAAAAGTGAAGTTTGGACAAAATATTCTTCACTATGTTAGCGAGCATCAATCAAAACAAGGAACACCGACAATGGGCGGAATAATTTTTATCTTGCCCACAATTTTGGTGAGTCTATTTTTTATGAAGTCCAATCTCGCCATTCCACTTATGTGCCTAAGCGTGTTTTTGGCATATGCTGTGGTTGGATTTTTGGACGATTATATCAAAATAAAGTATAAGAGGAACATGGGACTTAGAGCCTATCAAAAAATTATTTTCCAACTTCTCATCGCTTTTTTTGTGGCTGTGTTTATATACAGGAATTTCTTTCTTTCAGGGCAATATCTCCCTTTCACTTTTAAAGTTTGGGATTTAAAAGCATTTGTAATTCCGTTTGTGATTTTTGTGTTTCTTGCATGCACAAACAGCGTGAATTTGACAGATGGGCTGGACGGGCTTGCAGGTGGGATTTCTTTTGTGTTTTTCATCATAATTGCTTTCATAAGTGTTTTTTATGTCAAAAATCTTGTGGGAGATTTTGAACAAGAATATGCCATTCAAATGCAAAACATAAATGTCATTTGTTTTTCGGTGGCAGGCAGTCTTCTGGGGTTTCTTCTTTTCAACAGTTATCCAGCAAAAATTTTTATGGGCGACACAGGCTCTCTTGCTTTGGGGGCACTCATGGCTTGCGTGTGTTGTATGAATGGGACAAGCCTCTATATTCCAATTATTGGTGTGATGTTTGTCGTTTCTAGTGTGAGTGTGATAATGCAAGTGGTGTATTTTAAACGCACAAGAAAAAGATTTTTTTTAATGTCTCCATATCATCATCATTTGGAACACAAGGGAATGTATGAAACAAAAATTGTGTTCATATATATATTTATAACAATGCTCATTGGAATAACAATTCTTGCATTGTTAGGGATTGTATGAAAAAAAGTATTTTAATCTGGGGATTTATGAAAAGTGGACGGGCAAGTTTCAACCTGCTTTATAACAAAAATGACATGTTTTTTTTGTTTGACGAAAATAAAGATTTGCAAGTTCAACTTTTGAATGAATTTAGTTTTCATTTGAATGTTTTTGTGCTAAAAAACTTGAGCGAAATGGTTTTAGACGGTATCGACCGAATTATACTAAGTCCGTCAATCTCCATTTTTGACAAAAGAATTGTCTATGCTAAAAAAAAGAAAATAGAAATTATGTCTGAATTAGAACTTGGATTTTGTCACACAAAAAATAAAATTATCGCAGTAACGGGAACGAATGGAAAAACAACAACGGTAAGTCTAATCTATGAAATGCTAAAAAATGCAGGCAAAAGAGTCGAACTTGTGGGCAATATAGGCATTCCACTTTGTGAAAAAGTTAAAACCGAAAAACGGCACACAACATATGTTTGCGAAGTCAGCAGTTTTCAACTTGAAGCAGTGAAAACCTTTAAACCAAAAATTGCTTGTCTGTTAAACATTTCTCCCGACCACTTGGACAGGCATAAAAATATGCGAAATTATGTCCAAAATAAGAAAAAAATCTATAAAAATATGAAAAATAATGATTTTGTTGTTTTAAATCAATCATTAAAAATGTTTGAAACAAAATCTAAAACATATCTTTTTGGCACAAAAAAAGCAAAATTTGGATGTTATTTAGATAAAAATAAAATCATTTTTGCAAAAAATGGGAAAGAAATAACTATTTGTGATGTCTCACAAATTTCATTAAAAGGACTTCATAACACGGAAAATGTTATGTGTGCAATTTGTGTTGCAAAGATTATGGGCATAAAAAATGAAAAAATAAATGAAGTTTTGAAAAATTTCACAACCCAAAAGCATAAGATTGAAAAAGTGTTTGAGATAAACGGCATTGAATTTTTTGACGATAGCAAAGGGACAAATGTAGACGCCACAATTTGTGCGATGAAAACTCTTTCAAACGGCAAAAATACTTTTCTTATTTTGGGCGGAATGGACAAAGGCGATGAATTTGACAAAATTTTTGAATGTCTTGCCCCAAATATTCAAAAAATTTTGGCGGTGGGGCAGACGCGAGAAAAGATTTTAAAAGCAGGAAAACGGGCAAAATGTTCAGACAAACTTCTTGAGTTTAACGCTTTGAAAGATGCTTTGGAATTTGCATGCGGAGAACTAAAGAGTGGTGAGCAGTTGCTTTTGTCGCCTGCGTGTTCAAGTTTTGATGAATTTGAAAATTATGCTGATAGAGGACAAAAATTTTTAGATTATATTAAGGCTTACTATGAAAAATTTTAATTTTAAAAATAAGGGAAAACAAAGTATTGAAGGCAAAATTTTAACAATTATTTGCATTTTTCTTTCACTTTTTGGACTTTTGATGGTGTTTAGTGCAAGTTATTATTACGCAAAAAACATTCTTAATAATAAATATTACTATCTTTTAAAACAAGCAATTGGCTTGATTTTGGGGTTAATTTGTATGTTTTTTGTCAGCAAAATGGATTATAATAAACTTCAAAAGTTTGGACTATTAGTATTAATTTTTGGGTATATTTTGCTCGTTTTGGTGTTTATTCCGGGGCTTGGCGTGGAAAACTATGGTGCAAAAAGGTGGATAAATCTCCCCGGTTTCACCGTTCAATCCAGTGAGATTGCAAAGTTTTGTTTTGTCCTTTTTTCAGCAAGTTATCTTGCCAAAAATTATAAAAAAGTAAAGTATTTCAAAACGCTTCTACCCGTAATTTTTTCTGGAATTTTGATGTGTTTTCTCATCATTTTGGAGCCAAATATGTCCATAACAATCTGTGTTTTATTAGTGATGATGTTTATGTTATTTGTGGGTGGCATTTCGTTCAAACACTTTCTAATGCTTGCCATTCCTGCACTTCTTATGATTCCTGTTTTGATAATCATTGAACCATATAGACTTGAACGTCTGCTTGCATTTTTGAACCCTTGGGCGAACCCGCAAGACGAAGGATATCAACTCATTCAATCATTTTTCGCAATCTCAAACGGTGGTCTTTTCGGCGTTGGGCTGTTTAATTCTCGTCAAAAATATCTGTTTCTTCCTTTTTCAGAAAGTGACTTTATTTTTGCTGTGATTGCCGAAGAATTCGGGCTTTTTGGTATAATTTTAATTTTACTTCTATACTTTGTTTTGATTTTTTGTGGGATAAAAATTGCAATTAAAGCAATAAATCGCTTTGGTTGCTATCTTTCCAGTGGGATAACGGCGGTGATTGGCGTGCAAATGCTCATAAATATTGCAGTCGTGTCTGGGTTAATCCCGCCCACAGGTTTGCCACTCCCATTCATCAGTCATGGGAGCACTTCAATTGTTGTGTTTTTGAGTGCCGTTGGAGTTCTTCGCTCTATTGACAGAAAAAATCAAGAAAATCAATTTTTAATCAATAATAAATGTTGAAAAATTTTAAAACAAATATAAATTAACACATTTTTTGCCTTTTCCATAAGATTATATAGTGGGAAAAAGGTTATGGGAAAATTTATAATAAACGGAAGAAAAACATTAAATGGAGTTGTCGCAGTTTCAAAAGCAAAAAATTCCTATCTTGCAATTCTTGCTGGTTGCATTTTGTCCAGTGGGGTGGTGACACTTCACGAATGCCCAGAATTAGAGGATATAAATACGATGACCGAGATTATCAAAAATCTGGGGTGTGTTGTTGAGAAAAAAAACAAAGATTTGATTATTGACTGTCGAAATGTAAATAAAACTGAAATTCCAAAAGATTTGGCGACAAAAATTCGTTCGTCCATTTTTTTGCTAGGCTCAATTTTGGGCAGGCTTGGGAAGGCTTTGGTGTGCTATCCGGGTGGTTGCGACATCGGAGCACGTCCAATTGACCTGCATTTGAAAGGGTTGAAAGCATTAAATGTGGAAATAAACGAGAAATTTGGGATCATAAAATGTGAAACAAAATCTCTTTTAGGAAATGATATTCACCTTGATTTTCCAAGCGTTGGTGCCACTGAAAATATAATGATGGCAGGTGTTTTGGCAAAGGGAACAACGAAAATTTATAATTCAGCAAAAGAGCCTGAGATTGTGGATTTGCAAAACTTTTTAAACAAAATGGGTGCTAAAATATATGGCGCTGGCACTGACACCATAATCATAGAAGGAGTTTCAAAACTTGGCGATGTCGACTATTTGCCTATGGCAGACAGGATTATTGCCGGAACATATCTCCTTGCAGTTTCCGCTTGCGGAGGCGATTTGACTGTGAATAATGTCGATTTTAAGCATATTTATTCGTTAATCAATAAACTCAAGAATTCTGGTTTGGAAGTCACATTAAAAAGTGATAGCATAAGGTTGAAAGCAAATGTTCGTCCACTCACTTTTTCAAAAATTGAAACATTGCCATATCCGGGCTTTCCAACTGATTTGCAACCGCAGAGTTTGGTGTTGCAAACGGTGAGCAATGGGACGTGTGTAATCAATGAAAATTTGTTTGAAACAAGATTAAAACACGTGCCGGAACTCATCAAAATGGGTGCAAATATCATCACAAAAGACAGGGTTGCAATTGTAACTGGAGTGGAAAAATTGTTTGGAGCAGATGTGAATTGCACAGATTTGCGGGCAGGAGCAGCCTTAACGATCGCAGGAATGGTGGCGGAAGGGCAGACTGTTTTAAACAACATTCAAAATATAGACAGAGGCTATGAGCGACTAGACGAAGTGCTTAATTCACTTGGTGCAGACATAAAAAGAATCGAATAAAAATATTTTAACAATCAAAATTGACAAAAATGCAATGTTAAATTCACTTTTTGAGAAAAAAAGATAAAAAAACGGAAAAGATTTCTTTGATAGTTTTGAAAAAACAAAGTGAATAGAGGTGGATTTTGAAAAAGAAAAGAATTTACATAATCATCAGTATTATGCTCATTTTCATTTTTATTTTGAGCCTGTCTTCCGCTGTTTTTGAACTAAAAACTGTCGAAATATGTTTTTTTTCGCAGGAAAATGTCAAAATTAAAATTGTTGACAACACGATTTTTAACACAACAAATAGCGTTGATGCAATCATTTCTTCTGCCGATTTTGAATATGGAAAATTGATGTTTTTGCAACAAAAGGACAAGTATATAATAAATCTTGAACGCAACAATCCATACCTTGAAACATTGGATTTGGAAGTTGTTTTTCCAAATAAATTTGTCATAAACGCAAGGGAAAGGGTTGCAACTTTCTACATTCAATATGAAGAAAAATCATTTTTGCTTGATAAAGACTATAAAATTCTCGAAATTGTGGACAACCTATTGGTCAGCGAATTGGTTCCAATTACATTTGAGAAGGACAGAAATTCAAACTCTTTTTTCTCCTTTTTTTCTCTTTCACCTCTTGCTTTTTCACAAAGCCAGTTTTTAAGTGAGAACAATCTTGTGTTTTCAAGTCTTAATTTATGGACATATTTGAGAAGTTTTAGCCTAACAAATCAGATTTCAAATATAAATATAAAATTGGAAAATGGCACAGTTTTTGCAGAAATTTCGACTAAAACCTCGTCTTATGGAATTAAACTCGTGGTTAAAGATATTCTTAAAGATTTTGAAAAGAAGATATATAAACTTTTAAATGCTTTCAAAACTCTTGAAGAAAATGAGCGAATAAAAACGACATATGGTCAACTTTTAATCGACGAATTATGCAATTGTTTTTGGAATAATTTGTATGTATGATAAAAACTTTTTTTCATAAACTACTTTTGGTTGGTAGAATTTTTTATCAATCAAAAGAGGGAGGTGCTATTAAATATGGCAAAAGCGTCGAAAAGGGCAAGTAAAAAATCAAACAAGATGCAGAGAAGTAACGGTGCAGATTTGTGCGATTAGATTCACTTAAAAATGTTTAAGTGACAAGCCCAAAAAGAGAAGATTGCAATAATTTTTAAATCTTTCTTCTTTCAGAAATTATGTGGAAATAAAAGTATTTCCACTTTTTTCTGCACTTTTTTATATTTTTTTTCATATTTAGATAATAATTCACCTATAATAATTTTTTACTTTTTAAAAACGCAAAAATATTCTTGACTATTATAAGACATTTTGATATATTACTATTGTTTTAATCCAAGAATAATTTGCGGGGGTGGCTCAGTGGTAGAGCGTCACCTTGCCAAGGTGAACGTCGCGGGTCCGAATCCCGTCCTCCGCTCCAAAAATTTTTGGGAGCATAGCTCAGTTGGTTAGAGCACTTGCCTTACAAGCAAGGGGTCGTAGGTTCGAATCCTACTGTTCCCACCAACGACGGATTAATGTGGCACCATAGCCAAGTGGTAAGGCACAGGTCTGCAAAACCTTCACCCCCAGTTCGAATCTGGGTGGTGCCTCCAATCCGTTTAAAACACACGAATATGAACATAATTACCAACGTTAAGAATAGATAATGGGATCATTATGAAGGAAAATGGAAAAACGGAAATTAGTAAAGAAGAGTATCAAAAACTCTATGATTTGGCTTACCATGACAACTTAACTGGTTGTCACAATCGCAATTGGTTTTTGGAAAATTTTAGCGATAAAGATGAGTTTAAATTCATACTTGTGGACATAAATAATCTAAAAATAGAAAACGATACAAAAGGTCATTTTGCAGGGGATAAGCTCATAAAAGAAGTGGCGGATTCTTTGAAGCAATTTGGCGAAGTTGTGAGATGTGGTGGTGATGAATTCATTCTCATTACGCCAAAAGAATTTGATGTCAAAGTTATAAACAGCAAAAAATATTGCTACGGCTGGTTCGACAAAGACAAAACAAACACTTTGAAAGAAGTTTTGGAATTAGCGGATTATTGCTTAAATATGAGAAAAAAGAGTATAAAAGGGTTGTTAAAAAAAGGATATAGTGAAAGAAAAGTTGAATTGAAAAAACTTAAAATAAAAAATTACGACGGTTTTAAATAAACAAAATTAGCCGAAGTGGTGGAATGGTAGACGCAAGGGACTTAAAATCCTTGATAATTGAGCCAAGAAATGTGAATTGTAAATATAATTTGAAAAAATTTTTAAACAAAAATAATCGTTGCAAAGTTGTTATATCCTATATATAATAAGAAAAAACTTTAAACTAAAAAACGGCGTGATTGTATATGAAAAATGAAAAAATCTGACACTATTAAACAAATAAATTAAGCCGAAGTGGTGGAATGGTAGACACAAGGGACTTAAAATCCCTCGAGGGCAACTTCGTGCCGGTTCGAGTCCGGCCTCCGGCACCAAAAAAAATTGAACCCTCTGGGGTTCTTTTTGTTTGACCTTTAAAAATCAAAAGGGGTATGCGCTAAAAATAAACTGCAATTGAAGACTAACGGCTTGATTTTTGTGAATAATGTCGTAGTTTCTTGTCATTTTAACAAAATATTTTTAGTGAATGAGATTTTAACTAACGCAAAAGTTTTGTATAAATATATTATAATTGTGGGTAATGTCATTTGTGATTTGACTATGAATGTTGAGATATGTTAAGATAATATTATGATAAATAAGCATAATAATGGCAAAAATAATATAAAAAATGAACAAAATAATGTTGAAAAACAACTTGATGAAAGTAAAAAAATGAATTTTAGCATTAGAAAAAAGTTTCATAAACAGTTGTTTTCAAAATTTGCAAAAGCGATTAAGATTTATGAACTTTTAAAACCAAACGACAAAGTCGCGGTGTGTGTTTCTGGTGGCAAAGATTCAATGCTTATGGCAAAACTTTTTCAAGAACTTAAAATGCACAACAAATTTCATTTTGACATTGTTTTTTTGGTGATGGACCCTGGTTATAATGCAAAAAATAGAAAAAAAATTGAAAACAATGCAAAACTTCTTAACATTCCTGTTGAAATTTTTGAAAGTGACATTTTTGAAAATGTTGTAAACATTGAAAAGTCCCCCTGTTACATTTGTGCCAGAATGCGACGCGGGCATCTATATAATAAAGCAAAAGAGTTGGGGTGCAATAAGATTGCTTTGGGGCATCACTTTGATGATGTGATTGAAACCATTTTGATGGGAGTTCTTTATGGAGCGCAAGTGCAGACGATGATGCCAAAAATTAAAAGCAAGAATTTTTTTGGAATGGAACTCATCAGACCAATGTATCTTATAAGGGAAAGGGACATAATAGCATGGCGAGATTATAATAACCTTAATTTTTTGCAATGTGCTTGCAAGTTTACTGAGCAAAACTATTTGAAAGATAAAAATGAAAACGAGATTAATTCTAAACGAAAAAAAATGAAAAATTTGATTGCTAGCCTTGCGAAAGAAGATGTTCAGATTGAAGAAAATATTTTTAAAAGTGTCGAAAATGTCAACCTTGTCACAGTGATTGAATATAAAGATAAAAACGGGCAAAGGCATCACTTTTTGGAAGACTTTGAAGATTAAAAATTTGATTTTTAACTTAAAAATTGAGATTAATAGGGAGAAAAATGTTTAAATTTTTAACTTATCTTAAACTTAAAAATAAAAATTGGGAAAGACTCAGCCCAAACTCACGAATAAATATTTTTCAACAAATTGAAAACTTTGAAGCAAAAAGACAAGGCAGAGAGCCGATGAAGGTGATAGAAAAGAATTTTGAAGATAATATGCAAGGTCTTTGCGACAAAAAGTCAGGGAAAATATATCTAAGCATTGGATTTTTTAAAAAGAAATATATGCAATTTTGGGGATTAACTGTTCTTTTTCATGAGGGAAGGCACGCATTTCAGCAAGAGGAAGTCTTCGAGAATGAAAAGCCAAACATTTTTTCAAAGGTATATAAATGGAGGAAAAATTTGCAAGGCTATGTGCACTATAACGATAAGGAAAAGTTTTCATATTATGCAATGCAAGATGTCGAGCGAGATGCAAATAAATATGCTTTAAAAAGGCTTATAAAACTACGTTTTTGGCTTAAAAATGAGAAAGGATTTTTTGAAACAATTAAGTCAAAACAAGATGAACTTGACTCTCAAGTGCATATTGCAAAAAAAGAATTGGGACCACTCTATAAATTAAAAGTAAAATTACGAAACAAAAAAGAAAGAGATAAATAATAATATATAAAACAAAATAGAAAGATATAATAATTAACAAAAAAGGCAAATATACTTGCCCTTATTTTATGATATTTTATAACTCTACTGTGAAGAGAGTGCTACTTTTACAAACTCTACTCTCAGTAGAGTCTACTTTTTTAGCAACAAATCAATGGCAATCATTATGCCCAATTTTCCATATTCATAAGTAAGCCCACCTTGCATAAAGGCAGTGTATGGGGGTGTCATCGGAGCATCACAACTAAGTTCACTTGTGGCCCCTGTCACAAAACTTCCGCAAGCCATAATCTCGTCGCTTTCATATCCTGGCATTGGTGCAGGAATGGGCGAAACATAACTCTCAATAGGGGCACCTTGTTGCAATCCTTTACAAAATTTGATGAGATTTTCGCCAGTTTTAAGTTCCACTGCTTGAATTATATCTGCTCTATGCTCGTTATATTTTGGGCTAACTTCAAAGCCGTGTTTTTGAAGGATATAACTTGCAAGAACCATTGTTTTTAAGCACGAACAAACGACATTTGGTGCTTGATAAAGCCCTTTAAAAAAAAGATAGTTTTGATTAAGATTTGCCCCAATATCTTTGCCAAGCCCTGGTGCAGAAAAACGCTCTGAAATGTCGAAAATAAAATCTTTTTTCCCCACGATATATCCGCCAGTCTTTGCAATGCCACCGCCAAGATTTTTCATATGTGAACCCACCAAAATGTCTGCTCCCACCTGCGTTGGCTCCCTGTCTTCCACGAAATCGCCATAGCAATTATCCACCATAATAATTGTGTCTTTGTCGGCAGTCTTAATTGCTTTGCAAACTCTTTCAATCTTTTCAATCGAAAGACTTTTTCTTGCACTATAACCTTTTGAGCGTTGAATTTCGACTAATCTAACCTTGCTTTTTTTAAGTCTTTTAACGATTGAAGAAATGTCAAAATCATCATCAATCAGTTCAATTTGTTCATATTTTATTCCATTTTTAATCAGGCTATTATTGCTGTTTCCGGCAATTCCGATGATAGATTGAAGGGAATCATATGGCTTCCCCGAGATGGAAATGCAAGTGTCGCCGTGCTTCAAAAGCCCAAAATAAGCAAGTGAAATAGCGTGTGTGCCAGACATAATTTGTGGGCGAACAAGCGCGTCTTGTGCTCCAAAAATATCCGCATAAACTTTTTCAAGTTTATCTCTGCCTGCGTCATAAAAACCATAGCCCGTCGTTTCAATAAAATCGGACGAACAAAGTTTATTGTCTTGAAATGCCTTGAGAACTTTTGCACTGCAAAAAAGTGAGTTTTTCTCAAATTTTGCAAAAATTGGGGCAAGTTCTTTTTCAGCCTCATTAAATTCTTCAATCAAATTCTCATCAAAATCATAGCCTAAATACATTTTTTCTCCTATAAATATAATAATTTTTAATAATAATTAGTCTATCATCATAAATATTTTTTGTAAACAGATATATTGCTTGACAACGCATTTTAAAGATATATAATGATACAAGTTTTTAAATTTTAAGAAGGTAAATTTTAGATGAAAGCAATCGCAAAAGAAAAGAAAAACTTTTTAGTAAGACTTTGGAACTTTTTTACCCTATATGAGAAGATATGGTATTTCAGCATACTAGGATTATCATTCTTAATAACATTTTTGTTCCCAGCAACAGTCGACGATTTGATTGTAAACCCGGTTCTCATTATGTGGATGTATCTTGCAGATGTAATTTTAAATGCCACTTGCGAACTGCTCATAGCAAAGCAAAGTCGTTGGAATTTCATCGTTTCTTTTTTTGTGGAAGTGGTGGAGATTGCAACTCTTATTTTAATTGGCGAGAGATTTGCAACAATGACAGTAACGATTTTCTTTTGGATACCAATTGATATCATAAGTTTTGTGAGTTGGAACAAACACAAAGATAAAAAAGAAGAAGATTTAACTGTTGTTCGCACACTTTCTGGCTGGCAAGAAGTTGCCGTTATTGCAGGAATTCTCGTTTGGACGGTTGGTGTTGGATATCTGCTCACAATCATTTCACCAGAAGGAATTTTAGATTCCGAAGGCACCCTTGATACGATTGTTTGTTATCTTGATGCAATGTGCAGTGCAGTTGCCATTTCAAATGGATTGTTCATTTTGTTTAGATATCGGGAGCAGTGGATTTCGTGGTATATTGTGGCGGCACTTGAAACAGCGATGAATATAATAATGGGTCAATGGGTCCTCTTAGTTCTCAAAGCGGGCTATTTCACAAACACAACCTATGGTTACATAAAATGGACAAAATACATAAAATCTCGTAAAAAAGAAAATGAAAACAAACTAAACTTAAAAATAAATGAAAAAAAAGAGGCTTAACAACCTCTTTTTTCTTTCAATATATTATAGGTTAATTTTTACTTAATATAATTATATAATATAAATAAATATTAATATTGAAAATAACATAAAAAATTTTTAAAAAAGTATTTTAAAATTATTGACAACAAAAAATAAAAATATTATTCTATTAAAAGTCAAAGAAAGTCAAACTTTTTAAAAGAGGTAATAATGGCGACGGTAAGTGACGGAATAGAAAAGTTTATATTGTCGAATATGGACAAGGGTAAACTTTTTGAGGGAGGTAATAATGGCGACGGTAAGTGACGGGATAGAAAAGTTTATATTGTCAAATATGGACAAGGATAGTTCAATAAATCTTTCAAGAAACGAACTTGCAGATTTTTTTAAATGTGCCCCCAGCCAAATTAACTATGTTTTAACAACAAGGTTTAATTTGAACAGGGGATATATCATTCAAAGCAGGCGAGGTGGCGGAGGTTTCATAAAACTTGAAAAAATTCAAAATTTTAATGACAACTATATCTTCAAATTGATTGATGAAAATTTATCAAACGAGATTTCATTTAGAGACGCCATCTATCTTTTGGAAGACCTTGTTGGCAAACAATTTTTGACTCTTTCACAGGCAAAAATAATTTCATATGCCATAAGCGACAAAGCGCTCTCAAGCCCGATTAAAATAGACGGAATTTTGAGAGTTGGCATTTTAAAAAATATCCTCATAAACATATTAAAGGAGAAAAAAAGTGAATAATTTTATCAAATTTTCGGAAAGTGCTCAAAGGGTGCTGAACTATGCAGGTGAGATAACCAAAAAAATGAAAGGAAATCAGATTGATTCCGAGCATTTGCTCTATGGAATTTTGTCTGTGCCAAGTTCGCTTGCTTGCAAAATGCTTAAGGACTTGAATGTTTCAAAGGAAAAGTTGCAAGAAAAATTTGGACAAGCAGGGTATAATCCAAATCTACCTTCCGACAAACTTGAACTCACCCCAAGGAGCAAAAATATTTTGGTGACGGCATCAAACATTGCTCTAAAATTGGGGCATAACTTTTTGAGTGCGGAACATTTTTTGGTGGGTATTTTGTTTAATGAAGATTGTTTTGCATTCAGGCTTCTTTCGAGTTATTTCAATGTGGACACGCTCAATCTTCGAGAGAAAATTTATGACGAACTCAAAACTGTCGATGTGAATAATGATAATAAAACATATAGCAAAGTGGACGACGCTTCGTCTTCCGACAAGAGTTCGCTCCCAGAAAATTTGCTAGATTTTGGCTATGATGTCACACTAAAAGCCCGCCAAGGCAAAACAGACCCAATCATCGGAAGAGAAAACGAAATTGAAAGACTCATTGAAATCCTTTGCAGAAAGACAAAAAACAACCCTATTCTAATCGGTGAAGCAGGTGTCGGCAAAACCGCAGTGGTGGAAGGTCTTGCACAAGCAATTGTGAAAAATCACGTGCCAAGTCTTTTGATGGGAAAGACAATCTTTTCGCTGGATATGGGCTCTCTTATGGCTGGCACAAAATTCCGTGGCGAACTCGAACAGCGTTTGAAAGATGCCATTGAAACAATCATAAAAGACAAAAACATCATTGTTTTTATCGACGAAATTCACACTCTAGCAAAAGCAGGCGGTGAAAAAGGAGATGTGAACCCTTCGGATATGCTCAAGCCATATTTGGCAAGAGGCGAACTTCAAACAATCGGCGCGACGACGACAGACGAATATCGCAAATTTATCGAAAAAGACAAGGCTCTCGAGAGGAGATTTCAGTCAATTATGGTCAATCCACCAAGCGTTGACGAAACAATTTTGATTTTGCGTGGGTTAAAGGATAGTTATGAGGCGTTTCATAAAATTCAAATCACAGATGAAGCAATTGTTGCCGCCGCGAAACTTTCAGACAGATATATTATGGATAGAAGTTTGCCCGACAAAGCAATCGACCTTATCGATGAGGCAAGCAGTAAGGCAAGAGTGAGTGGAACGATATTGCCACAACATTTGCAAGATATGGAAGATAATTTCAAAGAAGTGCACAGAAATTTTCAGGAAGCACTTGTGCAACACAACTATGAAAAATCAACAAAACTCGAAAGTGAACTTGGTGTTTTATACCAAGAACTTAAAAAAGAACAAGACAAATATAACCTTTCAAAGCCAAAAGTAGAGCCTAAAATAACCGAAAAAGAGGTGGCGGAAGTTGTGTCGCGTTGGACAAGCATTCCTGTCACAAAAATCACAGAAGGCGAAAAGGAAAAACTCTTAAAACTGGAAGAATTTCTTCACAAACGCGTTGTGGGGCAAGAAGAAGCAGTTATTTCTGTTGCAAAGGCAATCAGGCGTTCAAGAGTGGGGCTTCAAGATAGCAAAAGACCAATCGGTTCATTTCTCTTTTTGGGGCAGACAGGTGTTGGGAAAACCGAACTTTGCAAAGCCCTTGCCGAGACAATGTTTGACAATGAAAACAACATAATTCGGCTCGATATGAGCGAATATATGGAGAGTTATTCTGTGTCAAAACTCATTGGTTCACCTCCGGGATATGTCGGACACGATGACGGCGGACAACTCACCGAACTTGTTAGGAGAAAACCTTATTCAGTCGTCCTATTTGACGAGATTGAAAAGGCACACCCCGACATTTTAAACACACTTCTTCAAGTGCTGGAAGACGGACGCCTCACAGACAGTCACGGACGCACAGTGAATTTTAAAAACACCATAATCATAATGACGAGTAATTGCGGGGTGAATGATCTCACGAGCCACACCGCTCAACTAGGATTCAATTCGTCGTCATTCACGGTGGACAATCCCGACTATGAGCAAATGAAAAATGTCATTATGCAAAGTGTCAGGAGGAAGTTTAAGCCAGAGTTTATAAATAGGATTGATGTCATCACAGTTTTCCACAGTCTAACCGAAGAAAACCTCACAGAAATTGCCAAAATAATGCTTAATAATTTGAACAAAAAAATCAAAGAGAGAGGAATTAATATGAAATTCACCGAAAGCGCTCTCAAATATTTGGTTGAAAAGGGAACATCTTCGGAATATGGCGCAAGACCATTAAAGCGACTTATCCAAACAGAGATTGAAGACAGACTCACCGACGCACTTCTCTCGGGCGAGATAAACGACAAAAACATAATCGTCGGCACAGATGAAAAAGGGCTTGTGTTTAAAATCGACAAAAAGGAAGTCTGAAAAATATTTTGAAAAAAACAAAAAGTTTGATAAACTGAAAAGAGAAAAGGAGAATAATTATGGAAATTGAAATCAATTCAAAAAATTATGTTGTGTCTGAAAAATTGAAAGAAATCATTGAAAAGAAAGTTTCAAAACTAGATAAATATTTCAACGCAGATGCAGTGGTAAAAGTTTTGTGCAAAAAAGAGGGGACTTTCAATAAATTAGAACTCACAGTAAGGAGCAAAGGTCTGTTTTATAGGGCAGAAGTAACGGGCGAAAATATGTATGAGAACATTGACCAAGCCTTGCCAAAAGTGGAAAGACAGATTGTTAAATATGGCGACAAGTTCTTCACTCGTCTTAAAAAAGACAGTTTAAACAAAGATTACTTATTCTTTGACGAACTTCCAGAGATGAAAAGGCTTGAAGTTGTTAAGAAGAAAACTTTTGAACTTGAGCCAATTTCTGTGGAAGACGCTAAAATATTTTTGGACACAATAGATAACAATTTCTATGTGTTTTTAAACAGAGAAACAAACAATGTCAATATTCTTTACAGAAGAAACGACGGCAATTTGGGGTTGATTGAAACAATTTATTAATAATATTTTTTAAAAAGTGCTTTAAATATTAAAAAAAACGACTAATTTTAGCCGTTTTTTTATTTGTTTTTATCCATTATTTTTTGAAAATACAAATGAAAGATTATTTTTTAAGCAAATTCAATTCGCCCATAACTTCCGCAATAATGTCTGTTGCTTTGTCAATCTGCTCATTTGTGAGAGTTGCCATATAACTTGTCCTAATGATGCTTTGCCCCACAGGCACTGCTGGTGACACGACGGAATTGACATACACACCTTTTTCAAAAAGTTTGTGGCAAGCGATGAAAGTCGTTTCGTTGTCATATGTATTGATAGGAATGATTGGGGCTTGTGATTTTCTGATGTCCACATGTTTTTGAATAAGGCATTTTCTGGCATAATCTGCCACTTCTTTAAGTCTTTCAATTCTTTGTGGCTCTCTTTTGATGATTTCAAGGGCAGCCCTTGCACATTCCACACTTGCAGGAGTGATTGACGCACAAAAAATGTATGGACGCGAACTGTGTTTAATAAAATGGCACACAGACTTGTTTGCCACCATATATCCGCCAATGGACGCAAGGCTTTTTGAGAAAGTTCCCATAATTATGTCCACTTCATCTTCAAGTCCAAAATGAGAAGCAGTGCCTCTGCCATTTTCGCCAATGACGCCAAATGCGTGAGCATCGTCGACCATAACTCTTGCGTTATATTTTTTGGCAAGTTTAACAATGTCGGGCAGTTTGCAAATGTCGCCACCCATGCTGAAAACTCCGTCGGTGACAATCAACTTTCCGCAATCAACAGGCACAGACAAAAGTTGTTTTTCCAAGTCTTCCATATCGCTGTGTCTAAATCTCAAAACATCTTTTGCATAACTAAGTTTGCATCCGTCATATATGCTTGCGTGATTTTCCTTGTCGCAAAAAATATAGTCATTTCTGCCAACGATTGCACTGATAATCCCAAGGTTTGTCTGAAATCCTGTGCTAAAAGTGACACAATCGTCTTTGTGAAGGAATTCGGCAAGTTCTTTTTCAAGTTGCACGTGAAGTTTCGTTGTCCCGTTCAAAAAACGCGAACCAGAGCACCCCGAACCATATTGCAAAATAGCCTTTATTCCTGCTTCAATCACTTCTTCGTGACCAGTGAGCCCAAGATAGTTGTTAGAGCCAAGCATAATCTCGTTTACACCCTCCATCACAACTTCTGGTCCTTGTTTTGTTTCAAGAGTGTGAAAAAAAGGATAAATCCCCTTTTTGACTAACTCATCAACCGCTGTAAAATTTGTGCATTTATCAAATAAGTCCATTATTTTCTCCTTAAATATTAATTAATTACTAAATACAATAAGCGAATTATATCACTGAAATCGTAATAAGTCATTTGTTTTTTTTTAAAATTTTATTTTAACTCTTGTTTTTTTTAAAAAAAATTGTTACAATAGCACATATGATTTCATTTGTTAATGTATATAAAAAATACACAAAAGAATTTTTTGCCCTTTCAAACATCAATTTTAAGTTTGAAAAAGGCGACTCTGTGGCACTTTTAGGGCCAGAGAGCAGTGGGAAGACTTGCATTTTGAGGATTCTTGCAGGGCTTGAAACACCCGACAAAGGGGAAGTCTTCGTTAAAAACATTCCACTTAAAAAAGTGGACTATTCTTCCGACATCTCAATGGGCTACATTCCATATAAAGCAAACTTTTTTGATAAAAAAACAGTTTATGAAAACTTAAAATATGTCCTTGATATCAGAAAAACTGAAAAAAGTGTCATTGAAGAAAAAGTTAATAATGCCATCATAGATTTCAGGCTTGAAGGCATTGCAGGGGAAAAAATATATAAACTCTCTCTTTTCCAAAAGTATCTTGTTTCAATAGCAAGGCTGAGTTTTAGAAAACTAGACATCGTCCTCATCGACAACATTTTTGAGGAACTCAACCTCAGTGAAAACAAAGAATTGATAAAACTTTTCAAAAAATATTTTGTGAAGCCAAACACTCTTGTCATCTTTGCAACAAGTGACGAAAAGTTGGCACAAAGCATCGCAACAAGCATCGTTCACTTAAACTATGGAGCAATTGATAAAATAGATTAGAGGAGTACAAAAGAAAATGGGAAGGAAGAAACTGATTGTTTGCAATCTAACTTTTGACGAAAATCAGACAATTGAGGAAAAGATTATTCAAATGTTTTCCCCCGAGAACCTTATAAACTGTTTTTCACAGAAAAATTTTGATGAATACAAGAAAGTCATCGACCACGCAAACATTCAAGTGATCATAAATGATGCGGAACTTATGAAGACCATATACGCATTTTTTGAAAACAACCTAAACTCCAGCGTCACAAGTGCAAAGACTTTTATGCATCGCAACACCCTAAACTATCGCCTTGACAAAGTGAAAAAACACACAGGGCTTAACCTCAAAGGTTTTGAACACGCCGTCGTTTTTAAAAATCTCATCATCATCAACGAGATTATAAAATCTTTCAATAATGAAGACGAAACTCTCTAATTTCTTTAAAAATTATTATAAAATGTTTTTAAATTAAAAAATCTCTAATCAAGATTTTTTATTTTTTTGAAACTATCAATCTTTGGGCTGTCACTTGAAGGAGTGCTTTTTTTGTCATTTTTCAAAAAGTTTCCCAAGATGCCTCCGGCACCATTTTGCATCATATTTGGCATAAGATTGCCCATAAGCGACATTAAGTTGGGGTTATTGCCACCATCACCGCCCCCGCCCCCCATATTTTGCGAAAGCATAGACATTAAATTTGACATCATATTTCCGCCATTATTGCCCTGATTTTGAAACAAATTGCCAAAATTCATATTTCCCCCATTAGTGTTTTGATTTTGAAAATTCCCATTGCCATTATTGTAATC